>JBARPX010000177.1:0-11575 GCA_049643405.1 Candidatus Zixiibacteriota bacterium
TCTCCACGGGAGAGCCGCCAGAGGTGGCCACCACCGGAACCGAATATGCGCCGGCTAGAACGCTGTCCGGATGCGAGACTTCCAGCGGTGCAGGCAGCTCGGTCCAAATCTGCATGGTGGGATCCCCAAACCAGGTTCCCATCTCGAAGCTGATCTCTGTCGTCTCCAGATCCCCGCCCCAGGGATAGCCCTCTCCGCCGGTCAGATAGTACTTATCGTACATCCAGAATTTTCCAAAATTAAGCACGGCCCCCATCCGGCACAGGGGACTGTAAATGGGCTCGGTGGAGCCACCGCCGGGATAGCCGGGATCGAAATCCGGCCAGATGGCGTCATAAAAGCCCTTGCATAACTCGTCGTTCAGTCCGCTCCAGCTCACCCGGGTGTGGCCGAAGATTCCCACTGCCCCTCCGTTGGCTTTTCTCTGGAAAGCTTCGCAGAAGTAAACTGCCGAAGCCTGGGTGCCGTGACCGGAGGCATCGGTCTCATTGTCGAAATGACCTGTCTCGCAGTTGATGCTAAGCACGACCGGAAGTCTGTCTGCGTTGTTGAGAGAGTTAACGTGTGAAACGTAGTACTCCGGGTCGCCCCATCCGTTTACGCCGCCGTGATCCCGATGATTCACCAGAAAGCTGCCAATGTTGATGGCGTTGCTGATCTGGATATAGTTTCCGTACCAGGTCAATCCGAAGGGAAGCGGGTCACCGAAGTAATAATAGAGCGGGTTGCACCCCGATGTCTTGTTGTAGCATCTCTCCACGTTCTTCCCGTGCTGGGTTGTCAGAAAGTCCCTCACCGTCTCGCTGGTCTGGATGAAGAACCTGTCTGCGTGACTATCGTAATCACGATCCTGAAAATGCCCGGCCACCAGAACCTTGTCGTAGAACTCCTCAGGACTCGAAATGGGGTCTCTCTGGTACTGCAGTATCTTGCCTATTACCGTCCCCGCCTCCGCAGCATTGTCCACTGATATTCTTCCCGGAAACAGATCGGGGAAAAAATCGGAGCCCTCCAGCGTGGTATAAAACAGATCCGTGCCGGTTCTGAAACCATCGTAAAGATGGATGCTTCGATAGAACAGCGGGATAAACTCCGCGTCTCCGATAAGAAGGAGAAACGAAGGCGGCGGCAGCCAGGTGTCGTAGGCATTCTGAAGATAGGTTCTGATTGAACCGGTATCTGAGCCGGTCTCGATGGTGTTCCGGACCCAGGTGATTATTCCCGACTGGTTCTTCCAGTAGGCTAGCGATTCCGCCCAGGCCTGGAAGTTGGGATGAGTGATGATCAAAAGATCACACCCGGTGTCGTCCTTTCCACCGACGGGGGCAGGCGGGCCCAGAGCAGAATAATTAAGCAACAGGTTTTGGAAAAGCCTTTCGAAATATGGAGACCTGTACCTGGGCTCGATGAATACACCATTCCCTCCGGTAAAGCTTAATCTCACCGTGATCTCTGAGGTGACCTTTAGCTCACCCCTGGCGGGATTATACTGAACCGGGAAGAGAGCCAGCGATGAAACTCCGCAGCCGCGGATAATCTTGGGCTGGTTTACGTAGACCGACCGGTCCGGATAGAACTCGTCCTTCCGGTAGAATTCCTCGTCTCTGACGAATTCCGGTTCGGGCGCGCCCACCTTATCCACCGGCTGCTCCTGTGCAGGAAAGACATTATACCCCGAGAGCACGGAGGAGGTGACTTGAATAATCTGCACTTCAGGGATCGCCCCCTGGGGGACTGCAACGAAGCGTGACCAGGTGGGAAGCTCAGCCCATCCGAGGTTATGGGTGCGTCCTCCACCGGGCAGGGAAAGCGCCTGATAACTGTCCCCCACCCTGGTAATCTCCATCGCCTTCATGCCGGGGAAACTGATTTGGAGAATCAACTCATCGGCAGTCGATGACAAAACTGTAACTGCCGGATAGCTCTCCACGCTGCCCGGCCGAAAAGAAATCCAATCATCGGCCGCATGAGAACCTCCGGCGGCCGGTAAAATGAAAAACAACGCAACACAAAGCATGGCGCATTTTTTCATGTGCTGCTCCTCTTTAAGGAAAGGGTTATAAGTGGCAAGTCGTTAACAGAAGCATCTATTCTCTCATCGTTTAAACTCAGTACTCTTTTAAGCAATATAACCCAAAGGCCCATTTTTCCAAGCGAAATCTTGTACTCCCCAAAAGGGCTCCAGTGTCCTCAGTTGTAATCCAAGAGGATATCTAGAGGTGCAGCTGAAGATACCTGGTGATCGGAAACGAAAACCGCCGGAGTCACTTCTTCTGCAGCCGTCGAGAAGGTACGGCGGGAGCCAAGTCGTGCATGCGATTGGAAATGGGGCACATGTGATAAAAAAATGCCGAAGGTGGGATTCGAACCCACACACTCATACGAGCACTGCGCCCTGAACACAGCGTGTCTACCAGTTTCACCACTTCGGCTGAACGTGAATATAGCGTCTTTTGTGTATGTCGGCAAGCATTATTTTAAATTTCTCTTGCCGGAGGATTCTGCCCGTAATATATTCGTCAGGTATGCAAAAGGACCCTAAGCAAATCAAAGTTATCGCCACCAACCGGAAAGCGCATCATCTCTATCACATCGTTGATACTTACGAGGCAGGGATTGCGCTGGTTGGAACCGAGGTCAAATCCCTGCGCCAGGGCAAGGTGAGCTTCCAGGACAGTTTTGCCACGGTGGAAAAGGGTGAAGTGTATCTGCGCAGCCTGCACATCAGCCCCTATGATCAGGCTAACCGGTTCAATCACGATCCGACCCGCCCAAGGAAATTGCTTCTGCATAAGGGAGAAATCAGAAGGCTTCTGGGTAAGACCGCAGAAAGAGGGTTTACCATCGTCCCCCTGAGGGTCTACTTCAAGGGGAAGGTTGCCAAAGTAGAGCTGGCGTTGGCCATTGGGAAAAAGCTTTTCGACAGAAGAAAGACTATAAAGGACAGGGAGGTCCAGCGAGAGCTACGCCGGGCATTGAAGGAACGCCAGCGCTAGATCCTCGACTTGGTCGACTCCATCCCAACCTAAATATCATATCCGTAGGTTAGCGGGAACAAATTCGAAGAGATGAAGAACCAGCCTGTTCTCACAACGATTATTTGCCTTTTGCTGACACCGTTTCTGCTCCATTCCGTTTCTGCCTCTGCCTCCATCTTTGTGACCGAAGACGGTGAAAGCCATTTGGTGAGAACCATACAAATGGACGGTATACAATACGTTGCTGTCAATGACCTGGCTTTGATTCTGGATGCCGAGATCTACTGGCATAGAATACTGAGAAAGGTCGCCTTGGAGTTTGGCGACCACCAGACGGTTTTCACCTGGTTTTCTCCTTACATGCTCTATGATTCGGAGGTTTACAATCTCACCTATGACACCATGCTCAGAGAAGGCACCCTCTACGTTCCGTTGACAGGTTTTCAGAGAATTTGGGATTATATACATTCTCCCCGCTCACACCAAGAGCTGGGAATATCGCTTGAGGGCGAGTTCAGCATAGTGGACTTCAGTATCGAGGGGAGAGTTAACGGAGTACTGATGGAGATATTCCTCACCCAACCCTTAGAATACGAGATATTCAAGGATCAAAACGGGAATCTGAACGTCAATTTCTACCAGGGAAAACTGGACACAACGTTTTTCGGGACCAAGAAGGCCCCGGGGTTGTTGAGGTGGATAAAAGCTTATCAGTTTGAAAACTCAGCACAGCTTTCGTTTAGATTGACCAAGCCCTTCGTTGACTTCAGCCATGCACTCAAGAAGGATCCCCACCGGATTCAGATCTCGTTGGCTCGCGCATCCTCTTCCCTTGATGCCGGCAAGTTCGACTCAAGCCGAACTTTCAGTGAGCAGGGCGAGTTGACGGACGATCTGATCGATGTGATCGTCGTAGATCCAGGTCACGGCGGGCCGGATTCGGGAGCGGTGGGAAAAAGTGGTCTTTTGGAAAAGGAGGTAACCTTAGACGTCGCCAGAAGACTCAAAGAACTTCTGAAGAAAGAAGAAGGATTAAAGGTTATCCTGACCCGAGAGACCGACGTGTTGGTTCCCTTAGAGGAAAGAACCCAGATCGCCAACCGAAGCGGCGCCGATTTGTTTATAAGCATCCACACCAACTCTTTCAAAAAGAGATCTGTCCGGGGCTCCGAGACCTTCTTCTTGGCCACGGCCAAGAATGACGAAGCCCGCGCCGCTGCGGCCCTGGAGAATTCCTCCATAAGATTCGAACTTGCCGATGATGCGAGCCGGAACGTGGACGATCTGGAGTTCATCTTGATGGACCTAATGCAAAGCGAGTATCTTAAAGAATCCTCCGATCTGGCGGCCATGATTCAAAGACGTCTAAAGAAGAAACTGCCCATCCCCAGCCGGGGAGTCAGCCAGGCGGGGTTTGTGGTGTTGAACAAGGCTTACATGCCCGCGGTCTTGGTCGAGACGGCTTTCATCTCCAACAGTAAAGACGAGAAGCTGCTGAACAAAAGCTCATTCCGGCAGAAGATCGCCCAGGCCATTTTGGAAAGTGTTAGGGATTTTAAAAAGAAATACGAACCGGCAAAATAGAAGCCGCCGACGGCAGTTGAGTCCGGCCATCTCTGTTGAACCGGAAGGCTGAAAGGAACAATCACGCACCGGAACTAATGATTTGAGACAACCATGACTCCTTCTCGCAAACCATCATCGTCAGATAAGGGAGCTTCCCGTCCCATCGGCATCTTTGATTCCGGCATCGGGGGGTTGACCGTGGCCAAGAAGATATTCGAGCTTCTGCCCGACGAAAACGTCATCTATTTCGGCGACACCGCCAGATACCCTTACGGCCCCAGATCAAAACGGATAGTGAGGAACTTCTCTTTCCAGAACACCAACTTCCTCCTGCGGCAGAGGGTCAAGCTCATCGTGGTTGCGTGCAATACCGGCTCTGCGGTGGCTTTGGATTCCCTGCGAAGAAGGTACGACATTCCGATGATCGGCGTGGTTGAGCCGGGCGCCCGGGCTGCGGCCAGGGCGACCCGGAACGGCAGGATCGGAGTGATCGGAACCGTGGGAACGATCCATTCCGGCGCTTACCAGAAGGCCATCCGGAGACTGAACCCTCAATTGAGAGTACATGCCATACCCTGCCCGCTGTTCGTCTCGCTGGCCGAGGAGGGTTACGTAAACAAAGAGGCTACCCGCTTGATCGCCCGCGAGTACCTAAGTCCTCTGCTCAAGAAGAGAGTGGATACTCTGGTCTTAGGCTGCACCCACTATCCCCTGTTGAAGGGCATTATAGCCAGGGTGATGGGAAAAAGAACCAAATTGATCGATTCGGCCGAGGAAGCGGCCAAAGAGGTCAAGAGATTTCTAACAGACTCCACCCTGCTCAGAGACACAAAACGGAAGGCCTTTCGCAGGTTCTATGTCTCTGATGTTCCCGATAGCTTTGTGCGGGTGGGAGAGAAATTCTTGAGGGCAAGGATCAAGGAAGTGAAACGAATTGATATAGACAGATACTGAACGACAAACGTTTCAGTTGAACGGATTTGACCGATGAAAAGAATCGTACTGGCAACCAACAACAGACACAAAATAAAAGAGATCAAGAACATTCTGTCCGGACTCTCCGTGGAGATCGTGACCCTGGAGGATTTTCCCGGCGCTCCCCAAGTAGAAGAAACCGGAAAGACTCTCGAGGAAAACGCAATCTTGAAGGCCGAAGCGATTTACAAATTCACCGGCTTGCCTTCGGTGGCGGACGACTCCGGACTGGAGGTGGACGCCCTCCACGGAGCACCCGGAGTGTTGTCCTCCCGATTTGCCGGTGAGCATTGCAGTTTTGAGGACAACAACAGAAAACTACTCCAGTTGATGTTCAGTGTCCCTCGGGAGAAAAGAGGCGCAAGATTCGTCTGCGTGGTGGCCTGGATGAAAGACCCGAAGCATGTCACGACGGTCAAAGGAGAGGTCGAAGGGATAATCGCCTTAAAGGAGCGGGGAGAGAACGGCTTCGGTTATGATCCGGTCTTCTACCTGCCGAACCTGAACAAAACATTTGCCCAGCTCTCCTTCGAGGAAAAGAATAGAATCAGCCACCGCGCCCAAGCGTTTGGCAAGGCCAAAGATCTTATCGAAAAAGGATTTCCTGATGATTGATACGGTCACCTTCGACCTGTGGAATACCCTGATTTCCAATATTCCGCAGGATTACAGCAAGTACAGGCAAAGAAGGATCGAGAATTTGACCAGGGTGCTTCGACAAAACGGAAGAGAGGTTGAATCTGGCCGGTTGGCCGAAGCTTATCGCAGGGGATTCGAGAAATGCGCCGAGACCTGGGAAAAGAATCTCGATCTCTCCACCGAGGAGCAGTTGAGCATCATGTTCGGGTTTCTGGATAACGAAAAGCTGCAACGTATCCCGCGGAATCTGATGCCAGACTTAGTTGAAGCCTACGTCTCTCCTATCCTGGAGGAACCGCCGATTCTGATTGACGGCGCAAAGGAGATACTAATCCACGCAAAGAGCAGAGGTTATAAGGTTGGCCTGATATGCAATACCGGAACAACCCCCGGGAGAACCATAAGAGTGCTATTGGAACGATTGGAAATGATAGACTCATTCGACGTCACCACCTTCTCCGACGAGCTTGGGATTCGCAAGCCCGATCCCCGCATTTTTCTCCATACCCTGCGGCAACTTAAGAGCAAACCTGAGAACTCCGCGCACGTAGGAGATTTGGTTGACGTCGACGTCCTGGGGGCAAAGAATGTGGGCATGATTTCAGTACACTATAATCCAGGGCTGATTCCCTCCGATGACGTCGGCCCGGATCTAGCCATTACTGAGTTGAGGGAGCTGAGGTTGCTTTTGACTGATCTGAAATAACCCCGAAAGATTTGAATTTTCGCTTTCTCGCCGCCGTATAATCTTCGACCACCCGGTCGTCATCGGAAAGAAATGAAAGTAAACCAAGGAATTGACGACAATAGTAGGGGGAAAAGGGGGATTTTAAAACCCTAAGCGAGTTGGCGAACCACAGAAAAAGGCAGGTAAAATCATGAGCAAAAGAATCGGAATCTTAACCGGAGGAGGCGATTGTCCCGGGTTGAATGCGGTTATCCGGGCGGTAGTGAGAAAATCCGTGCTTAGGTACGACTATCAGGTGGTGGGTATACTCAAGGGATGGCGTGGGCTGATGGAGTACGGGCTTACCGAGGAGTTGAACTTAGATAAAGTCTCCGGGATTATCCATAGAGGGGGAACCATACTTAAGACCTCTCGAACCAACCCCTTTCAGGAGGAGGACGGCGTTAAAAGAATTATCGACAAGAAGAAAGCTCTGGAGCTTTCCGCCATCATCGCAGTCGGAGGAGAGGACACCTTGGGTGTCGCCGCCAAGCTTTTTGACGAAGGAGTTGAGGTCGTCGGCGTGCCCAAGACCATTGACAACGACATTTGGGGCACCGACTATACCTTTGGTTTTGACACGGCAATGAACATCGCCACGGAAGCGATAGATCGAATCCACACCACCGCCGAGTCTCATAACAGGGTGATGGTGGTGGAGGTGATGGGCCGTCACACCGGTTGGATTGCAATAGAGGCCGGAATCGCAGGCGGGGCGGACTTTATCTTGATTCCTGAAAAGCCGGTTGACCTAGACAAGGTATGTGAGGCCATCTGCAAGCGACACCAGAGGAGACGAGACTTCAGCATCGTGGTGGTGGCCGAGGGAGCGAAGATAACCACACCCGACAACGGCGGCACCAAAGAGATTGAGATAGTGCAGGATGAAGAGAAAGACGCCTTTGGCCATGTGAGACTTGGAGGCATCGGAAAGGTACTGGCTACCGAGATACAGAAAAGAACCGGGTTTGAGACTCGCTTCGTGATTCTGGGCTATGTTCAGAGAGGCGGAACGCCCACCGCCTTTGACCGTATGCTCGGCACCAGGTTCGGTGTCGCCGCGGTCGATCTCGTACACCGGGGAGAATTCGGCAAGATGGTCACCCTGCAAGGTAACAAGATCGGCTCCATAGACCTAAAGGAAGCCACCTCCAAGACCAAACGCATCGACGACGAGTTGTATGAACTGGCCGAGATATTCTTTGGGTAATAAATCCACACATTGCTCGGATCAAACAACTCAACGCCGGCATCCGTTTCATCCGTTTCATCCGTCCATACGGACGCCCCCAGACAGGCCCGTATGGGCGTCTGGGCGTTTAATCCGTTGACCGATTTACTCGCAGGCTCTTTTACAGATGAAAAAACTCTTACTTGTTAGTTTCCTGCTGTTAAGCATCCTCCAGGTCAATTCATGTCTAGCCCTTGACCTAAGTTCCGTTCACATGCTGGGGGTGCGAATGGGGTTCTGGAACGCCGTCAAGGCAAAGAATGTGCAGGCGCCTCCCGGAGAGGAGATCCTGACCAAGGTTACCGCTCCCTATGGGGAGTTCTTTGGCAGCGTGGGGCTGACCAAAGGATTCGCCCTCGAATTCTCCTTAGGAAGCAACTACCGCGGAGAGACCAGATACAGCGACACCAACGGTTACTACTGGAAACGGGTGACCATTTATCCGATTTCTGGCCAGCTGACCTACTATCCCTTATTCTCTGCCAAGAAGACCAGGTGGCAGCCGTACGTCGGCGCCGGTGTTGGCCTGGTATCGGGGGTCGAAAACCTGCGCCTTGGTGGATACGCTGGTCCTTATGTCTTTGTGGAGAGTGGCACCAACAGCTATCTCACTTTCGGATGGCACGCGGGCGGAGGAATAGACTTCGTCTTGAGCCGGCGCCTGGTAATCTGCGCGGACTTTAAATATCGGGGAGTGAGATTCGGCGACAAAGTGGGTGGACTGAAAGACTACAGCGGACCGGAGGCTGCATTCGGGGTCGCTTACATTTTGAAAGGAACTTAGTTTTTCCCCTGTCGTAGAGACATTCTTGCAGGATATTCCACCAACCCAGAGTCAAATAATCCGTCCCACATCATTAGCGAAAATTCCATCCAGAATTTGTTTGCATATGGGAGGAGTTCATTTTATATTCCTCCATCGTTCAACCGACCTTGCGGCAGATAGTAAACTGCAAAGAACATGTTAACACATTTTGAAAAAGGAGGAACAGATGCCAGTGAAGGTTGGCATAAACGGTTTCGGAAGAATCGGTAGGCTGGTCTATCGGGCCGCCATGGGCAATGGTAATCTTGACATAGTGGCCGTGAACGACATAACCGATGCCAGGACCCTGGCTCACCTTCTGAAGTATGATTCGGTGCATGGAGTGCTGAAGTCTGAGGTGAAAGCGGAGGGAAACTTCATCCTGGTAGATGGAAAGAGGGTGGAGGTGCTCGCAGAGAAAGATCCCTCTTCCCTGCCCTGGAAAAAACTGGGGGTGGAGCTGGTGGTGGAGTCCACCGGCAAGTTCCGCACCGCAGCCGACGTCAAAAAGCACCTGGATGCCGGGGCCAGGAAGGTGCTGATCTCGGCACCGGCGAAGGGATCAGATCCCTCTGTATTAAATATCATCCTGGGTGTGAACCAGGATAAATTCGATCCGAAGGCCCAGGTTTTGACAATCGGTTCCTGCACTACCAATTGTTTAGCGCCCATCGCCAAGGTTCTAAATGACAACTTCGGCATTGTGCGCGGATTCATGACCACCGTGCACGCTTACACCAGCGACCAGAAACTCCTGGATGCTCCTCACAAGGACTTGAGAAGAGCAAGAGCAGCGGCTACCGCCATCATCCCCACTACTACGGGAGCGGCGAAAGCTCTCTCTCTGATTCTACCCGAGCTGGCTGGGAAGCTCGACGGAGTTGCCTTGAGAGTGCCGACCACCACAGGTTCCATCGTCGACTTGACTTGTGAACTCTCCAAAGAGGCGACCGTTGAGGCCATAAACAACGCCATGAAACAAGCGGCTTCCGGCCCGATGAAGGGGATACTGCAGTATACAGAAGATCCCATCGTCTCCACGGATGTCATTCATAATCCCTATTCATCCATTTTCGACGCACTTTCCACCATGGTCATGGGAAAAAACCTGGCCAAGGTGTTCGCATGGTATGACAACGAATGGGGCTTCTCCGTGAGGATGGTCGAGATGTTGGAGTTGATGGCGAGATAAATTCAATTGTACAGGGATTCCAAGAGTTAGGGCAGGAGTTGTACCGCTGCCCTGAGGAGAAGACGGGTGGGAGTGCAATCCCCACCCGAACAAGAGGTAAAACAGATGAAAAGAAACTGTTTGTTTTTGTTGATGCTCCTTCTTTTACTAACGTCCTTAACTAATTCAAAAGCAGAATCTGATACAGCTAAAATCATATCAGAGGATGGATATTTCTATGTCGTCCGGCCAGACGGAAAAAAGGTTACTATTGTAAAAGAGCACGAGCCCTGGGCAATGAACAAAGCGAAGTTGTCCCCGGACAGGCAATACGTCGTCTATACTACAGCCAATGGTTTGGCATTTGAGTGTGAAGGCAGAGACCTCTTCTACTGCAAAACTGACGGAACGCAGAGGACTTTTCTTCATAAATTTCCCGCTTACGTTGAGGATTGGATTTGGTTGACAAAAGACACCAGGAGTTTTCTTATTGTAATCAATAGAGGGAGCATGTCAGGTCCTGGGATATGGGTGCTCGATTTCGATAAGAGGCAGCTTTTGATGAGCTTTCGAGGAGACTCCGTAGAAGTGATCCCGGATACCGACTGCTACAGATTGGTTAAGATCAGGACGGAAAGAGAGATTTGTGCAGACGAACTTGTGCGCATCCTGGAAGAAGAGACCCCACAGCCTGAAGTCTTCGTCAACTGGATGGGAGATCTCGTGTATTTGTCTATTGAAAGGGACCCACTTTTCGGCTCAAAAGAAGTACTAGAATATTTCGCGCTCGTTTTCAATGCTTTGTCCTCTCCAGAAAGGACACTATACCAAGACTTGCGAAATGAGGTCACCGATGGTGTGGCACTTTTCGCCAACGAGGCAACCTTCCTTGCCGGAAATATGATTGCGTTCTCCATGGAAGGCTTGCAAGGAGAATTCGACCTTCAAACGAGAAGGGTGCAATTCTTAGATCTGGGCGGAGAATTGTCTTTAAAAGCTTTCTGGTCTCCGCAAAATAGATACGTGGCGATATTAAAGACAGAATCCAGCGTGACCCAAAATATGGTCATCTTGAGAAAAACCCCACAAGAATCTTGGAAAAGCATACTCACAAAGGAATTCTCTATAAACGCATCCATTTCCAATTTGGAATGGTCCAAGGAAGATGAGACAAAGATATACTATTCGTTAAAGGAAGGAGAGGTTTTAAAGGACAGTTGCCTGATTGACTTAACTGAAGTTGGCAAGAATTAGAAATCTCAAATTCTTGTCATTTGAGAAACGCAAATTTCATGGAGAAATATGGAGAAACTTACAATTGATGATCTTCAATTAAAAGATAACAAAATTCTGGTTCGGGTTGACTTCAACGTGCCTCTGGACGAGGAAGGCGCGGTGACTGACGACAAGCGGATTGTCGCCTCCCTTCCCACTATCAAGAAGATTCTCCAAGACGGTGGTAAGACCATTCTGATGTCTCATC
>JBARPX010000178.1:0-5032 GCA_049643405.1 Candidatus Zixiibacteriota bacterium
TGAGCAACGAGACATCTACCTATGTGGGGCTTTTCCGGCAAAGCCAAACCGCCGCGCCATGGTTTTCTCTTCATAAGAAGAAGGATGAAAAAAGGTTCACCAGGGAGGAAAGCAACAAATACAGTCGCATAATGGTGAGTTTCACCGGATTTTTCTAGACAAGAAGTTCATCAGGTAAAGAAAAGGCGAAGCCTGTCCCCGACAAGAAAAGGGCCGGGCTTCGCTTTTTTTGGCAACTCAAGCGGTATGCAAAAAATGCTTGCTTTGGCTGAATTTTGGCTTAAATTTCCAGCCGTCGAGCCGAAAGCTCAAAAAGACGGCTGACGGCCCGACGCATTCTTGCGTATTTCTTTGGTAAACAGTAACGAGGCGAACTAAAAGCAAGGAGAAACGTATGAGCCCACACAGGATAACAAAGAAGGACATGAAGCAGGATAAATTCGTCACCTACTCCCTGCAGGTCAGCGAATGGGTTCAGAAGCACCTAAAGGAGGTGCTTATGGCAGGGGGGGGCGTGGTCTTGGTTGCGGCGGTACTGTTTTTCATCTTCTCCTCCCAGACAAAAAGGGAGCGAAAGGCGGCTGAGCTTCTGGGAAAGGCAAATCTGGCGCTCCAGAGCGGGAACATGGGTGGGGCGGTGGATGATCTTCAGACGGTGGTAAACAGGTATGGCAGCACCGAGAGCGCGGGGCAGGCGGCCTTCTATTTGGCTTATGCTTATTTTTATGCCAGGGATTATGTTCAGGCTCAATCCCTGTTCGAAAAATACGTACAGAAATACAAAGAGGATCCGCTTCTTTCTCAATCAGCCCAGGCGGGGATCGCAGACTGCCATATGCAGACGGGAAAGCCGGTCCTGGCCGCAGAAAACTTCCTCAGGGCAGTTTCCTTAAGTCCCCAGACGTTTTTGGCGCCCCAATATCTCCTTCGGGCGGCTTCTGCCTATCTTCAGGCTGATCAAAACGACAAGGCCAGAGAGACACTGCACAGATTGATAGACGAATATCCCGACTCCCGGGAGGTTCACCGGGCCAAGGTGGAGCTGGCCCAAATCGCCGGATAAGAATCCTCATGGCCCCAAGAAACGACTCTTTTCCAAAAGCATCAAGCCCCCAAAAGAGTCCTGATTCTCCTGCCCTATCGGTGGCCTTTTTCTGGCACATGCACCAGCCGTACTACAAGGATCCCCGGACAGGTCAATACAAGATGCCCTGGGTGCGCCTGCACGGACTCAAGGATTATTACGACATGGCGGCGGTGCTGGATCGTTTTCCGAGTATTAGACAAACCTTCAATCTGGTTCCCTCCTTAATTGAGCAAATACAGGACTATGCGCACAACGAAGCTTATGACGGCCATCTGGCTCTCACCGAAAGACCGGCCGGAGAGTTGAGTGAGGGTGAGAAGGAAAAGATACTCTCCGGTTTCTTCAACTGCAGCTTCGGCACCATGATCGATCCCTACCCTCGATTCCGCGAGCTGTTCCGGAAAAGGGGAGAAGACCTGCAGGATTTAAGGCGCAAGGTTCGTGATTTTGACGTTCAGGATTTCCTGGATCTGCAGGTCTGGTCGAATCTGGCGTGGATAGATCCGATCTTCAGGGATGACCCCTTTATCCGTGGCCTGTTCAGAAAAGGCCGCGATTTCACCGAGGAAGATAAAGGGGGCTTGCTTCGCCAAGAGAGAGAGATTTTGGCTCAGATTCTTCCAAAGTACAGGGAACTGCAGGATAGGGGACAGATCGAGATAACGTTTTCGCCCTATTTTCATCCCATAATGCCCCTGCTCTGTGACACCGCCGTGGCAAGGTTCGCCCTTCCCCAAATTCAACTGCCGGAAGAGAGGTTTTGCCATCCTGAGGATGCGGAAGTTCAGATCAGGCGGGGTCTGGAGCTTTGCGAAAGGGTTTTCCGGAAAAGACCCCAAGGCATGTGGCCATCCGAGGGGAGCGTCAGTGAGCAGATCGTCCCTCTGGCGGCTAAGTCGGGAGTCAAGTGGATAGCGACCGATGAGGAGATTCTGTTTCTGAGCCTGGCCATGGGAAGAGCGGAGCGGGCCAGGCCGGCGCGCAGACATCCTGCCGCACTTTACAAACCCTACAGGATAACGGTGGAAGGGGACGATCTCTCCATATTGTTTCGGGACCACACTCTTTCCGATCTGATAGGATTCGTCTACTCCAAATGGGACCCGGAAGAAGCCGCAAGTGACTTTGTCCGGCGCCTGCATCGGATAAGGGAGAGCATCCCCCCGGAGGAGTTGTCAAACTCCGTGGTCTCCATCATACTGGATGGTGAGAATTGCTGGGAATATTACGGAAACGAAGGCCACGATTTCTTGTCGGCGCTTTATACCGGGCTCTCGGAGGATAAGCTGATCCGCACCACCACCATAAGCGACTTTCTAAGGAACTCCGGCGAACCGCAGAGGCTCACTCACCTGTTCCCCGGTTCCTGGATCAATCATAACTTCAGAATCTGGATCGGTCATCCGGAGGACAATCTGGCCTGGGACTTTCTGAAGAAGGCCAGGGACGCCCTGGTCGAATTCGAAAAGAAAGCAGAAAAGACCCGCAGGACGGAGGAGGTTCTGAAGGCTGCCTGGAAGGAGATCTACGTTGCCGAGGGGAGCGATTGGAACTGGTGGTACGGGGATGAGCACGAAGGCCCGGGAACCGACGAGTTCGACAGGCTTTACCGGACGCACCTTCTTTACGTTTACGAGTTGATCGGCCGGGAGGTGCCGGAGGAACTCTATCATCCCATCAAGACGCAGGCTGTCTCCACGCATTTTCTCCCCCCCACCGGATACTTAAAGCCCACCATCGACGGGAAGAGAAGCCACTATTACGAATGGCAGGAGGCGGGGCACTTTGACACGCGTAAGGCCGGAGGAACCATGCATCAGGTTTCCTCCTTGGTGTCGGGCGTCTATTTCGGCTCAGACGAGAATAACGTTTATCTCAGAGTAGACACGGTCGTATCCAGAGAGGAATTCGACCGGGACGGATACGGGCTTACCTTTGAGTTGCTGCAGCCGTCCAGATACAAGATTTCGGTCAAGGACGGGAAAGCGTCTCTCCTAAAGCGACGGAATGAAACCGAATGGAGGCTGATCTCTTCCGAACTGAAGTTCGCCTTCGCAGATATGCTGGAGCTGGCAATTCCAATCAGCCTTTTTGAGTTTGAAGAGACAAAGGAGATATGGTTCAGATTGATAGGGGAGAGGCAGGGGAAAGAGATGGGCAAGTGGCCGGCCGTGGATCTGATTAAATTCGACTTGCCCAGCCAAAAGGGAGAGTCTATATTCTGGGAAGTATGAAGTCTGCGTGAAAAAATGATATTCGAGGGGAGGAATAATGGCGGAGCAAATCTTCGGAACCGGTGAGACGAAGAATTCGGAGACGGAAGAGGAACAGAAAAAGAAGATGATCGAAGAGGGGAAGGGCGCTGCAATCTTGGGCTACATACCTTTCATGTGTTTCATTCCCCTGATAAAGATGAGGGACAATCCCTTCGCCTTGAAGCACGGTAAGCAGGGGTTGATACTCTTCATAATCGAGATCGCGGCGGTGATATTCCTTCTTCCTAAGATCGGTGCCCTGATCTGGAGCATGGTAATCGTTCTCTGCCTGGCGTGCGCCGTAGCAGGCATATTCTTCGCGCTTCAAGGGCAGGAGTGGAAGATTCCCTTCATCGGCGACTTAGGGGATAAGTTCAAGGTTTAAGGTTCAAGGTTTAAGGTTGAAGGTTAAAGGCAAAGAGTTCAGCTTCTGGGGACTTGGCTACGGGGTGGACCATTCCGAATCCGGGGCGAGACGCTCCGGCTACCGCTCCTGACGAGATGTCCCGGATACGTGCCTATATTTCCTCTCCGGTAGGCCGGGCATCTTGCCCGGCAGATGGGACAAAGATAAAGGGTCGTTTTTGGTCCGGGGCTCTCCTCCTTTCTCTCGATTACCCGCCCCGCCCCCCCAGCATCCCCTCATCAGCTTCCGCACCTCGTCAGCGCTCCCCACGAACCACTTAACCAACTCCTTCCGTTTCTTATCCAACTTGTCCCGCTCAACCCCCTCGAGCTCTTTTTTCCTCAGCCCCCTACCCACCTGCTCTAACTCTCCCGCCCTCCTGCAAAACTCACCCACCCACTCCTGTTCCTTCTCCCCGAACAGAAACATCTTCCCAAACCCCCCAAGCGCCAATCTATGCAAGTCCTCCGCCTCCACTCCCTCATCTATCCTCAGGATAAAGTCCCCAAGCGCCTCCACAACTTTGTACTTCCTATCCCCCAGCATCAGCCTTTCTTGCCTCTCTCCAAACTCCCTCTCCCACGCCATCTGTCTTTGCCCTAACCTCTTCTGCCGAAACATCACGTACAACGTCGCCGCTCCGATCACTATCACTGCAAACGCACTCACCACATCCACCACATCCCGCCACAACGGCTTCCCTGTTTCTTCTCCGCCTCCTTCCTCCACTACTGCCAGCGTATCCCCCTCCCCAAACCCATCTCTCGCAAATACTCCCACCAACGCCGCAATCACTACTACCACAAGCAACACTGGCCCCAGCCGTCTTGCCATCTGTCTTCTCCGGTCCATCTTACCTCCTCGCCTCTGTTCACGTGCCATTTCCTGCGCCCTCCGGTTCTCAGTAGGGGAGGGGGTGGTTTTTTCTTCCTTCATTCCCGTCACCCCGCTTATTTACTCTCTCCCGGCAAATCTCCTCACAAATCCCGACACACTCTGCTCCACCAAGTCTACACCCCCCCACTCCACTCACGCAGCACCTTCCTCACGCTCAAATACTCTTCAAACATCTTCCTCACTCTGTCCACCTGCTCTATGTGCCAGTCCACCAACCTGCTTAACTCATCCACCCTTTCCCCACGCTTCTCCTTCGGTTCATCCATCTTCTCCAACTTCTTACCCACCGCCCACAACCTCATCCCCTTCTTATGCAGCTCCTCTTTCACATACTTCTCCACTTCTTCTCCCAACAACCATTCACTCTCTCTCGTATCCACCAGCAAC
>JBARPX010000179.1:0-55818 GCA_049643405.1 Candidatus Zixiibacteriota bacterium
CTGCATCGGAATTCCGAGAGGCACTGGACGACGATCCTCGCTGTGTGGTGGCCCTATACCTGTTAGGTTGCCTTAACGTCGAGGGGAGAGATTTTCATGCGGCGAAGGAGTGGTTCCAGAGGGTGGAAAAGCTGGCTCCCGATTTTGCCAACATTCATGAATGGAGGGGCTATCTTCTCTTTCACCTGGGCGACCTGGCCGGAGCCGAAAAGGAGTTCAAAATTTGCACAGAGGCTAAGAGCTCCGTGTTCCTTCACAACATGCTCGGCAGGATTTACTCGGTTCAAGAAAAGTGGGATTTGGCTGCCAGAGAGCTGGAGCAATCGCTTCATCTTGCGGAAGGGCTGCGAAAGTCAGAAGTCGACACAGATGCAGATCTCGCAGCAGGGGAGAAGGTCCAACGGCCGATTGAGGCAGCGGCTGCCGCCGGTGCAGGAGTTCCCCGGTCTTTCGAGGAAGATGAAATCGCCAACGCTCGTATCATGCTGGCCAAGGTCTACTATGAGAAAAAAGAACACGAGAAGTCGATTAAACAACTGGAGAGGGTGGAGCAGGACATACTAACGAAGAAGCAGGCAATCAGCGTTTCCCAGTTATGCAACAACATAGCCTGGCATTATGCCAGGGAGGCAGAGAATTTGGATGGAGCGCTTGAGCTTTGCGACAAAGCTCTCAGATTGAGCCCTCCACATCCGGAGCTTATTCATGACACCAGGGCCTGGGTCCATTATCAGAAGGGTAACCTACAGGAAGCTGAGGCGGAAATGAAGAGGGCCGTCAGGATGGCACCGGAGAACGAAGTCATAAAGCAGCATCTGTTGATCATCCAACGTGCGGTCAAAGGGGACTTAAAGAAGATTGACCTGCAAGAGATCAAATGAATCCGGCCGGCCCTACACACTGAGGCAGATCAACCCCGCCACCGGGTGGACAAATCATCCCACTACTGAATCCGGCCGTCTTGCTGGAGGATCGATCTAGCGCTGAACACCACAGATCAAGCACACCCTATCCGGGGTGGATCGCCGTTTCTATATAGATAATTCACCAGGTAGACCAAATCTGCCAGATTCACCACGCAGTCGGCATTGGGATCTCCATTCGCCAACGGATCCGGAGGCTCCCCCAATCTAAAGAGATAATTGATCAGAAACACCAGGTCCGCCAGATCGACCACATAATCTCCGTTGGCATCGCCTGGAGAGCAGGCGATAACAGAAAAGGTGCCGTTGCTGTGATCGCAAGGATCATCGTATGGGAGCGCGCAGACTCTTACTCCCGATGCGGAAATAGGGCTGCCAAGCAGGGTCCAGGAATAGCTTCCGGGCGCGCAGGGAGTGCTGCCGATAATGGGCTGCCAGGTCCAGTCAGAACCCGCCCAGATGCTGTAGTCGATTCTAACGTTGCCAATGTCAAAACAATCCCATAGAATGTCATGGGTGCTTCCCGCGCACCATTCCTCGCCGCCATCGGGGGAGAGGACAACTATCCAGGGGGTGGGATGACTCGTGGAGTACCTGATTCCTGCGCTGTCGATTCCGAAATAGTCCTCGCCATCCGCCACCGGTGCCTGAACAAGATAGCGCTCTTCACTCTCCGCAGATCCTTGGCCCCCATTGACCGTACCGTCGCCTGGTTTCGTCCGGCAGATCCCGTCTAAGCATGCTGCGAAGGTAAAGAGGAGACCAGCCAGACAAACGAACAAACCTTTTTTCATCTTAAGACTCCCTTTGCTTCAACTTGTCTCTGATCCCCTTGAGCAATCTCTCCGTCAGGGACTCAACGGGTATGGACTCAACTCTTTTCTCCTGTAGTCGGTCGAGTCTGGCTATTCGATGTCGACAAGAAACTCCACGTGTAATTCTAAGGTTAGGATCGGTTCTTGTCAATCTTTCCTTTAAAGAAATTCTCTCCGATTCACATGCTATCTCCTTGTTTCTCTGCCGGCCGCTGGCCTTCTGCTCCCGCTGGATGTTATCCCGGATGGCGGCCCGTACGGTAGGTCCGAAATGCCCCCCGTCCGGGGGACTTTCGGACCCCCTAACATATCTCATTACGGCGGGATGACGGAGACCCCCAGACGGGCCCGTCCGGGCGTCTGGGAATTCCCGCCGCTGTGGCAAAGAATAACTGGTCCAAATGATAGGACACCCTGATATATTTCATTACTGAGCTCGTCGAAGGGGGGGATTTTCAACCTTGCCCTCTCCCCATGTGTAGACCGGAGACAAGGAAGATTACTCTGTAAAGTCATTGCGAGCAGGCAGAACCCCCCGTCGGGGAAGCGGAGCAATCTCTCTGCGGTTGCAGCTCGATGGGATTGCTTCGTCGTCCCCCAAAGGCGGGGCTCCTCGCAATGACCGTCGTTGCGAGGCAACCTCACCCCGCAACATAAGAAGTCGATGTCGATGAGAAGTGAGGTCTCCCGGGTGTTAAAACTCCGCCCCCAGGGACACGTAATGCCTGGGCTTGGCCGCCACCCAGTCGAAGTCGGTTGCCCAGCCGACGTCGTATCTTAAAACTAAAAACCCCAGGTTCACCCTGGCTCCAAATCCGAATCCGGCCTTTATATCTTTAAGCCTGGTGCCGCCTTCGGACGTTCCTCCTTTGAACTCGTCGTTCTCGTCCCAGGCAGCTCCCATGTCATAGAACAGCGCCCCGTTGACGTAGTGAAGAGTCAAAGGGAGGGGGAATTTCATGATCAAGTGCTCAACAAAGGGATAGCGCAGCTCGATGTTGGTTAAGAAAAATCTCGTGCCGCTGACTTCGTAATACCTGTAGCCCCGCAGAGGGGTGACCACCGTGCCGAAATACAGGCTGTTTATGCCATATAAGTCCTCAGCCCGATAGCTTGGTCCTATCCAGTTGGATTGCCCCCCCAGAAGGAATCTCTTCCTGTCATCTCCGTGTGAAAATCCCCCGGCAAGCCTGAAGACGAAGTTGTATCTTTTCTTGAAGTGAAAGTATCTGCGAAAGTCCATCTGGGCCGCTCCGAAGGTGATGCTTCGCCCGGTTATGTAGGGAGCATATTCGTAGGAGAATAGGCTCCGGGTCCCGTTGATGGGGCCGGTGTGTCCCCACAGAACCGTGTCGTTAATCCAAGATATGGAAGCTAAGAGCACCTTGACGCTTCGGTCGTCATACCTTTGAGTGATGGGGTGGGGATCGAAGTACTTCCGGTCCACCGAGAGTTGGCTCAAATCCAAATCCACCCGGGTGAACCTGCTGAACGGGTAAGAGAGATATAGCACCGCACCATACATCCGATCGGAAAAGAGCCGGTCCACATCGTCTATATAGTAATACTTGGTGTGGAAGATTCCCGTTCCCAGGTTCAGCCTTCGGGCCTGATAAAGATAGAATATCTGGAAGTTGCTCTGGTCGATGGTATTGACCACGTCCGTGGCCAGGATGAAGGTGTGATTGCCCAGCATGTCGCTCACCGCTATGAGAGACTGTCCCTGAAACCCAAAAAAGGTGTCGTAGCTCAACGCTCCCGAGACCAGATCGGGAGTGAACTTGAGCTTGTACTTGCGCTCTCTGTATTCGCCGTTGGCAAGCCTATAACTTATTGTATCTCTCTTCTCCGGGATTTCCGCTTCCACCAGCTCCGCCAGGCTGTCCAGCTCGTTCTTGCCCGCCCTGAAGACAAACGAACTGAAATCCCTGCTGGGCTCCTCGACCTTCTCCACTACCGTGTCAATTGCCACGGAGACGGTGTCCAGCTCCAGCGCCAAAAGGTAAGGCGTCTTGGCCAGCGAGTCTCTTTCAGCTGCCGGCTCGATCTCCTTGATCACGAATATGTCCCATCCCCCCTTTTGAAAGGCGGAGAAGGCGATCTTGTCGCCGTCGCTGGACCAGGAGGGGGAAAAGCAGCCGGAGAGGACATTGGTAATGGGAAAGACCACCGAACTGTCCAGATCCGCCACGTAGAGATTGTAGATCCCGTTTCGATCCGAGACGAAGCATATCTTGCTTCCATCAGGTGACCAGGTGGGAGAGGTGTTGCTCCCCTCTCCCTTGGTGAGAGCAGTGATCTTCTGCGACTCCAGTTCCATCAGAAAAAGTCTGTAATGTCCGTACTGATAATCTGAAGAGTCCGCAGGCGATTCCAGCGGTCGATCCGAGCTGAAGGCGAGGAACCTCCCGTCCGGGGAAAAACAGGGATCCTCATTGCCGTAGAAGTCATCGGTGAGCTTGACCAGCTTCTGGTCGTGGATGTTGCAGAGATAGATGTCCGCCTTTCCCTCTTTGACTCCTACGAAAGCAATCCTCTCGCCGTCCGGAGACCAGGATGGTGACCGTATGGCATCCAACTGGAAGCGGAGCCTCTTGTAGATTTTGCGATCCTTTACCCTGATGAGGTGGAGAACGTCGCTTCCCTTGCTCTTTGAAGCGAAGACTAAGTTCTTGCCGTCCGGCGACCAGGAGAGGCCGCTGACGTAAGAGTGAAGAGACTCAAAATCTCCTGATCTTTCCCCTTTGACCAGTCTTTTGATCACCTTTCCGTCGATGGCGGAGATGATATAAATCTCCGTGTAGTCGCTTTTGTCGGAAAAGATGGCCAGGCGATCACCTGTCGGCGAGAAAGCCGGCTTTTCGTTGATATGAGAGCCATCCTTTGTATGATGAGTGAGCTGCTTGGCGAACTCCTTGGCTTCCTTTCTCAAGGCGATCTCGGGCCAGTATCTTTTCCGCTGTGCCTTCATCCATTCCTCAGAGAACTCCCTCTGGTCCAAACCTATGGCGGACTTCAATGCCTTGTCCATGGAGAGCTGGCTTTTGCCCTTGTTTAGAATCTCAGAGAGCTTTTCCTCACCATATTTTTCCACTATATAGTTTATGGCGGACTGTCCCTCTTTGTAGACTAAATAACCCCCGGCAAACTCCAACGGGGTTAAGTATCCGTTGATGGAGGCATCTCTTATCACCATGTCCGCTTGGATGTCCCAGCCGCCGCGTGAGGAATACTCAGCGTACCCTTCGGCGAACCATAAGGGGAGTTGAAACAGATACTGGCGGCTGAACAACGAGCCAAAGTTGTTTCCGTAAAGCAGGTCGTATGTCACCGCGTGGGTCAACTCATGGTGAAGCACGTGCCGGAAATCCTCATAGGATCCGGTGAAGGGGACCACTATCCGGGTCTTGAAGGCCTCGGTAAAGCCCCCCACGCCCTCATCGATCAGATTGGGAATAACGTTGGTTTGCTGGAAATCATTGGGCGAGTTGTACACGATGACCGGGATCCGCTTGGTCAGGTCGTAACGCAGCTCTCTTTTCACCTTCAGGTAGGCGTCCTGCAAGACGTCCGCGGCGAACTTGGCCAGAACGTACTCCCCCTTATAATAGTAGACGTCGAAATTCTCACTCTGGATTAAGTGCCAGTCGAAGTATTTGTAATGCACCTTGTTCTTGCCGAAATAAGGCTCCTGCGCTGCTGCTTGGCCCAAGAGTAAGACTGAAACCAGACTGAGAATAATAAGGCAATAGATGGCACGTCTCATGATTGACACCTCCTCGCGGCCTCCCGGCCGCTTATGGAATCTGCAGCAAAGGTTTGCCACATGATGCTCGTTTTGATCCCCTCTCTATCTGTTTGACGCAGATTCCCCTGAAAGGTTTAACTGCTTCTACCGCGAATTTGGACCTGCTGAGGGGTTTGAGTAACTCTCATGCTCGAGAAACCCGCATTCCACGTTTTTTGAGTTCTCACATCTACCTTACTTCATCAAACCTTTTATCAAGAAACCTGTCAAACCCCCTCTGTTTCGGTCTCTGGGGAACGGGGAAGATACGGCAGTGAGATTTCAATCGACCTTAAGTTCATCCTGCTTACTCCGGCGATTTATCAGCCTTCAATTTCCGGCAACGGCCACTGTCTCAACACCGGCACGTGGCCGGAGTCCCCTCCGACCTGTTTTTCTCAGGCCTTCACCCTCTTTATATTCGCACCCAATTGAGCAAGTCTTTGTTCTAAGCGATCGTATCCTCTGTCGATGTGGTACACTCTCAGCACTTCGGTGATTCCCCCGGCTGCCAGTCCGGCCAGTGTGAGTCCCGCTCCGCCTCTTATCTCGGAGGCCATGATGGAGGCTCCTTTGAGCCGGGGGACGCCGTTTATCGTGGCCCTGTCTCCGGAGATCCTTATATCGGCTCCCAGCCGGCAAAGCTCCATGGCGTGAGAGAATCTCTCCTCAAATACCGTTTCCCTGATCTGGCTTGTGCCGTCGGCTATACAGGTTAGGGCCATCAGGCAAGCCTGCGCATCCGTGGGAAACCCGGGATGGGGATAGGTGGTCACGGAAGTCGGCTTGAGCCTTCTGGGGGCTTTCACCGTGATGGTTCTTTTGCTTTCCGTTATCTTAGCGCCCATCTCCATCAACTTGAGCGACACCATTCTCACGTGTTCGGGTATCACCTCTTTGAGTTTCACCTGCCCGCCCGTGATACAGGCGGCCATCATGAAGGTGGCGGCTTCCAGCCGATCCGGGATGGGAGTATATTCCGCTGCTTTGAGCCTTTTCACTCCTTCCACGTAGACGGTTGAACCTCCCGCGCCCTCAATCTTTGCTCCCATCAGACGCAGAAAGCCGGCTAAGTCTTCCACCTCAGGATCGCAGGCGGCGTTCACAATGGTGGTTCGTCCCGGTATCAAACAGGCGGCCATGAGGATGTTTTCGGTGCCGGTATGTGAGGGACGATCGAAGCAGACTACATTGCCGGAGAGTTTGCTGCCGGAAGCAATTACATAGCCGTGCTCCTCTTTGATCCTTGCTCCCAGCCTGGCAAAGCCGGAAAGATGCAGGTTCACCGGTCGAGGACCAAGCACGCATCCACCGGGAAGCGAAACCTTTGCCCTCCCCAGCCGAGCCAAAAGAGGCCCCATCACCAAGAAAGAAGCTCTCATCTTCCTGACGAGATCGTAGGGCGCCTCAAAGCTTTTCAGATGCTCTGCATTTATCACCACCCTGCTTCCGGAGGGCAGCTTATTAGACCTGCCGCCTGCAGATCTTTGGACCTTAGCTCCCAGCTTCTCCATCACCCCGAGCATGACGTTCACATCCACCAGATCGGGCAAGTTGTTGATCACGGTCTCGCCCTTCTCCACCAGCAGAGCTGCGGCCAGAATGGGCAGGGCCGCGTTCTTGGAGGCTTGAATTCCCACCGTGCCGGAGAGCTTTTTTCCACCCTGTATCACAAACTTGTCCATAACTCCTCGCTTCGGGTTATGTCCATATAGTTTAAAACGTCAATCATCATGTTTCATTGGCGTAAAACACCTCTACCTGCAAATTATGCCACCTGTTCTCCAAAGTCAAGCAGTTCCGAGGGTCAAATCATTCTCTCGCGAATTCAGCAGGATAAAATCAGACTGTCGCAATTGCCAGAGTGAAGATCAAGCAGGTAGAGTCGGAAGTTTAAGTGAACCACTACCTTAAGCGAACCAGAACCTAACTTAAGTTAGGTTCTGGTGTGCTGTAACCTGCTATCGGACTAGCCCAACCAAGAAGTTTATGTCTCTCTGGAGCCCCCAATATAAGACTTTCCCGGACCTGATTTCATAAATTTCCTCAAAAAGCTTCCGATACAGATAATGACCCGCAGTATCGACCGAGATAGCGGTCGAACGTCATAAGGTTGACAACCGATGAGACGGATACAGAAGTCCAAACTCAAGCAGTATGTCCTAACCGTATGCATTGCTCTGGTGATAGGGCTACTGTTACGCACTTTTGTGGTGCAGGCATACCGCATCCCGTCACGCTCCATGGAAGATACGCTTCTGAGGGGAGATTTCCTGCTGGTGAGCAAGCTATCCTATTGGTTTTCCGAACCTGACGCGGGGGATGTTGTCGTTTTCGAGTACCCCCTGAATCCGAGCAAGAGTTTCATAAAGAGGATAATTGCCGTCGAAGGTCAGAGCGTGGAGATAATCAACAAAAGGCTATACGTTGACGGACAACCAGCAGAGGATTGGTTTCCCTACAAGTATACAGATTATCAGATATATCCTCCGGAATACTCCAATCGAGATAACTTTGGCCCGTTCGAGATACCGCCAGGTCAGTATTTCGTCCTGGGGGACAACCGGGACAACAGCCAGGATTCACGGGAGTGGGGTTTTCTGGAGAGAGAGTATATTAAAGGAAAGGCATTTTTGGTTTATTTCTCCTGGGCTCCCGACCCCGAAGCTCCCGCGTGGTCCAACAACTACATATCCTCCTTCTTCGAAATTCTCTTCTACAATCTCACCCACTTTCCCTGGCGAGTCCGCTGGGGAAGAATCGGAACCGTAGTTCGATAGGATGGCTATATCGACCTGTTCCAGATCCGTAAAAGGGGTCACCCCTAACAGTTAAGCCAACTCATCAATTCGTATCTTGACAAAACGCGATTATGTGTTATGTTGTTACCGTAGACGCGCTATGGTTCCCGCTGTCGCATGTGAGAGCCGCTAAGGGTCCGAAGAAGGGATTGCCCTTCTGTTTTGAAATTGACGATCGAATAGCTGAATCTCTGATTCAGGCGTGACACGCGCCTGGAGCGCAGAATGGAGTTTGAGACTCCGCCGCCGATATTAAAGAAGTAGACGAATTCGCGGGCAAGGGCTGTGTCCTGAAGGAGTTCCAGTATGAAGACGAAACCTCTTCTCCGGGTTGTGATCCCGGCTTTCCTGGTGGCTATTCTTACAGTCAGCAGCTCTTCATATTCCGGAGATTCCGACGTTCTGAGAATTGCCGAAGAGGCCCAAATTTCCAACCCATCCCCTCTCAAGGCTGAACCAAAAGCATTCTGCCTGTTCCAGTATGACGACGGAACGGCCGTGACGTATTTCCCCAATTGGAATGCCGGCGATATGGTAGCGATATACTTTGACCCTCAGGAGTGTGGCGTTCCTTACCCCTTTCCTTTTCAGATAACCGACGTGGAGTTGCTGCTTTTCAATCACGCCGGAGTGGAGTCTACCGAGGTGAGGTTCAGTGTGTGGAGCATTGGATCCGACATATGTGAAGGTCCGCAAACAGAGGTGTGGTCATCCTCGGTTTACACCGTCACCACCTTCTCTCCCGACTGGACTGGGGTGAGTTTCGCCGACAACATCTGCGTGGACCAACCCTTCTTCTTCACCTTGGAGTATGTGAACGGCGAAGGGGGAGCCATCCCCAGCGTAGCTTCAGACACGCAGCAGGAGATGGTGGATACGTGTTACCAGTGGCTGTGGCACTCTCCGGCTTCTCCCCCCTGGTGGGAATGGAACCGTTTCTGGAACGACCCGGACCCGGGGTGGATGATGTTCCGGCTCGCCGGTGAGACCTATTCTATGGTCTGTGACACCGGGTGGACCTGGTTGGGTGATAATGGATATGCGCCCAGCGGCACCCCGGACGTCGACGGAGGTCAGGAGGGGTGGTTTGCCCGCTGCGGTCCCGTGGCGGCAGGGAACTGTCTGGAGTGGTTCGGAGTTAACGTCCCGCTGGGTTGGGGCGTACCCGAGTTCATAGACACCCTGGCCAGCTACTTTCAGACCGACTCCTCCGGCACGGAAGTCCATAACATGAGGACCGGAATTGACGACCTCATCAACGATTTTGCCATTACCGGTCTTTACACCAGCCTCTGGCCGGCTCCTGATTTCGATGAGATGACCGACTCGCTTTCGGTCAGCCAGAACATTGTCCTGCTTTTGGGTTTCTGGTGGTGGGATGGAGAAAACTGGTGGAGAGAGGGAGGCCATTTCGTCACCATGTCAGGAGTGAAACCTCAAACGCTTAAGATCGCTATAAGCGACCCGGCAAAGGATGCAGCCGAATACCACTGGCCGGGCAGAGTGAGACCGTTGGATCATCCGGCCCCTCCCCACGACGACACCCTGCACAACCATTTGCAGTATGTGTCTCACGATATCTATCAAGCCAGCCTGGAGTCTCCCTCTCCGGGGAATCCGTTCTGGCAGCTGATGAACTATCTGGAGCTCGATGGCGATTTTGCCCGTCAGTATACGGGTAAGAATTTCCCTTCGGAGTTTACCTCCTTTTATCAGCCGGCGCCTGCGGGAATGACCTTCGTGACTGAGGTAGAATACGCGGTGATGATGTGCGCCCGGCAGGAGCACATGTTCTGGGAGTCTGCCTTCCCGGACTATGCCCCCAGCGGAATGCCGGATTTCGATCAGCGCCAGGATAATTGGATCAACAGCGGAACCGGACGGTTCACCTTCTCTGCCCCGGCGTCGGTTGCCAATTCCTTCTGGTGGATGGACTCGAAGTTCAATCTTCCGCTGGGAACCATGGGAGACGGGGTGGACCAGTTTCCTCTGGTAAGGGATTATCTGGACAATCTCTCTCCCTTCAGCAGCTGGGATGATCACGATCTCTGGAACGTGGACCACACCGGTACGCCCTGCTGCCTGGCCGGTCCGCCCCCGGGAACGCCACAACCCTTCGTACCGGGTCCTCAGACGCAGGGCGCTATGGATAACTGGGGAGAGCTGGTGGAGAGACTTGCCTGGAGCATGGACACCGACGGTTGGAGGAGCGCAGGCTCTCACGTCGGAACCAGGGTTCAAGACATAGGCACGGCTGTGGAAGAATGGCTATCCAGCGAGACCTTCACCGACGGAAACGATCTGAGCGACAGCTTATGCGTCAAAACCTATTCACGTCCCACATTTACTTCGGTACAATCTCTGGTGCAGGAGCGGGAGAACGTAGTCTTACTTTTGGGCTTCTGGTACCTGTCAAGCAACAAATGGTGGCGGGTGGGCGGACATTACGTCACCGTGGCCGGGGTAAACCCGGTAGAGTCTACGATCGCGTTTTCCGATCCGTTCTTTGACCATGCGGAAACTGGCGCCCCGGGGAGAGTGCTCTCCGGCTCTTACATCCCTCATACCCCCACACCGCACGGCGATCCCACGATACACAACGACCCGGGAAACGTTTCTCACGATACTTACCAGGCGGACGTGAGTTTCTCGCACCTGGCAGGGGAGTGGCAGATTCCTGATTACGCGGTTTACGAGAACCTCGACTACTATATGAACGTCTTCGACCAGCAGGACGTTCCGGAGGAGTTCGTTCCTCAGACTCAGGCATACATCCCAGGCTATGACATCAATACGGTGGTGGAGTACGCCATTTTAATCGACGTCCTGGATTACAGGGGAGACGTAAACGGAAACGGTTCGCCGGACGTAGGAGACGTAATCTTCCTGACCAACTATCTTTATAGGGGGGGTGATCCTCCTTGGCCTCCTTCTGTCGGAGACCTCACCTGCGATGGGGTAGTCAACGTGGGAGACATAGTATTCTTGGTAAACTTCCTCTTCCGGGGCGGCGACACCTCCCGCTGTTGCGGGCCTTGATTACCTGATCAAGTTTTCTTCAGTTCAGAGCAATAGTGCGGGTGCAGGTGAGCTTCCAGGGGCTGCTGGCGGATGTTGACTTGTCCGTCGGTCATCGCTGGCCCATTAATCCATCGGCAGCGTAGAGGATTGATGAGGTCCGCCAAAAAATCGTTGCCTTCATTCGTTAAAGGTATTATAATAGTCCGAGGCCGGAGCATGAGTCAGAGGGGTTGGTTTTTTCGGTCATAGCTTCGGAAAGGGCCGAGTGTAGAGCCTGAACATTGAAGTTACTGACTATTCCCTGTTGACTGGTGACTGTTGACTAATGACCGCCTTTCACGGAGAGATGTCCGAGCCCCGCCTGCGACGGGACAAGCTGGTCTAAGGAGCACGCCTGGCCACCCCCGCCGTAGGCGGGGGGTTCCCCGTCCGGGGAAAGAGCGTGTAGTCATCGACAATGTACTACGTATACATCTTGGAGAACGAGGCGGGTCATCACTATGTAGGATATACGTCCGATTTATCTAAGAGAATCAAGGGTCACAATTCGAGCAAGAGCCGATGGACTAGAAAAAAGGGACCTTGGCATCTGGTTTACAAGGAGGAATTCGCAAGCAAGAAAGAGGCGTTCTTAAGAGAGAGACAAATAAAGAGATACAAAGGTGGAGAAGCTTTTCGGAAGCTTGTCGTCGAGACGACGAAAGATTAGTTGCTGAAGTCCACGGAGAGATGTCCGAGCTGGTCTAAGGAGCACGCCTGGAGAGCGTGTAGGGCCCACAAGGCCCTCCTGGGTTCGAATCCCAGTCTCTCCGCCATAAACCATGCGGTTCATGGCTCCGTTTTTTCGTTTTACTCTGAAACCGTTGTTAATCAGGCAGAAGCGCAGAGTATCCAACTCGCGAAACCGAGTTCCGACTACCATGAGACAGGCTGCTGTAATAAACACGCCTGGCCACCGCCTCTGGCGGGGTTCCGCCGAAGGCGGAAAGAGCGTGTAGGGCCCACAAGGCCCTCCTGGGTTCGAATCCCAGTCTCTCCGCCAGTGTCGACAGACAATGGCCCTGAGCCTGTCGAAGGGCCAACATGAAGAAGGAAAGTCAAGAGTGGTTCGTATACATGTTGCGCTGCGGAGACGATTCATACTATGTGGGGGTTGCAACGGACGTAAAAGATCGTGTCAAGGAACATAATGCGGGGCAAGGGTGCACTTACACCAAGAGACGAAGGCCAGTGGAGCTTGTTTACGTGGAACCGCATGAGGACTATGCGAGCGCACGGCGACGAGAGGCTCAGTTGAAGGGTTGGCGAAGAGAGAAGAAGGAATGACTGATTGATGGCTTCCCTTCGACTCGTCCTCCGGACTCGCTCCCTTCGGTCTGAGCTCAGGGTCGAAGACAGGGCCTGACGGCGAATCCCAGCCTCTCCGTCGTTAACTATTTGTATTACAATAAGTTGTGGTGATTTGGGGCTAAGGGGAGAGCAAAGGGCTCGAACCCAGATTGTCAGCAACCTGTTGACTTCAAAGAAAACACCGATACGTGCCTTCGGGGTGTCATTCCCACGGTTGGTAATCCAGGGGAACAATTTCTACATCACGATCACGTCAAACCTCACGTACGTCAGACTCTCCTTGGTTGGTAGCAGCAGTGTGAGCGGGCGAGCCGCGGACCTTCGGGTTCTGAGGATTCGAAGACCCCGTTCTGCTTGAGCTGGCGGGGCTTTTCTGTGCTTCCCGCAGGTACCTGGAAGCGCTGCTCGTTTGTCTATCCCGCCTTTTTCAATGACAACAACGGAATCTTCGGTTTTATTGGAGATGAATAGACAGGCTTTCGGTAAAAGGGCAAGATGATCGGCAAAACGATTTCTCACTACAGAATCTTGGAGAAGTTGGGAGAGGGTGCGATGGGTGAGGTCTACTTGGCGGAGGACACCAAGCTCAATCGTCGTGTGGCATTGAAACTCTTGCCTGTCCAGTTGGCGTCGGATGAAGAATTCAAGGCATTCGTTGCTGACTTCATACGAGCCGTTCCGGATTGTAACGACAAAATCGAATTCATTCTGGCTGACAGTAACATGGTAGCTTATGTCACGACCACGACCGGGACGCAGACCGGCCCGATGGGAAACCTCCCAGCCAGTGGTAAAGAACTGACACTCACGAGCATTGTGATTCAGCGCATTGAAGATGGCAAGATCGCAGAAACCTGGATAAGTTGGGACAACGTATCCATGCTCACGCAACTCGGCTTCTTCCCACCGCCCGAACCGGATCAGCCCTAAGTAAAGTAGTGATGAAGTACACACGAGTATACACCGACCGATGAGCAGAGTTCTTTCTAACAGTTTTCTAACAGTCAACTTCATCCAATGGACTCCACAGTTATACAACTCATGATATTACGAACACAGCCATAATTTGAAAAGAGGTACAACAATCGGTGAAGGGGCTATTTATCATGCCAGAATATTTCAAATAAAATGTAACAATCAACAGAATTTGTAGTCTTAAGGATTAGATGAGAAGCGATAACCAGCAACATGATCGCTTCTTTGAACTTCTGGAGCCGGAGTTACCACGCCTGCAGGCGTTTTGTCGGAAATTGGCCGGCGATCCTGAAATGGGTGATGACCTCATGCAGGACGCCCTGTATGATGCGTGGAAGGGTTTCGGGCAGCTTCGACAGGCCACATCTTTCAAATCCTGGCTCTATCGGATCACGGTTTACCGGTACCGGACGAATCTGAGGAAGTTCAGGAAGCGGGCAGAATCGACTTTGCCACTGACTGATGACGTCGTCGACGATAGGCAGTTGCGCCAGCAGCTTGCACGCAATAGATTAAACATCGCCATGGCCTCCTTGTCGGCAAAGGACCGGGCGCTGGTTACGCTGCATGAGCTGGAGGGATGGTCGTATGCAGAGCTGGCAACGACGTTCGGCAAAAGCGAGGGTGCCCTGCGCGCGCGGCTGACTCGCTCTCGGCGTCGGATGCAGGAGACGCTGCGACGCTATCTCGAAAAAACGGATGATGATTTATACCGGATGGGAGCACGCAAAGAATGGATTGTGGCGAAGCAAAAAAGAAGCTGATTAAGCTTACCGACGGCCTCTTGGCTGCCGATGAAAAGAACGCTCTGTACGAACACTTGAAGGAGTGTCCGAATTGTGCGCGATTGGCTTTGGCCCAACGGCTGCTGACCCAAGACATCGAGCAGATTCGGAGCGTGTCCCCGCTTCATCCGATAACTATCAACCAGATTCGTGAAGAGATCGCCACCAGAGAGAGAAACCTTAAGAATACGGATCTAGGAGCACGAATTATGCGACAAGTAAGTGACACCGTCCATACCAGACCGCGGCTCAGTCTGGCGGCAGCTGCTCTGTTTATCCTGCTGATAGCCAGCATTCTATTACCCGTTAGAACTGAACATTCGGTGGGATATGAAGTAGCTTTCGCTGCACCCTTGCGCGGACTGATGCTGAATCAGGAAAACGCCGAGAAAATGCTGGCGGCACTCGGTATCGACGATGCCGGTATAGAGGTGAGAGATGCCGACTCCGAAGTCGAGTACAGAATCGCACCGCTTAAGGATTCCGCCCAGGTGCGGAGGCTGATGGCAGTGCTTGATTCGCTCGGAGGTCGGCGGGTTCGGAGCACGGTTGCACAAACCAAATCCAGGGACAGGACGACCTGGCACCTTCTGCTCAACGACACGCGGCTTGGAACCGAATCTTCACCCGGAGGTGTATCTCTCGGAGAGGAAGGCGGTACAACTACCATTAACCTCCACCGGATATTCAAGGGCGACTTCCTCCTGTGGATGCCGGTCGGTGATCAATCGGGTGACAGCCTGCGCGGGCTGCTGCTGGATCGGCAAGGGGACAGAACCAAGATTCAGATCGTGGGTGAGAAGGGGGGCATGGCTGCTGACGATTGTGGCTGGCATCAGTACCTGAATAACTCGGTAATGCACACCCAAACCCCTGACGGGAAACAGGAGACCTTTAACCTTTACGAGATCGAGGACGTCCGCAAGCTGGAGAAGATGGGCTACAATTTCGCGACGATGAAGTTCGAAACGCCGGGGCAGATTCCCATTCCCGGAATGGGTCCTAAGCTGAACCAAATCCATACCAACCCATTAAAGGACGTTGCTATCATCGAATTCATGATTCCGCAGGCGTATGAGGTGAAGGTACAGATACTGGACCAACAGGGGCGTGTAGTGCGCACTTTGCTGAACTGCATGCCGCTTGCCGGGATAAAGGAGGTCTCTTGGGCTGGTCAAGATGCCGACGGCAATCCGGTCAAACCGGGAACATATTTATGCCGGTTCACAGCTGGGGATTATGTGGAGACTCAAGAGATAAAACTCGAGCGTTAATTGTCGACCTTGAGTTTTCTTTGTGGAAAAATCCCGCGGATGGAAACATCCGTGGGATTTTCCATATGGGGTCTTGGGCGAGTGCAGAGTCCGTCCCTGAACCATCAATATCACCCATTGCCTGCGTCCGTCAAATTCATAAGTGCCGGTCAGATGATTGAAAGTGGATAGGCGCAGAATCAACAGAGAGACCCCGACTGCTTGCAACAATTAGGAACCGTCAACCAGCTGATGAATTCTCCTGGCTATGATTCTTATTTGCCCACTTCCTCTCTATCACAAGTAACCTCTCAGATGGTTTCAGCCATTGAGCCTTTAGCAGGACCAGCAGAACAATGGCTGAGATGAATATCGCGACCAAGCCGCCTTCAACGCCAAAGCTGCCGCCAGTTACCACGTCCGGTCCCTTAACTTGGGTTAAGAAGAGATTGGCATTGGTCGACGTGCCGCTGACTTTCATGCCTGCAATAGGTCCCTGAGCAAAATTCCAGGCCATGTGGAGCCCGATGGGTGTCCAAAGCGAACATGTCTTCAGATACGCAACTATATACAATAACCCATGAACAAAAAGAAAGATGCCTCCCAAAATTGAGAACGCGGGATTCACGAAACGGGCGAGAGAGAAGATAAGGCTGACGATTATGGAATCAGCCAGGGTACCGACCCCCTCACAGCAGGTCTGAAATGGATAGCCCGGGTGGAGAAGCTCTTCAAAACCCGGGAAGACCAATAAACTCGCAAGGAGCAGGAACATTCGGACCTCGTATGCGGCTTGGGACTTGCAACGAGATCAACTTGATACGACTAAAAGCAAAGTGATGATTCTAACTAATGTGGAAATTAGCTATAAATAGAATTTTGACATACACCTCTTTCTAATATTTTTCTAACAGCGAACTTGCTTGTACTTCCATCAACTTGCACGAACTTAATGTATAGATAGGCAATGAGTTAGATGTATTTCTGTGGGATTGAGTAAGTTGTGCGAAATGGCAAGCGGAGACTCCCAGTCTCTCCGCCCCGCACCGTATGGTGCAGGGCTCCGCCATAAACCATGCGGTTCATGGCTCCGCTTTTTTCTGCCTCAGGCAACCGACGATAATTCTTACTCGGTGGAAGATTATTTGGTCAGGAGCGCGGGACTCCTGAGCTAAGCACTGTGGGGCACCCGGCACCCGGATCGAGAAGGCCACCACATAGGGTTAAACCGGCTCCGTCGCGGGCACAGGGTGAGGAGTGTGATTGCGAAGATAAGCCAGATGGACACCCGCAACGGCTACGACCATTAGGAGCAGGGCGTAGGTGTCGAGCGCCGGATAGGTAAACCACAGCAACGGACTGCTTATGTCCCGGGTCATCACCGGGGAGTAGCAAAAGACACTTAGCAGCCATGCGACGACGATCAGGATGCGCCAGCGCCCGCCGTTCTCAATCTCACGGGAGTACTTCACGCCCACGGCTGCGCTCAGCAGCAGGATAGGGAAGTAGTAGTTCCAGCCGAGCAAAGAAGTGAGAAGCATCAAGGGACCGGCCAGAGCAAAACCGAGGTCCACCGCGATGTGATCGAATCGTGACCGCGACCGATGCGCCAATTGGCCCATCAACGCTATGCCGGCCAGGCTGATCGTCAAGATGAGTCCGTGGAAAACAGTGGGCGAGTCCATCCAGGACACGTTTTCCGATCCGCCAAGGATGGGGGCGAAGAGTCCAAGCAGCGAAGCGTTCCAGCCGGATCCGATCCAGGTGACGCCCTGCAGGATTTCGAGATACCTTAGATGGGAGTCTATCCCCAGTGCCAGGGCCGCCCCGGAAGTACATGCGAGAACGGACAACCCGCATGCGGCGGACAGACGCCACCTGCGTAAGAACAGAAACAGCAGCAAGTACATCCCGGTGAACGGCTTCAGACTGATTGCCAGCCCGCACAACACACCGCCGGCCACCTCGTGTCCGCGGCGAACCGCAATCCAGGCAGAGACAACCAAAAGATACAGAATCATCGAGAACTGGCCGAGGGTGAGTCCGATCAAGGTTGGAAACGAGCAGAACAGGGCATAGAGTAGAAGCGGCGTCTGAACCTGAGGCCCGGCCCAATGGGTAAGGATATTGCCGGTTTCGCGCGAGAGGCGAAGCGTGGCTGCCACCCCACAACCGACAGATAGAACAAGCCAGACCCAGTAGACCGTCCTGAAATCGAACCGCACGAGGGGTGCGAATACGAGAGTTTGAAACGGGGGGTTGAGATTCGGGTGGAAATTCTCGCGTGTTGTCGTCAACTCGGGCGGCATCGGGCCGAAGCTGGAGTAGGGGATTTCGTCGTAGATATCCCCGCCGTCGAGGTACTGTCTCGCCGACATGTAGAACTTGGCGAGATCCGTCACCCACGGCTGCTGCGCCTTGTGCCAGCTGATCCAGCCGTAACCCCATGCGAAGACCAGGCCGACGACAACGGCCAGCACGATCAGAGAGATGCGACCCAGGTGCCGCAAGTCGTCATACTGGACATACCGCTTGGAACCGCGAGACGAACTCTTGCTTCCGACGTCTGCCGACTCTCCTGTAGGCTGAATGTCGCTCATCGAGATTTAAACACCATTCCGCAACGGGTCCAATCACGCCAACCGCGATCGGCAGCGGTAGGATAGCATGTTCGCAAGAAAAGTCAAGGGATATGATCGGGACCGATAATCCCTTGCAGTCTCCTGTAGGAGCCGGCATGAATTTGGGACGAGCAATCCTGCATTTGGCGGGATATTGAGACTATTCTCGACGCATCCAAGCGGTGTTTGAGAAGTTCTAAACCAGCCCCAAAATCCCCCCGATAGTGCATTGAACGCGAGGCTTAGACATGCTCTGTCGGGTTCTCCGTGGGTTCACCCGGACTGTCCAGCGTGTTCCCCGCTCTCCTTTTTCCGCGCATAATCAATGGTCTGTTCCAGGGACATGGCCCGACCTTCGTCCCATTCTTTGGCGAAAGCGCGTTCACCCAAAGCTGAACGCGTGCTGGAGATGGCCGCGTCGAGCTTCTCCTGTTTGGCGGGAGACGTCGGGGCGTTGATCTCCTCCCGCAAAGACTCTGCGGCACCGAGGAGTCGCGCGGCTCGCGCCGGCTCTTTGCAGGCGGCAGCCAAGGTGCCAAACCCTTCCAAGGAGTCCGCGATGTTCATCCGGTCACCGAGTTCCTGCCGGATGGCCAGGCTCTGTCCGTAGTATCTGTGGGCCCGGTCGGATTCACCCTGTCGTGCGGCCAGCTCACCCAAGCTGTGCAAAGACTCTGCGGTTCCCATAGGGTCCTGCCGATCGCGACGGTTCTGCAAGGCTTCCTCATGATAGGTCCGTGCCTGGGCATAGTTCCCCTGGTGTTCGGCCACCACCCCCAGGCTGCTGAGGGAATCGGCCACTCCCATCACGTGCCCTACCTCCCGAAACAAGACTAAGCTCTCTTCGTAAGCCGTGCGCGCCCGGGCATACTCGCCTTGGGTGAGGTGGAGTTCGCCCAGGTTATGGAGAGAGACTGCTATGGCTCTTCGGTCTCCCATCTCGCGCCGGATGGCCAGGCTTTTCTGGTGATATTCGCGTGACCCGACGTAGTCGCCCAGCTGCTGCGCCACGGCGCCCAGGTTGTTCAGGGACTGGGCCAACCCCAGGCTGTCGCCTACCTCCTGCCAGATCGACAAACTCTCTTGGCCCAGTGCCAGTGCTTGTTCAAAGTCTCCCTGCCAGTGGGCCAGCCACCCGGTCCAGTCGAGTGCTCTGGCGCGGGCACCTGTTCGTGCGCCTGCTTCCGGACGAGCAAGGACTTCAGACAGAAGAGTACGCCCTTCGCTCCAACGCCCCCGGACATACCAGTATCGTCCCAGTGCGCCTGCCATCTCCAAGGCCAGCTGCGTGTCGGAGGAACTTCTCAGGCATCTGTCGAGCGTGGCGCGCAGGTTATCGTACTCCGCCTCCAGGCGCGAGACCCAGGCCGCCTGTTCCGGCCCGGTCAACTGACGCGCTGCCTCGTGGGCCAGATTGGAGAAGTAGTTCTGGTGCCGCCGCTGGACCTCCGCGTCCCCCTCCTCTTCGGCCAAACGGTCACGAGCATACTCCTGCACCGTACCCAGCATTCGGTAGCGCGCCTTTCCAGTTCCTCCTTCAGGCTCAGGTTCCATCTCCACCAGCGACTTGGCGACGAGGCGGGAATGCAGATCGATCACCGCTCCCTTCTCGATGCCATTCCCTGCGCATACCGCCTCGGCAGCATCGAGGGCCCAACCTCCTGCAAACACGGAAAGCCTGCAGAAGAGCTTCCGCTCGGCCCCGGAGAGCTGGTCGTAGCCCCAGTCGATCAGCGCGCGCAGGGTTTGGTGGTGCGGCAGCGCGGTCTTCTGGCCAGCGGTAAGCAGGCCGAAGCGGTCGTCTAAGCGCTTGGCAATCTCCTCCACGGGCAGCACGCTGACCCGTGCCGCGCCCAGTTCAAGAGCCAGGGGGATGCCGTCGAGACGCCGGCAGATCTGCACAACGGCCGGGGCATTCTCTGCGGTGAGGCTGAATCCCGTCTTCGCCGCGCTCGCGCGCTCGACGAAAAGTCGCACCGCTTCTATTTCGCTCAACTCTTCCACCGGAAGCCTAGCCTCCGCTACCGGGACGGCAAGCGGAGACAGGTGGTAGAGTACCTCCCCGGTGATCCCCAGTCCCTCACGACTGGTGGTAAGAACGCGCAACTTGGGACATGCACGCATAAGTGCCTCGACCAGCGCCGCACAGGCGGAGACCAGATGCTCGCAGTTGTCGATGACCAGCAACAGGTTTCTGTCCTTCAGATAGTCGACCAGGGTTTGCGTAAGGGCCCGGTTGGGTTCCTCCTTCAATCCCAGGGCAATGGCCACCGTCTGGGGTACCAGTGAGGCGTCCACCAGCGGCGCCAGTTCTACCAACCACACTCCGTCCGGGCAATCATCCAGGAGGTCCCAGCCAGCCTCCAGCGCCAGCCTGGTCTTGCCACACCCCGCGGCCCCGGTAAGGGTCAGCAGCCGGTTCTCGCCAAGCAGCTGCTTGATGTCCGTCATCTGCTGATCCCGGCCCACGAAGCTGTTCAACTGAAGCGGAAGATTGCTGGGTTTGGAATAGGCCTCAGCTATCGACATGGACATGGTGGTTCCGGCCTCGGTATTTCCTTTGAGGGTCTTCAGATCGACCAGCAGATCGCCTGCGCGCTGGTAGCGCTCCTCCCGTCGCTTGGCCATCGCCTTGCTGACAATCCGCTGCAGGCCCATCCCCACCCCTTTGCGCAAGGCAGCAATCGGCTCCGCCTCCCGGTTCAAGATTGAATACACCATCCCCCCCTCATGTTCGCTTTTGAAGGGGAGTTGCCCGGTAAGCATTTCATAAAGAACAACGCCGAGTGACCAGAGGTCTGATCGCTGATCGACATCTTCTCCACGCGCCTGCTCGGGAGACATGTAGGCCACCGTTCCCACGATAGTTCCAACTGTGGTCGGCTCGATCTGTCCGGCCAACTTGGCCAGACCGAAATCCACGATTTTTACCACTCCATCCTTGGTAACCATCACATTAGCCGGTTTGACGTCCCGGTGAACGATTCCCTTTTCATGGGCTTTGGCCAGACCTTGGGCCAGTTGAATGGCGATGTCGGTGGCCTGGTCCGGTTTGAGTGCTCCACGTTTGATCTTCTTCTTTAACGTTTCACCTTCGTAGTATACCAGGACCATGAACATCCGGCCATCCTCGGTCTCATCGATTTCGTGAACGCTGCAGATGTTCGTATGATCAAGGGCCGAGGCTGCCTGCGCCTCTTGGATGAAGCGCATCTTTGAGTCCGGATCCCGGGTTAACTCGGCCGGGAGAAACTTAAGCGCGACCGGGCGCTTGAGCTTGATATCTTCTCCCCGATAAACCACACCCACGGCTCCACCGCCGAGCTTCTCCAAAATCCTGTAATGAGAAACTGTTTTGCCGATCATTTTGTCCTCAAAAGCTCCTCTCAGTGATACTCTGTCGAAAAACGATACTCTAGTGAAAAACGATAAGTAACCGCTAAATATTGGTACGCACTTGGGGCGAAACATGTTCCAATCAGGCAGGCAGGCCCCATGCTGCGATCCCGTCTACTGTTTTTCGAACCGCCTCCGGCCCGTGAGATTTCAGGGATTCAGATTACGAAGAGCTTCCAGAGGCGTTTCACAGGGTCTGTTCTATAGTTCTGTGCTGCATCTGGTGGGTTCAAATGGGTCAAAGCAAAGCCCATGGCAGTAAATCTTTCCTGGCGGTCAGCGAGAGAAAGACGAGGAAGGAGTAGGTCAAAGCGGGCCAATCCGGTCTCATTGTTTTCTGTTTATTCGCGCCCCAGCACGCTCCCCGGACCTGGCCGAAATAACTTGACATCTACAGATTTCTTTCGTAAAATCAAAGAACGAATTCGCAGCCTCGGGAGCATGATGGCGGAACTCAAGGACTCGTACGGCCGCAAAATTAGCTACCTCAGGATCTCGGTTACGGATAAGTGCAATCTGAGGTGCCGCTATTGCGTGTCAGGGAAGAAGTTCGTCCTCAAGAAGAGGGAGGAGATACTCTCTCTTGAGGAATCGGAGAGAATAGCCCGCGTCGGGGCTACCCTGGGAATCACCAAAATACGTTTCACCGGGGGAGAGCCTCTGCTCCGAAAAGGAATTGACTACCTGATTGAGAAGGTCTCAGCCACGCCGGGCATCAGTGACGTTTCCCTGACCACCAACGGCACATTGCTGAAGGAGTACGCAGTCAGGCTAAGGGAGTCGGGACTCAAGCGAATAAACATAAGTCTTGACACCCTGAATCCCACGAAATTCGAGAAGATGACCGGGACGAACCTGTGGCCACGGGTGATGTCAGGGATCGAGGAGGCCCTGATTCGTTTTGACAAGGTCAAACTCAATGTGGTGGCCATTCGAGGAACGAACGACGATGAGATTCTGGATTTCGTGAAGTTCGTCGCGGACAAGCCAATAGGTCTTCGCTTTATAGAATTCATGCCCATTGGGGACAACGGGTGGAAGCCGGATCAATTCCTCTCTTCCTCCTTCGTAAAAAATCGAATTGAGAGAGAATGCGAGTTGAAGAAAATCGACCAACGTTCCCGGAGCGACTCGGCTGAATTATATCAGATAGATGGTTTCGAGGGGACTTTGGGGTTCATCTCCGCTATTACTCACGGCTTCTGTAAGAACTGCAATAGGCTTAGGCTGACCGCGGATGGCTTTCTGAAACCCTGTCTTTCCTCCGAAGTCGAAATAGACATCAAATCGGAAATGCGCGGTGGGGCAAGTGACGATGAACTGGCGCAGCTTTTTATGAAGGCTTTAGCTTTGAAGCCCAGGGAGCACAATCTGCTGGGGGAAAATGGAACCAAGAGGAGAATGTTTCAGATAGGTGGATAGGATGAAGAACAGAGGCCACTGGGACGAAAAGGGTGAGGTGAGGATGGTGGATGTGGGAGAGAAGAAGATCACAAAAAGAGAGGCTAAAGCCCACGCTGCGGTGAGGATGAGCCCGGATACAATGGCTTTGGTGCGACAAGGAAAGATCCCCAAAGGGGACGTCTTAACCTGCGCCAAGATCGCGGGAATACTGGCAGCCAAGAATACGCATCATATGATTCCGATGTGCCATCCTCTGCCTGTCAATTGGGTTGATCTCAGGTTCACGCTCAATGACGCCAAAAGCCGGATAGAGATAGAATCAGAGGTGAGAGTCGAAGCCAAGACCGGTGTGGAGATGGAAGCTTTGGCGGCTGCGGCGGTTTCAGCATTGACAATCTATGATATGTGCAAAGGAATCGACAAAGAGATGGAGATCTCGGAGATATATCTTGAGAAGAAGAGTGGTGGGAGAAGTGGAACTTATAAGAGAAAATCGGGGAAGTGAAATGGGAGAAATCCTCGCTGTTTGCACAAGCAAAGACAAGGGTGAAAAGAAAACACCGGTCGAAAGCGTCTTGTTGAAGGAGGAGTGGGGGATAGAGGGGGATGCGCACGCAGGGAATTGGCCCAGGCAGGTGAGCCTGTTGGCTTCCGAGAGCATACAGAAGATGAAGGACAAAGGTTTGTTATTGGGCGCCGGAGACTTTGCCGAGAATATCACCACTTCGGGTATCGACCTTCCGAAACTGAAGATCGGAACTAAGCTGATCTTGGGAGATCAGATCGAACTTGAGATCACCCAGATTGGGAAAGAATGTCATAACGGTTGCGCTATCTTCCAGCAGGTCGGTTTTTGCGTTATGCCCAAGGAGGGGATCTTTGCCAGAGTGTTGAAGGGTGGAACTGTGCGCCAGGGGGATCAAATAAGGATAGTGGGATGATTCGAGTAGCGGTAATCACAGTCAGTGACAAAGGCTACGCCGGGGAAAGGGAGGATGAAAGCGGAAGGGTGCTGAAGGAGTTGGTGAAGAAACTACCGGGAGAAGTGTCTCACTACGAGATAATGCCCGACGAGAAAGTGATTATCAAAGAGAAGTTGACAGCTTGCTGTGATCAGCTTAAAGTAGACTTAATTCTTACCACAGGAGGAACCGGATTCTCACCGAGAGACGTTACCCCGGAGGCAACCCTGGAGGTGATAGAGAAGAGGGCTCCGGGATTATCAGAGGCCATGAGAATGGAGAGCTTGAAAATCACTCCCAGAGCCATGCTCTCGCGCGCCGAGGCAGGGATTAGAGGGAGAACTCTGATCGTTAATCTGCCCGGAAGTCCGAAGGCAGCCAAAGAATGTTTCCTGGCGGTTTTGCCGGCTCTGTCTCACGGAATCGAGATACTACAGGGGAAAACCGGTGAGTGTGCTGAAGAGATGAAATAAACTGTGAAAACATATTCTCCGAGCTGTCCTTCCTAAGAAGAGATTTATGGAGGGCAGCCGATAGGGTGTGGCTGGAAACGGCCACGCCTCCCGCATTCGGAAAGGAGAGAGAAGTTTAAAAGCCAGTTTCCAAAAAAGATGCGGGAGCTGGCTTTCGGATTTGAAAGGTGATGCTATGAGGAAAATCTATGTGGTTTTAACTCTATGTTTTTCGCTGCTGGGCTCCTGCGGTGGAGGAGAAGAGGGTAAGCTCATCCTGGCCACGACCACCTCTGTCGAAGACTCCGGTCTACTGGAACATCTCTTGCCCGTATTCGAAACGGAAAATACCTGCAGAGTGAAAGTCATCGCCGTGGGGTCAGGACAGGCTATCAGATTAGCCAGGGATGGAAACGTAGATGTGATTTTGGTGCACGATCGAAAATCGGAAGAAGAATTTGTCAAAAAGGGCTACGGCGAAGAACGGATAGAAATTATGTACAACGACTTTGTGCTGGTCGGACCACAGGAGAATCCAGCAGGCATAAGAAACGAACAAGAAATCGTCTCGGCCTTACGCAGGATAGATAGCCTGAAAAGCACTTTTGTCTCGCGGGCTGATGAATCGGGAACTCATAAGAAAGAGAAATCCCTGTGGGCTTCGGCGGAGCTTAGTCCAGAAGGCGGGTGGTACTTGCAGTCAGGGACCGGCATGGAGGCGAGTTTAAGGGTTGCAAATGAGAAACGAGGTTACTGCTTGACCGATCGAGCTACGTATCTGTCTCATCAGAAGGAACTGGACCTGACCATTCTCTTTGAGGGAGATAAGGCCCTCCTCAATCAATACAGCGTGATTACGGTCTCTCCCAAGAAATACCCCGACGTTAATCATCGATTAGCTCAGAAGTTTATTTCCTTTTTGACCAGCGATAGGGGACAGATACTGATTGGGGAGTTCGGTAAGGAGAAGTTCGGTCAGCGGCTCTTCACACCCAATGCGAAAAGAGACTGAGACATGGATTTTCTAGGTCGGGAGATCCCGGAGATCGTTTGGCTTTCACTGAAGGTCTCTGGAAGTGCGGTCATACTCTCGTCCGTCTTCAGCCTGTATCTGGCTCTTTTGATCGAGCAGAGCGATTTTCCGGGGAAAAGACTGGTCTTGAGCTTGATCAACACCATGATGACCATACCGGCAGTGGCGATCGGGCTTTTGCTCTATCTCATCCTGATGCGCAAGGGACTCCTGGGAGGATCGGAGATTCTCTACACTCCCTATGCCATGATCCTGGCCCAGGCTATCCTGGCCACCCCGATCATAACCGGTTTGTCGTTGGTGGCTATAAGGAGGATAGATCCTTCCATTAGAGATACCGCCTTCTCCCTGGGAGCCAGCAGATTTCAGTGGAAGCTTCTGGCCCTGAAGGAGGCTCGATTTGCCTTAAGCGCTGCGGTCATAACCGGTTTCGCCAGGGTCATCGGCGAGACCGGGATGACCATGATGGTGGGAGGTAACATAAAGGGAGCCACCAGGGTGATGACCACGGCCATTGCCCTGGAGACCATGAAGGGAGAGTTTGAGCTGGCCATAACCCTGGGAATTATCCTGGTCATTGTTGCGTTGGGAATAAATCTGATGCTGCATCTGGTTCAAGGCGCGGGAAAGAGAAGATGAAAATAGTCGCTGAGGATATAGCTAAGATATATAATCAGAAAGAAGTATTAACTTCTGTCTCCCTGGAGATGGAGGAGGGGAAGATCAACGTCATCCTGGGCCCTAATGGCTCTGGGAAGACCACTCTGCTCAAGATACTGAACTTATTGGAGAGACCTGATGCAGGCAGGCTCGTCTACGACGGAAAAGAATGCGGCCTGACCTCCAACGCAGGCAGGAGATTGGAGCTTTCTCGCCGGATGACCATGGTTATGCAGAATCCGACTATGTTCGACGGGACGGTTTTTCAGAACGTTGCTTATGGGCTCAAGGTGCGGGGTGAGAAGAAGAGGTTCATGAGACAAAAGGTGGAGTCTGCCTTAGACATGGTGAGGATGACACAAGCCAGGGAGAGGAACGCCCTGACCCTATCCGGCGGCGAAGCTCAACGGGTGGCTTTGGCCCGGGCATTGGTCTTGGATCCGGAGGTCATCTTCTTAGACGAGCCGACCAATAACTTGGATGCGATAAGCCTGCGGATAATCGAGGATTTGATCTTGAGACTTAAGGAGGAAAAAGATACCACGCTGGTTTTGACTACCCATCTGCTCTCCAACGCTCGGAAATGGGGGGAGAGATTCTTTGTGCTGAGGGAGGGAAGGGTGATTCAAAAAGGTAGTAGGGAAGAGATATTCGAGCGCCCCACCTCGGTCTTTTGGGCGAATTACATAGGCATGGAGAATTTCCTCTCCGGCAGGTTGATCAGGGAAAAGGAGCAGGTGAAGTTGGAGGTGGATGGAGTAAGACTTGACGTGGTATCCGACTCAGAAGGAGACGCGTATGCCTCCATTCCGCCCGAAGACATTCTAATCTCACTTATGCCTTTGAGTTCAAGCGCCCGGAATTGCTTCAGAGGCAAAGTTGCCCGGATCGAAGAGGACGGCGCGATAGTGAGGGTGAAGGTGGATATCGGAATCCCCTTGACCAGCATTGTCACCAAAAGGTCCAAAGAGGAGATGAATTTAGCCGAGGGAAAGGAGATCTACGTGACCTTCAAGGCATCGGCCGTGCATGTATTTCAGACTGACGAGATCTAAAGTCCCCAACCTGTTTTCTCCGGAGGAGGTTTGAATTGATCGCATTCGAAGAAGCCAGAAAAAAGATACTGAGAAGAACAAAGGTTCTCCCCACCCTTAAGAAGCAGATACTGGATTCTTTAGATTATGTTTTGGCCGAGGATATCCGCTCGGGGATCAATATCCCTCCCTTTGACAACTCCGCCATGGATGGATTCGCAGTCAGATTTGCAGACGCAAGAGAGGCCAGGAGGCGGCATCCGGTGAGCTTAAAGATCATCGACGATATTGCGGCAGGTAAGACCTCGCGAAAACAGGTCAAAAGGGGAGAAGCCATAAGGATAATGACCGGCGCACCCCTTCCCAGGGGAGCTGACAGTGTGGTGATGGTGGAGAACACGGCGGTCGAGGGAGACCGGGTAAAGATTTACGTGGCTGTCACAAAAGGGGAGAACGTACGATTAGCCGGCGAGGACATACGAAAAGGGGAGAGGGCTTTGAGGAAAGGAACCTTGATAAGACCCCAGGAGATGGGGATTCTGGCTTCTCTGGGGAAAAAGGAGATAAGGGTAATCAGAAGACCGAAGGTCGCCATAATCTCTACCGGGGACGAGCTGGTCTCCATCGATCAACCGCTTGCGCCGGGCAAGATAAGAGATTCCAACAGGTATGCTCTGCATGGTCAGATTCTGAAGGCAGGCGGGGAGGTAGTTGATTTGGGCATAGTCCCGGACGACGAGACAAAGCTGATTAAGACGATAAAGAAGGCGGCTGACCAGGCCGATGTCGTCCTGACTACCGGCGGGGTATCGGTGGGCGACTACGATCTGGTAAAGGAAGTTCTGGCTAAGTTAGGACAAATCCACTTCTGGAGGGTGAACATAAAGCCGGGAAAGCCTCTCCTCTTTGGGTCCATTGAAGGCAAGCTGCTCTTTGGCCTGCCCGGAAATCCTGTCTCCTCCATGGTCGTGTTCGATCAGTTTGTGAGACCTTGTCTTTTGAAGATGGCTGGCCGCAAGAAGCTGTTCAGAAAAAAGGAAACTGTCATAATAAAGGAAAAGGCCGAAAAGAAAGAAGGCCGGAGAGAGTTCGTGAGAGGGAAGTTGAGTCTTGAGAAGGGGAAATACGTTGCTTATTTGACCGGCCCTCAAGGCTCCGGGATCTTGAAATCCATGTCCTTAGCGGATGGGCTGATCATCCTGCCTGAGGAGAAAGATGGAGTGAAGAAAGGAGACAGGGTCTCCTTTGAATCTTTCGATTACCCCGAAAGGGAGTGAGCCAAACGGCGTCCCCCTGAATTGTGCCCAACGGACAGACATGAAACGAAGAGTCCTTGTCGGACCAAGTATCACCGCTCCTCCACAGTAACAGATGCGAAAAGCGCTTGACTTCGGGCAGAGGAGTATGTAGATTCATGCAGTAAAGGATGTTTTGACCCATTCCTAGGTCAAAGAGAGCACCAGCGTAACAGAGAATCTCAAGCATCACAGAGGGAATGGATTAGAGCATCTCGAATAGCCAAGCACCGGGTGAAAAAGGGGTTGAATATGAAACGAGAACAAAAGCTGAGGATGCTACAGAAACTGGACGAGAAAACTCTCACCGCACAAATCCTAATGCCCCTGTTCCAGAAGATGGGTTTCAAGAATGTGATGTACACTCACGGAGTTCTCGAGTACGGGAAAGACATCATCTGCATGGAGAAAACAAAGTTCGGGAAGGAAAAGTACGTCGGAATCCAGGTCAAGAAGGGCGAGATCGACAAGAAGACGTCAGAAAAGGTGTTTATTCAGATAGCAGAGGGGCTGGGCGATCCGTTCCGAGATCTGTCAGACGACAACAAAGAGAAGCCCATAGATGAATTCATTGTCCTCTCTTCTGGAAAAATCGGACAGCATACACAGCAGAGCATTTCCAAGATCCTTAGGGCATTTCATGTGGATAAGCCCATTTCGTTCATCACAGGGGAGGAGTTGATCAGCCTGTTGGATGATTACATGCCCTCCGCGTTCTGGGACGGGTATGATTATTTCAGCAAGTACTTCGACGCCATGAAAACCGATTTCGAGAAGATTAAAGACATCTCGGCCATCGGTCAGAAGGAACCCATACCACTGGAAAAGATCTACGTTTCGCTCAGGGCAAGTGAAAAAACGAGGGAGCGCGAGATTCCGATCGAGAAAGAGGCAAAGATACTTGAGGAAAAACCATTGGAAGGGGAGAAGGAATCGGATGAAAGACGACGAGAAAAGCTGATCGATAGGGAAAAGGTAGTTGATGCCGATAAGGCGGTCAAAGATCATAATAGACTGGTAGTTGTTGGAGCTCCGGGTTCCGGAAAGACGACTCTTCTGAAACATCTTGCCCTCAAGACCTGTAAGGAGAACCTGGAGAAGCAGGAGAGGACCTGCGTTCCCATACCGATCACACTGCTGCAATTCATGGAGAGTGGAAAAACACTCCGGGAATACATAGACGTGGTATTCGAAAACTATAAGTTCCCCAAAGCCAAGGACTGGGTCGAGAAAGACTTGAAAGACGGCAAATGCAGGCTGCTGCTTGATGGTTTTGATGAATTGGCAACGGAGCCGAGCCAGGAGAAGGTTGCGGTAGAAATCCAGAAGTTTCAAGAGAAGTACCGCAAAAGTCAGATTGTGGTTACGTCCAGAGTCGCGGGTTATCACGATGAACTCAAAGGTTTCACAAAGCTGGAGCTTATGGAGTTTGACGACTCGCAGATAAAAAAGTTCATAGACAATTGGTTCGGGAAGACCGATCCGGACAAAGCAAGATTGATGTTCGATGCGATCAAAGGAAACGAGCAAATAAAAGCCCTGGCAAGAAACCCGCTCATGATTGCGATTGTCGCGGTAATCTACGAAGAGGACAGGAAACTGCCGCAGAAAAGAGCAGCTCTCTACGAACGCTGCGTTGAAGTACTTCTGAGCAGGTGGGACATACAGAAGAGGTTGAAGAATGTGTATAGCTCCGAGAAGAAAGAGTTCATCCTCAGAAAGCTGGCCTTCTACGGACATATCAATAATAAGAGGATTCTCACTGAAAAAGAAATCGCGCAAGAGATGGTGAAGTACTTCCCTCAGGTCAAGTTGAAGGAAAAGGACGCCAAGCCTTTCCTCGACGAGATATGGCAAAGGAGCTATCTTCTCAGGCAAATATCCAGGGACAGCTACGATTTCCTTCATCTCTCTTTCCAGGAGTATTTCACAGCCTTGGAGTTGAAAGAGACGGCGGATGGGTTATCTGTGATTATCGAGCACCTGCCCGAACCCTGGTGGGAGGAGCCGATCCTCCTTTATGCAGGTATAAGCAGGGACGCAACTGCGCTTATTCGGACAATAGGGAAGAAAGTGCCTGAGGACACATTTTACAGCAACCTCATGCTTTTTGGAAAATGCGTGGCAGATGCAGACTTCACCGAACCGGCCTTGAGAGAGGAGATCGTCAAAAAACTCTGGGATCTTCACCAAGGCGCAGAATTTCGTCCTCTGCGGGAAAAAGCAATTGAGGTTCTCGGCCTGATTAAGCCGGATAATATTATAGATTCATTGACAAAGAACTTGGGGGCTAAAGAAAGTGAAGTTCGATGGAGTGCAGCATATGCGCTGGGAAGTATAGGGAGCGAGAAGGCCATCGAACCGCTGATTGAAGCCCTGACAAAGGATAAAGAAAGTTATGTTCGAGGGAGGGCAGCAGATGCGCTGGGAAGTATCGGAAGCGAGAAGGCCATCGCCCCGCTAATTGAAGCCCTGGTTACTGATGAGGGCAGTTCTGTTCGATTGAGGGCAGCAGTCGCGCTGGGAAGTATAGGCAGCGAGAAGGCCATCGAACCGCTAATTGAAGCCCTGAGTACTGATGAAGATAAATATGTTAGATGGAGCGCAGCACATGTGCTGGGAAGTATAGGCGGCGAGAAGGCAATCGCCCCGCTAATTGAAGCCCTGAGTGCTGATGAAGATAGTGATGTTCGAAGCAGCGCAGCAGATGCTCTAGGAAGGACAGGAAGCCAGAAAGCGGTCGACCCGCTGATTGAAGCGCTGAGTACCGCTAAAGCTGCTCGTGTTCGAGACGGCGCAGCATTCGCGCTGAGGCATGTAGGAGGCGAGAAGGTCATCGAACTGCTGATTGAAGCCCTGAGAAAGGATAAAGAAAGTCATGTTCGAGCGGGCGCAGCAGATGCGCTGGGAAGTGTTGGAAGCGGGAAGGCAATTGAGCCGCTAATTGAGGCCCTGACTGCGGATAAAGAAACTTATGTTCGGAGGAGAGCGGCATTTGCGCTGGGAAGCATAGGAAGCCAGAAGGCCATAGGGCCGCTGATCAAAACTCTGACCACGCACGAAGAAAGTCGTGTTCGAGGGAGAGCAGCAGAGGCGCTTGGAAGGATAGGCAGCGAGAAGGCCATCGCCCCGCTAATTGAAGCCCTGACTACGGATGAAGAAAGTCATGTTCGATCGAGCGCAGCATCTGCGCTGGGAAGTATAGGCAGCGAGAGGGCCATCACCCCGCTAATCGAAGCCCTGAGTACTTCTGAAGAGAGTTTTGTTCGAGGGCACGCAGCAGATGCACTGGGAAGTATAGGAACTGAGAAGGCCATTCAGCCGCTGAAGAAGGCCCTGGGGGATAAAGGTGAGTGGTTGAGGGGGAAAGTGAAAGACGCGGCATTCGCTTCTCTCGAGAAAATCTGCAGGCGGCACAAGATAAGAATTCCTCTTGAGCAAACCTAAGACCTGACTTGCCCACGATAAACTATCAGTTTTCCTGTCTCCACAGGGGAGGGGAATAAACCCCGTAGGCGGGGCTCTCAGCCCCGCGCAAATTCGGCGGGCAAGATGCCCGCCCTACGATTATGAGGAGGTCGGTCATTGCGAGCGAAGCGAAGCAATCTCCTCCTGGTGCAAATAGGCTAGGGATTGCTTCGTCCCCTGCGGGTCCTCGCAATGACGTAGCAGTTTTCCTCTCCCCTTGGGCGTGACGATTAACCCCGGTAGGCGGGGCTTCTAGCCCCGCGCAAATTCGGCGGGCAAGATGCCCCCAGATGCCCTACGGGCCTGTAGGGGGACCGTATGTTCGCCCTACCGGAGACACGACCGGAGCGCACAAGCTTATCGGAGCGAAGCGTCCTGACGGTCGTCCCCAGACGGGCTCGTATGGGCGTCCGGCCGGAGATCGCGCCTCGCGAGACTTCTGCCATTCTCAAAGCCGCATCACCCCCGCCTGGTCGGGGTTTTCGCCCAGCTACAACAAGGTGATGCACTCCTTGTGGCTATTTTACAAAAAGGTCGGATAGATCTTGCGATCCTACCCGACCTAAAGAGTTCCAAGAGAGATAAGAGTGCGATGTTTGTCTTGGCCTGATGGGGCAACTAAAATTCAAAGCCTAAGGAGAACCGATGAACGCTGGAGAGATGGGAGAAATCGGCCCAGGCGTAACTTATGTCCAACTTGGTGTTCTTGCCCGCATCGATTTTCACGCCGCCCCCCAGCGTCAACCCTTCCTCCTCATAATTCAGCTTGTATCCGCCTCTTAAGGAGAAGGTCTCCTTCCACTGATACTCACCGCCCAGGCTGGCCTGCTGAACGTTGTCGTTGGGATGCTTCGCCTCCGCGGTCACGGTGAATTTTGACTCCGGGGAATCGACTAAGTCATAGGCCATTCCGAATCTGAAGGTGAGGGGCAGATCATACGGGTCCACGGCCAGCTTGGCCTTGACGTTGTCGTAGTTGGGATTTCCGGGTTGGGGATTATGGTAAGTATCCAGCTCCGGCCCTCCCAGTTTCATCTCCGGCCCCAGATTGGAGATGTTCATGCCCATTCTCAGGCTTTTGAAACCAGTGTAAAACAGGGTGCCGAAGTCGAAGGCAAATCCAGAAGCTCTCTCCTCGGATATGCTCTCCCATATGTATTTCCCATTTATGCCGGCAGAAAACCTGTCGGTTAGCTTTCGAGCATATCCCAGCGTTAAAGCATAGGACGATGCGGTAAAGGTTTCACCAGTCCCCTCGGGCTCCTCCAGTGTGGTAATCTCCATGTTACCCATGGTCAGGGCGGTGATGCTGACGCCGAAGGCGCTGTATTCGTCCAGAGATTTTCCAAAGGCAGCATGGTTTAGCTGCACGTCCAGTATCCAATCCACATTGGTCAGCGATAAATTGGATTCGGGTATCTCGGTAAGCGCCGCAGGATTCCAGTAGACGGCGTAAGCATCATTCACGCAGGCTACCGATGCCTCACCCATGGCCACGTACCTGGCTCCCATTCCGATCTTAAGGAATTGGGCTCCCACCGTGCCCACCCTGGAGAACTCACCGGTATAGGCGGCGTTCGCCAGGCTGAGAATCATTACGATGGCAAGCAGGCCAATCACTCTCGTCTTCATTCTTCCCCCTTGTTTTGCGGGATTCCTTTGGTTGATTCTCCCAATGGGAGTCTCTGGCTCCTTCTCTTACCTTGCCAACCCCTGGATGACTGTCGGAGTCGACTTGAATAAGACAGCGTTTTGGGTTATCCAACCAAATCCGTTTGATACGTTTAATCCGTTGACCTATTTTATTATGGCGAATTTACCCAGCTTCTGTCCATACTCTGAGTCCACATGATAGTAATAGACACCCGGCACGATGCCTTGCTGGTTTTTGTTCAGCAGGTCCCAATCCTCGGTTCCGGTTCCGTTGTCATGCTCAATCACCCTCACCAGATCTCCAGCCAGGGTGTAGATGCGGATAGCACATTCCTCCGGCAGGTGGGTAAACTGGATTTTTCGCAGTCCCTCCGTGGTCTCCCACAGGGCATGAGCTATGTATGGATTGGGCACCACCTTGATTTCGGAAAGCTCGTCTTTCGCCTTCCCTGCATCTACTCCTCCGGCGCGGAAAACGAACTCATCATCCGGGCCGTTCAGCTTTGCGCCCTCAATCTGGTAAACGTCCCCCGGTGCATATCCGGTGTCGGTGGGAGTAAAAGCAAAGAACCAGGCGTGATAGTAGGGGAACGCCTCTGGGTGAGGTTGTCCGTCGTAAGGGACGTTCACGATGTCCAGGTAGTCCCCGTGATCTGCGTCCCACACTCCGTTCTGTGCCCAGTCATACACCTCCACTAAAATCTGCTGATTGGTGCTGGTGTTCCACACCTCAAAAGGAACCCACACCGGAGTAACGTCATCAAAGAAGCTGTATGCCTGTGAGCCCTGCTCGGTAAATCTGAACTCATAAGTGCAACGGAAATGTATGTCTCCACCTACGGGAAAGCCGAAGGTCTCTCCCATGCTTCCCAGGAAATGATACATGTGCAGGGTGGCGTCGGAGGTGCCAAACTGCGTCTGGCCGTATGAACTCGGCTCCCTTTCGCCGTTGGTGACGATCACCTGCATTCCATCTACCACCGGGTAGCTCTCTACGTCTCCGGACTGCTTGGTCTGGTCCGCCAGAACCGTTTCTCCGGTGGTTAAGTCGATCACGTGCCAGTAAGTGGCATACGGGTCATCGGTGAATGCGACCTTATAATCATGCCCGGTTAAGGCGCCTTGGTCGAACACCACCGGCGTGACCGTGCCCTCACTCTCCTCCTCGGTTCCATAATAATTGTGCCTGACCGTTGCTGCAGCGGTGTAGTATCCTGCAGGATCGGTTCTGGGATAGGCGAAATTACAATTGACGTCCTCTCCCGGTCTTCCGTATGCAGTCTGCAGGGGTTCGATTGGCACACTGGTGTCGCCTTCATCGAAGGAGACCACGGAATACCAGTATTCTATCCCGTTGATTAAGTCGCGGTCGGTATAGGTATGAGGCAGAATATCGTGCGGGTTCTCCTTCTGAAAAATGGCGATGGGCACGTAATCCGGACCTAAGCTTCCGTCCGGGTTTCTCACCAGATCACCCCAGCTCTGGCCCATGTCGGTGCTTCTGTAGATCTTATAACCTTTGAAATCCACCTCTCCACTTAGTGGATCAACCGAGCTTTCTGAGCTGTTGTCCCAGGTGAGCTTCACCTCCTGGTATCGCGGGGTGGCCACCAATTGTGCTGGCTGCGGAGGTTCGGGACCAATGAAGTAATTGTCGTACACCACCTGAGCCATGGATGCGTTATTCTTGAGATCTTCCTCGTCATATCCGGCTATCAGCGCGAAGACCACGCGAACGGTCTTCCCGGAGTTTAGACTGATTCCCCGGGTGCACTGGACATAGTATTGGTCGGTAGGGGGGAGGCTTTGATCAAACTGCTGGCTGTTGATGAACTCGTACTTCCCCTCATCGTGGCCCGGCAGATCCTCCCATCTTCCGGTGCGGAAGGCGGTCATCCCGATGTCGTCAGGGGTCTCGATGTACTTGGTCCCCATCACTCCGGTTCTTACCAGCGGCCCCCAGCCCGGATCATAGCCGTCTTCATCGTAGGTCCAGGCCAAGTTCATGGAGGGGTCAAAAGCGACCAGATCACCCAGTCTGCCATTTTCAAACGTGCCCGGAACTATGCCACCGACATCGAAATCGCAATAGAGCCCGAAGGCGAACTCGGAGTAGTCGTTCTCTGAAACGTTTTTGATCTCCAGAACCACGAACAGATAATCCTCATTGTAGTTGTAGTTCCACTGATAGACCGTCTGGGTCAGTTCCAGGCCGAGGACTGGCACGCCGCTGTTGGCGTCACAGAAACGATAATGGCTTTCCTGAAGGGAAACCGGGCCTGCATCCACCATGCCCTGGGAGAAAGTCCAGACTTCATTGTACACCCACTCCTCAGGGCCGCTGTCCCATACCCTCCATCCGTATGCCGGCTTGCCGACTCCGAGACCGACGGTATCGGTGGGGTCGTGATTATAGGAGGTGGGGTCCGTGGACAGGTGAATTCTGTAACTCTCCTCACCGTTTATGACCGAGGAGAGGGGCATGAAATCGTCGTCGGTATTAGCCACCACCGTATCTCCATTTGGCTTTACCGCACCCATCCAGTATTTGATCTCAGCTAAATAGTGACGTTCGGATCCCTTGGGCCACTCGCCGGAGGGTTTTCCCAGATAGCTCTGGCCTCCGATCTGCCCCCAATTCTGGACTGTGGTGGCTACGTTCCCTTTGTTGTGAATAATCTGATCCTGCAGCGGAGTCGGGGGTTCCAAGCTCCTTTGCTGCTTTGTGCTTCCCTCTCCCCACAGGAGGAAGAACAGGATCGGAAGCAAGAGGACGGCTTTTTGCATGCGCATTTAATGACCTCCTTGGTTCTTTTATTAGAAGATGAACTCAATGCCCCAGCGCACGGTTCGGGGGGCATCGTAATTTTGCGGATCTTCAGCTAACAGGCGATAGTATCGATTCACGTCTTCGGCGGTCAAAGGCCCATCTCCATCCGGGTCAACGGTCAACTCATAGTGATACCCGTCATCGTCCGGCTTGCCGGTGTTGGAGTAAACGTGCAGTATGTTCCGGCGATCGAAGAGATTCACCACCTCGGTGAAGAAGGAGAGGCGGGTCTCCTTCTCCCTGAAAAGATAAAAGTCCTTGTTGAACTTCAAATCCACCCGGTAGGTGGCGAGCATTCTTCCTCCGTTTAAGGCTCCCAGACGATTTCCCTGGTCGTCGGTCTTGGTATAGGGCATGCCGCTTCCATACTTTGCCAGCACGTTTAATCCCCAGGCTCCGGGGAGGGTCAATCCGGCAAAGTTGCCGCGCCAGTCGCGCGGAACCCGGTAATCCACATCCATGGTTAAAGTGTGCCTCTGGTCAAAGGCCAAAGGATACTCCCGTACCGGCCAGACAGGCGCGTTGGTGCCCTCAGTGAAGTAATCGTAATATCCCTCATACGCCGTCGAGGCGTTGCCCTTGGCTATCATGTAGGAATAGTTGATGGTCCCGGAAAGGTTCTTGTGGCCCGGTCTTTTGGTCAGGATAACATCCACGCCCTTCACGGTCCCGTAGTCGGCGTTAACAAACTGGGTGTAGGAACCCCCAGCGTAAACCACCTCTCGTGTGGAAGCAAGGTTGGTGAGGTCCTTATAGTAGGTGGTCACCTTCATGGTGATATCGTCTGCAAGAGCGTGGTTTACACCCAATTCGTAAGCGATGCTCTTTTCCGCCTCCATGTCCGCGTTTCCCACCAGCGGGTAGCCGGTGGTCAAATCCGCCTGAAGATTGGTGAACATGTATTGGTATGGCGGAACCTGGAAGTAGTAGCCGTAGCTGAAATGAATCACGGTTCGGTCGGAGATGGGATGAGAGATGCCCAGACGGGGACTGAGTTGAGCCTTGGGTTTGGTGTGAATCTTCCTCTCCTTGGTCACCGGATCATTCCAGTAATCGATGTCGGCGTCGAGATAATCCAGGCGCAATCCCGCGTTCACAATGATCTCCTTGAGCTCTATCTTATCCTGCAGGTAGACGGCGGCGTAGTGCGGATCGACCTCGTATTTCTCGCCGTAAGGTCGAACGTTGAAGAACTGCTTATCATCCCACTTCAAGCGATTTATGCGGTACTCTCCTCCGAGCTTGATCTGATTGTGTTTGTCCACCTGGCTCATGATGTCGAAGCCCAGGCTGGTATATTTGGCTCCCCGGTAGTGGTATCGGGGAAAGAAATCCGGGGCAGCAGTGAAGCCGGTATAGAAATGCTCCTCCGCCGGGTTATAATTGTCATCGTCAATGGTGCCTATGAAAACACCACTGGAATCCTCCAGATAGCCCGGCCACTGATTCCAGTAAAGGTCAAAGAGATGTTCTGGAGCCAACTTGATGTCGGTGTAGAAATGGCTGAGCTTAACCGTGAGGAAGGTGCTCTTGGACGTGGCGTAAGAGGTTCTTGCTCCGATGCTGTAAGACTTGTTTCGGATCTTCCCCAGCCCGTCTAAGTTGAAATCGTAGGAGATGCCGTTTACGTCTCTGTGTTCGTATCTCAAAAGCTCCCTGGTATAGTAATTGCCGCTGAGAACCAGCTTCAAGTTGTTGGTGGGACGAAGACTGATCTTTCCCGTTCCGGTTAGGAGTTCCCTTTTGTTATGGGGGAGATACCCGTCGCTCCAGATCTTCTCACCGGAGAAGAAGAAGGTGGCTGCGTCGCTTTGGCTGAAGGTTAACGGACCGCCCAGATTGAGGATCAGGCAGTGGTTATTGTTCCTCTTGAGTTTCTGATACTCTCCGGCGTTAACGTCGTAGGAGTGGACCAATCCATCGTATGCCTTGATCTTTCCGGCAAATAGGGGCCCACCTTCCCGGGTGATGGCACTGACCACTCCGGACAGAGCCTCACCGTACTCGGCGGTGAATCCTCCCGTGGTCAGTCTCAATTCCTCCAGAGCCTCAGGGGATATTCTGGTTCCGGCTCGCCCCACCAGCGGATCCTGCACGTAGATGTCATCCAGAAAGTAGCTCACAGTGGCTTCACGTCCGCCCCTCACATGCAGGTCGCCGTATTCATCCACCACCGTGCCTGCCATGTTGGCGATCACCGACTGGATTCCCGCCGTATTGGGAAGGTAATCCAACTGCTCCCTGATCACGAAATCCGTCGAGGAGGTCAAATCCTTTTGGATCAGGGGACGGGATGCCACCACCGTGACGCCCTTCTTCAGCTCGATGGGCGTAGAGCTTAGTCCAAAGTCGAGAGGTGTGGTCAGGTCCAAAAGCACCGTCACCTGAGTCTGGATGATGGTCTGATACCCTATCAGGGAAGCCTCCACAACGTAGGTTCCTACCGGCACGTTGAGAATGAAGTACTCCCCATCCTCGTCAGTGGAGGTTCCGATGCTGGTGCCCTTGATCATCACCGTGGCTCCGGGCAGGGGTTGTCCGCCCTCTGAGTCTCTGACCACCCCAGCGATCTTTCCCGCGGTTCCAGCCCAGGCGAACTGACTCAGCAACAGAAATAAAAGGCCTGTCCCCAGGATCACTCTTGCGCCGAGTGAAAATCCCCTTTCACGTGTAGTTTTGCTATCCAATTTACAGCCCTCCTTTTTGAAAGATCGGTTAGTCTAATTAATTTGAAAACGACTCTAGTACCATACAACACCACACATATCAGAGAAAGCCCTTATAGGCTAAACCGTTTTCATATATAAACCGAGGCTATATACTTAATCGACTCAGGGTTAAAAAACTTTAGCTGACAGAATCTGTCATCTCGAAACTGCACATGGCTGAATCTGCGGGTCGCGCAATCGGCGTATTCGCCATGGGCGTGTCGCTGCATCAGTATCATCTTCTCCTTATTATAATGGCAGTTTGACCCTGAATGTGGTTCCTTCATCTAATTTGCTTTCCACCTGAATGGTTCCCTGGTGAGACTCGATTATCTTTGTGCATATGGATAGTCCCATGCCGTGACCGGATTCTTTTGTGGTAAATCCGGTCGTGAATACCTTTTTCAACTCTTCCTCGGACATCCCTCTTCCGGTATCGGTGACCCACATCTCCACCAGTTTGTTCTCCGGCTGGTAATCCGTGCCGATGGTTATGCTGCCTCCCTCGCCTTTTCTCTTTCCCATGGCATCGGCGGCGTTGTTCAAGAGATTGTAAAGCACCTGCTGAATCTGGCCGGAATCCACCGACAGACGAGGCAAGTTCGGTTTCAACTCGGTAAGAAAGGAGATGTTCCTGAAGATATTTTGAGGCTTTATGAAAGCCAGAGTTTTTCGAATCAGATCGTTGATGTCACATTCCGCTTTCCTTGCCTTCAGAGTCGAAAAATCCAAAAGACCTTCTGCAAAACTCTTTATTTTTTCTAAGTTGGTGGATATAGGTTCCAGTTGCTTTTTCAGCGACTGTATCTCACCCTTTTTTATCTTCATATCCAGTATCTGAAAGTTACCCATTATCACGGTTAAGTAGTTGTTCAACTCGTGTCCGATCTCAGCGGAGATTCTTCCCTGGGTGGCCATCTTCTCCAAACTGATTATCTGCTCTTGCAAGCTCTGTAACTCCTGGTATGATCTCTCCGTCTCTATCAGCAGGATCAGGTTCTCCAGCGAAATGGCAGTTTGAATACCCAGGATAGCGAGGAGCTTCAGATCCTCCTCCGAGGGCTTTTGGTCTCCAGTAGTTTTCTTCAAGATGATGACGCCACTGGTGGATTCAGCCTTTCTCAATGGAACCAAGATCGTCTCCCCGCCCGCTTCCAGAAACTCATCCATCACAGAAGAATCCGCGAGGAAGTTCTTGAGTTGGGAGAATGGGGGATAGTCCTTCAGACTTTGGATCTGAAGAATCTCCTTCACCCCGGACCATTGTGCCATCAATCTCTCGTCGATTTCTGTTGTGTCCTCCACAAAGAGATTTGGCTCCCGCTCTTTGGTCCGGAAGATCCGAAACTCTCTGGTTCTTATATCCCAGTAGAGGATCATCCCGCTTTTCAATCGGCTCTGCATCAGGGCGAATTCTAAGGTTAGCTTCAACAGGCTCTTGCGGTCGCCGGCGGTATACAGGATTCGGTTAAGATCAAATAACTGAGACAACCCCTCTTTTCTGCCATCTTCAATGTTCTGGCTTCTTTTCTGGATGGCACGTGCCACAGCACTTCTTATCTCCTGGAGGTCGAAGGGCTTGAGGATATAATCGTAGGCTCCCTCCTGGATGGCTCTCTTAGCCGTGTCCAGGCTGGCATATCCGGTCATGAAGATGGCTCCCATAGATGGATCGATTTCGTGGGCGGACTGAATCAGTTCCATCCCATCCATCTCCGGCATCTTTATGTCGGTTAAGATGAAATCGAACCTCTCCCCCTTTAACTTGTCCAGCGCCTCGAGAGCCCCGGAGGAACCGGTCACCTGATGCCCCTGGCTGCGCAGGGCGTCGCAGGCGAGCTTGAGCATGATCTCCTCGTCATCAACCACTAAGATCTTGACCGGTTCGGTTTGAGTCAGCATAAAGTCCGTTTCTCCTTGAGATTGGAACTTCCAACCTCCTCAATGACCTCTCTTATCTCGTTCAGATCAAAAGGTTTATGCATGCAGGTTAAGGCACCCTTACTTTCTGCTTGGCGCACCAGTTGATCCGGATAGCTGTCCATCATCGCCACTGCCATCTCGGGATACAGATTTCGAATACTTATCAGAGCTTCCAACCCATTCATTATCGGCATATGCACATCCATGAAGACGAGCTGGAATGGCTGCCTTCGGGCTAGGTTCAAGCCCTCAAGTCCGTTCTTCGCCACCGCAACCTGATGGCCGTCGTTTGTCAAAACCTCCAAAAGGAGCTTGCGGATTATGGGATCGTCGTCCACGACCAGGATTTTCATAAGCTTCCCTTAAACAGAGTTTTCGCCAAACGGGTAGAATCTCCTCTTTCAGTATCGGGGCTCCCTACCCACCAATCGCCAGCTCCTTCTCATCCTTGACGCCTCCGGCGACTTCTCCTCCCGCAACTGGCAGGATGACCATGAAGGTGGTTCCCTGACCCATCCTGCTGCTTACTTTAATCTCTCCGCTGTGATTCTTGATCAGGCCGTAGCTGACTGAAAGACCCAGTCCGGTGCCCTCTCCCACCTTCTTGCTGGTAAAGAAGGGCTCAAATATCTTGTCTAAGTTCTTCTCGGAAATGCCCACCCCGGTATCGGTGAAAGAGATCTGTACCGTTTTTGCATCTTCTCCGATTCCGCTGGCAACCGTCAGTGACCCCCCGTCCGGCATGGCCTGCGCAGCATTCAGGATAAGGTTGGTGAAGACCTGCTGTAACTGACCGGAGTTTCCGTTGATCTGCGGCAGGGACTCAGCCAACTCTTGGGTCAGATTCACCTTGCTCTTCTGAATCTGATGTCTGGTGAACTTCAAGGTCTCCTCCAAAACCAGGCTTACCGCGATTGGCTCGAATTCCTCCTTGCGCGAGGCCCGGCTGAATTTCAGGAGACTCTGAATGATGGAGCGACACCGCTTGGTCTGCTGTTCGATGTCTCTCAGATATAGCAGGAAGGTGGCCGTGTCTTCCGGGGTGAACTCGGAGAGTTGCTTCTGATCAATCTTTTCTAAGGCGAACTGGGAGTATCCCAGGATACCGCCCAGAGGATTGTTCAGCTCGTGCGCCACCCCGGCAGCCAGTTGTCCCACCGCCGCCATTTTCTCCATCTGGATCAGTTGAACCTGGGTGTCTTTCAGGCTCTTTAAGGCATTCTCCAACTCCCGGTTGGTCTTCTCCAACTCCCGATTGGTCTTCTCCAGTTCGGCTGTTCTCTCCTTAACCTTCCCCTCCAGGGTGCGATTATACTCCTCGATCTTCTCTCTTGATTCCTTCAGTGAAGTTGTCATTCTGTTGAAGGAAGAGGCCAGCGTGCCTATTTCGTCCTTGGTGGTTACCTTCACCACCTGAGAAAGATCTCCGCTGGCCACTTTTTCCGTGGCCTGAACCAGTTTCTTTACCGGCTTAATGACTATGTTGACCAAGAAGATGGCCAGCACAACTCCCACCGCCACGACCAGTGCCGTTAACAGCACTACAATCCGCTTCATGTCCGAGATTTCCCTGCGCATGTTCTGCAGGGACATCCCTATCTCAGCCAGCCCGATCTGCTTCTTTCGGGTGACCGCAGCATTCTTATCCTCCAACAGCAGCCCCACCTCTTCCTTTGACCTTTCCACCCGGGTCGTCTTGATGGGATAGCTAAAGTCGTAGAATTCCTGCCCGCTAACGACGTAGTACTCTTTGGACGGCAGCGTTGAGGAGGGTGGTGCGTCGTCTGGCCGAAACTTGGAGTGCACCTGATGAAACTCCCCGCTGCGCTCCCATTCCGCGAGGATGTTTCCCCTTCGGTCCCGGATGTTGATGTATACCACCTCTTCCTCTTGGTACAGGCCCTCCATCAGATTCAACAGAAGCGGTTTGTTCTCCACCAGCACCCCGTACTCGGCGTTGTGAGCCAGATTTCTCACCATCGATTTCCCCCTCTTTTCCAACTCCATCTGAATCATCGAGCTTTGTCTCTCGATTAAGAAGACGCTGAGGATGATGGAGGTGACCAGTATCAGAAAAGAGATGGTCAGGACGGATTTCGTCTTAAGTCCCAAGTGCAGTTGGGGGAACCTGGTTCTCATTGGTAGACCTCCTTGGCTACGCTGACTATGTGCGGAGGAATATCTAAGTTAATCTGCTCAGCCGTTCTCAGGTTCAGAATCAAATAGATCATTCTGGGGGTGGTGATGGGTATGTACCTGGGGTTCTCGCCGGCTAAAACCCTCACGGCCAATTCGCCTGCCTGCCGACCCACGTCCTTATCGTTCCAGGCTAAGGTGAAGAGCGCCCCCGCCTTGACGAAGGAGGTGAACGGCCCCTGGAACGGAATGCCCTGGCGCAGAGTATAGAGCAGCAGGTATTGAGTGGACTGGGGAGTGAAGACGACGGTATCTGCCACGGCCCACAAGCCATCCACCTTCTGCCCCAACTTCTCTATGGCCTCGGGTATTTCCTTTTCCGAGGAGATGATGACCGGGACCAACTCCAGGCCGATCTCTCGACAGACCCTTTTTGCCTCCTGGACCACAGGTTCGGAATCATGGGTGCAAATGACACCCACCTTCTGCAACCCGGGAACTATCAGCTTGAATTTCTCCAACTGTGTGCGGATCGGAATGTCCAGGGACGCTCCCGTCAGATTGCCTCCAGCCGATCTCATGCTCCGGGCGAATCCACTTGAGATGGGATTCAACACCGCAGAGAAGACTATGGGGATATCTGAGACGTTTTCCGAGACGAAAGCGGTCGACTTGGAACCGATGGTTACGATCAGATCCGGATTCAATTCCCGGATCTTATCGATCTGCCCCTTGTCGGGAAACTGAAGAGAAAGATCGTACTCGATAAAGACCGGGTTCACATTGCCTTTTCGGATCTCCTTTTTCACCCCTTCAGCCGCAGCCTGAAAGAAGGGTGATTCACTGCTTTTTACGATGACGATCCTTCTCTCCTCAGAAAAGGCAATTCCGGTAAACATGGCCAAAAACAGAAGGCCGAGAAGTGCCCTTCCAAAGATATTCATCTTTTTGAAGAACATCAACTTGTGCAATGGGGACGTTTTCATTTTTCGCATTTCGATATATTTTGTTATCGACGGCATTTCGACCTTCTTCACAGAATTCTTGCCACCGAGAGCGCAAAAGCCTTTGTAAGATTGAGGATGGGTGGAGAATTTTTCCACCAGATCGGCTTCCGAACGCGACTGGGGAGATCTCGGAGGGGCTTCGAATCTTTCCACTGTCGCTCATCTCGGCGGTCAGGACAGGGACCATGGAAGCGAAAAGCATCTGCTCGGTGTGACCGGTTGATGAGCAATGGGACGCTCACACGAGTGGGAGGCTCTGAATGTCTGAGTTACGACCCTGCCGGGGTGAAGCTCGGCCGAATGCCGACAAAGGGGGTTATCCTTTCTGGAGGATTATCCGATAAAAGAAGCGAAAGGGACCTGGCGAAGGCGAAGGATCGGAAACAACCTGGCCAGGTCCGATGGTTTCGAATTGAAGGTAACGCCATCCGAAAGGAATGTATTGATGACGGAGCTGCCGGCCCAGGTATCATGGGAGGATGGGCCACAACTTGAGCATAAGGTCTCATCCGTCTCCCGGACTCACCGTGAGTCCCGCTGCGTCGCCCCCGATTTGCCCGCTGAGGGTGAGGCTCTGCTTACGGTGCAGCGGGTCAGCAAGGTTTTCGACCGCAAGGTCGCGGCCCTGGATGAGGTCAGCTTTCAGATGGCGCGGGGAGAGTTTCTGCTCTTAGTCGGCCCTAACCAGGCGGGCAAGACCACCCTTCTCAGATTGATAGCCTCAGAGGAGAGGCCAACCCAGGGTGCCATTTTTTTTAACGGGTTCGACAGCCGAACTTTGAAAAGGAAGAAAATACCTTTTCTGAGACGGAAGATGGGGAGGATCTTTCCCGATTTCAGATTGATAGACGACCTGAACGTCTTCGACAACGTGGCCCTACCATTGAGGATACTGGGCAAAAGGGAGAGGAGAATCAGAAGGGGGGTTCCAGAGGTTCTGGCGATGGCCGGAATTCGGGGGGCAAGCAGGCGGTTTCCTCCCAGCCTTTCTTCTGCCGAAAAGCAGAAGGCGGCCATTGCCCGAGCCCTGGCTGGAGATCCTCTGCTTCTATTGGCTGATGAACCGACCATGAACCTGGATAAAGATAGCGCAGATGAGATCCTGACGTTGTTGAAAGAGATCAACCTCCTGGGTACGGCGGTTCTGCTTGCCACTCGGCATTTCCGCCTGTGGGATGGTATCCTTCCCAGGATGCTCAGGCTGGAGAAGGGCAGATCAATCGGAGTCGGAATCTGACCCTCCTGTCGCCGGTTCTCACTGGGCGTTTCCGCCTCGTGCTCGGAAGTATGGTTCAAAAGGAGACCTGCAAGGATTTTGGAACACTCGATTGCTCATCGTGGCTGTCTTTGCCGGCCGGTTCCGTGCCTAACATATCCTTTGCACACCCATGAGAATATCTTGTTTGATTAAACAGGCTTTTTGCCAGACCGAGAAAAGGTTCAACTCCCAATTGCTTCTACTCCTCTGTATCGCTTCAGCCTTCCTGGCCTTCGGAGGCTTTCTCTTGATCACCCTGAATCTGAGAGCCGCGGTGCAGAACCTGAAAGGCGAAGTGCAGATCGAGGTTTATCTTAACGACCATATAACCTCACCGGAGTTCCACTCTCTCCTGCAGAAGATGAGAGTATTTCCTGAGGTGGAAAAAGTGAGATACAGGTCCAAACGCGAAGCTTTGACTCAGATGGAGAATTATCTCGGAGAAGATCTCTTGCCGGGACAGGATTCCAGCCCGCTTCCAGCCTCCTTCTTAGTCAGTATCAGAGAGGAACACAGGCGATTTGAGCCGGTGGCCCGGGTCGCATTCAGAGTACAAAAAGAAGAGGGGGTGGAGGAGGTCGTGTTCGGCGGAACCTGGTTGAAGAAGTTGGATCGAGTCATCTCCGTGTTTCTTATGATAGACTTAGCTCTGGGCACCTGCATGGCGCTGGCAATCGTTATGATCGTGGCGAATCTCACGAGGGTCACGGTCCGCTTGAGGGCAGAATCAATCCGTATCATGAGCTTGCTGGGAGCCAGCAGTGCAGATATCTCCCTCCCTCTCTTGATACTGGGAATCTCCTTAGGTGGGTTTGGTGCACTTCTCGGCATTTTGTTCCTGTGGGCTGGATACTTGACTTTCACAAGCCAATTCTTAGCCATAAGATTCCTTCCAGTCCACATGGTGGTGGGAATGGTCGTTTGGGGAATGGCTTTGGGAGCCGGGGGAAGTCTCATCCCGACCATGAGACTTCTTCGAGCCCGGTGGTGAAAGGGACGATTGTAGGCAAACTCTAAAATTCTAAAGCAGATCCGGTGAAATCGTGCGAAGAACCTCTCTCCATCGACACATCCGTGTACAAAGGTTGGTGAAGGAATTCTTGTTGGTTTTTCTGGCGGGGTTCTGTATATTTGTCAACCGGGCCTTGCCGGACTCGCTCTACGTAGAAATGAGAGATAGAGCACATGATCTGGCCCGGATCGAAAGGGAACTGGACGCAAAAAGAGCCTGGATGGAGACACTCGACCACAGGGAGCAGGACGCCTTTGAGGAGCTTTTGGACCTTGAGGAAAAGCTGGAGTTGACCCGGCGATTGATTGGTGGGCTGGCTTCAAAGGAAACGGCGGTGGACAGAAGGTTGCAGTCAGAAGCAAGAAGCTTAGAGGAGGTCAGATCAAGATTACGTTACCACCGGGAAGGGTCCCGCAGGAGATTGAGGGAGATATATAAGCATGGTCGGCTGGTTCCCCAAACCATGATCTGGGGGGTCGCCTCCCCGGTGGATTTGGCGAGTCGAATCAAACTTACCAAAAGGATTCTTGAAGAAGACCGGAACCTGGCGAAAGGGATTGAAAGGCGGAAGGTTAATTTGGAAGAGAACAGTCAAAGCCTGGGTAAGAGTATGGCAGAGCTGTCCTGGCTGACGGGAATAAAGAGCGAAGAGCAGAGAGCGTACCAGGGAGAATTGAGGGAGAGAGAAAAGCTGTGGAGGAGCATCAAATCGGAAAGAAGGCTCTATGTTCAGGTCATTGGTGAGTTGGAGAAAAGGGTGGAAAATGTGCGCCGGGTACTGGGTGGACTTCAGGAAGATAGAACCCACAGGTTGACGGAAGAGCCCGACAAGGGCAACCGATTTGAGACCCTGAAGGGAAGGCTCCCCTGGCCGGTCCAGGGGAGGGTGATATCCGCTTTTGGAGAAAAAAGGCATTCTTTGTTTCGTACCAGGATCGAAAACTCCGGGATAGAGATAGAGACGAAAGCCGGGACCGAGGTCGTAGCCGTGGCCGAAGGGAGGGTAATTTACCTTTCCCGGTTAAGAGGGTATGGGAATCTGTTGATACTGGAGCATGGCAATGAGTATTACACGCTGTACGCCCGTCTTTCTGAGATTTCCGTCTGGCCCGGAGCCGAGGTGCGAAGACTTCAAAGAATTGGAGTTGTGGGGGAAGGAGAAACCGGGGCGTCCCCCTGCCTGTATTTCGAGATCAGAAAGGGGAAGCGCCCCTTAGACCCCCTGGAGTGGCATGAATAATGTCGTTTAAAAAAGTCTTAGACCAGAGGGTTCCCCAACGCATCCTCTCGGGAGCCTTGAAAAACAATCTTTTGGCCTCCGCTTATCTCTTCTACGGAGATCGGGGGACGGGAAAGTGGGCTATGGCCCTGGAGTTGGCCAAGGCGATCAACTGCGAGAAAAGCCAGGGCGAGGCGTGTGATACCTGTACCTCCTGTCTGAAGATAGGAAAGATGATCCATCCGGACGTAAAAATGATCTTCCCGGTTCCTTCCTCTAAGTCCGACGAGAAAAACCAAGAGGAGACAGAGAGATTCAGAAGGCTAAAGTCGGAGAACCCATATGCCATAGTCAAGTTTGACAAGAACGTGAACATCCCGGTGGAGCAGATACGGGCCATGCAGAGAGAGATCGCCTTAAAACCCTTCGAGGCAAGGAGGAAGGTGGTCATCATAGCCGAGGCAGAGAAGATGCACGTCTCGTCCGCCAATTCGCTCCTCAAGACCTTAGAGGAGCCTCCAGCTGATGCACATCTGATTTTGACCAGCAATGATGTGAACAAGCTTCTGCCCACGGCTGTCTCTCGCTGTCAGCAGATTAGATTCTCCAAGATACCGCCCAAGATCATTGAGGAAGAGCTTATGGAGGTCCATCATCTGGACAGAGAAAGAGCCTCCTATTATGCCAACGTCTGCAATGGAAGCTATGGTAGGGCTCTGGATTTCCTGCAAGGGGAGAAAGAGGGCCTGCGACAGGATGCCCTCAATCTCCTTGATGCAGCCACCGAGGGCGGAACCGGCAGGATCGTTCAGACGGTTAACCAGGTGCTCCGGCGATGGGATAGAAACTCGATCCTTGAGATATTCGAATTCCTCATCTCCATTTTCAGGGACGTGCGCATGGTGATGAACGGAAGTGATCGGTTGATCAACTCTGACTTAGCGCCTGATGTGGTCAAACTATCTCAAAAGTTCAAGCGTCAAAATACAGTTGAGGAGGCTTTCTTGGTGGTTGAGCAGGTCAGGATCGACTGTCAGATCAGAAACGCCAGCCAGAAGCTGGCTCTCTTGAGGTTGTGCCTCAAAATGAAGGGCTTCTGGCGAAGGGAAGCTGCAATGTCCTGACCTAATGGCAGAATCGGCGGGCCTAAGAGCCTGCTCAAACAGTGAAAAAGAATCAAGGAGTACGATGTGGCTGACATATATCTGGTGGAATTCAAAGGATCACGCAAGGAGTACTTCTCCAATCCGGACTGCCTGAGCATCAGACCCAACCACTACGTTATCGTTCAGGCCGAGAGGGGAGAGGACATGGGAAAGGTAACCAAGAAGGTCCCTGCTCAGATGGCGAAGCCGGAGAAAAAGCCCCAGAGGATTTTACGCTTGGCCACCTCTGAGGACTCAGACAGACTCCGGTCCAACCGGGAGAAGGAGAGGGAGTGTCTGAAGGAATGTGAGAGAATGGTCTCGGAGAGAAACCTCCAGATGAAACTGGTGGATACGGAGCTTCAGTTCGATAAAAACAAAATCACCTTCTATTTTACCGCAGAGAAGAGGGTGGATTTCCGCGAGTTGGTGAAAGAGCTGGCCTCCACCTATAAGACCAGAATCGAGCTGAGACAGATCGGGGTGAGAGACGAGGCGAGAAGGATAGGCGGATTCGGGGTGTGCGGTCTGCCTCTTTGCTGTGCCAGCTTCATCCGGGAGTTTGAGCCCATCTCCACTCATCTTGCCCGCGAGCAGAACCTGTCTTTAAATCCGGCCAAGATATCGGGCAACTGCGGTAGGCTTCTTTGCTGCTTGCGATACGAGAAAAAGCTCTACGAAAAAAGCCTCCCCTTATATCCCAAGCTCGGCCAGAGGTTCACCACGGAAAAAGGTGAAGGGGTGGTGGAGAAGCTCAATATCTTCAAGGAATATGTGGTAGTGAAACATGAAACCGGCGAGGGGGAGAAGATTACCCTAACCCAGCTTCGGAAAAAGGAGAGAGAAAGACTGAAGCGTATTTCGCAGACGACCAAGCGCAGGGGATCGAGTTCCTGACGGACTTTAAGGGAGGCAAGTTTGGAGCATTTCCAGCACCTAACTTGAGTTAGGTGCTGGCTCGAAGCCTGAAGGGTTGATCTAAGTCAAGAAATGCAAGTTACGTTCTTACATTAAGTTGTGGCCATCGGAATGGCGCGTACTGGAGTTGAGAGACTCCTACCGCAAGCCAACTCAGACTGAGTTTCCGAGGATGAATCCTCATCTTTAAGTTCCCTCCGGGGAGTGATTCTCCGTAGTCCATGACGTCGTATTCTCAAGACCTAAGGAGGAAAAATTGGCAGCGAGATTCATGGTTACCACGCCCATTTATTACGTCAACGACAAACCCCACATAGGGCAGGCTTACACTACTATCGCTGCGGACGTGCTGGCCCGCTTTCATCGGGCGGGCGGTGAGGAGACCTTCTTTCTTACCGGCACGGACGAGCATGGCTCCAAGGTGGAGGAGAGGGCAAGGAAGCTGGGGAAGACGCCGCGCGAATTGTGCGACATGAACGTGGAGCACTTCAAGAAGGCGTGGAAGAGCCTAAACATATCCTACGATTATTTCGTGCGCACCACCGATGCCCGTCACCAGAAGGCGGTCGAAAAACTTCTCTCCGTCATGCACGAAGCTACCACCGGGGACAACGAGAAGGTCATCTATCCGGGAGAGTACTCAGGGCTTTACTGCGTGGGATGCGAGAAGTTCATCACCGAAAAGGAGCTGGTGGATGGCCTTTGCCCGGATCATCTTCTGGAACCCAAAAGGGTCAGCGAAAAGAACTATTTCTTCCGACTCTCTTCTTATCTTAAACAGGTAGGGGAGCTGATCCGAAATGACGAACTGAAGATTTCCCCGGAAGAGAGGAAGAAAGAGACCCTGGGTCTCTTGAAGCAGGGGCTGGACGATTTTTCCATATCCCGGGAGAAGGTGAGCTGGGGCATTCCGCTTCCCTTCGATCCGAAGCAGAACGCATACGTGTGGGTGGATGCGCTCCCCAATTACATCTCGGCCGCCGGCTATGGTGACAATTCAGAGCAGTTCGAGAAGTGGTGGAACCAGGGAGAGGTGGTCCACCTTATAGGCAAGGACATCCTGAAATTTCATGCCATCTTCTGGCCGGCCATGCTCTTGGCCGCGGGGGAGAACCCTCCCGACCGGGTATTTGTTCACGGATTCTTCACCATCGACGGGCAGAAGATGAGCAAGACTTTGGGGAACGTCGTGGATCCGGAATACCTGGTGGGGCAATACGGTTCCGATGGCACACGCTATCTGCTTCTTACCCAGTTTCCCTTTGGTCAGGACGGGGACATCCAAGTGGACAGGTTCGTGGAGAAATACAATGCCGATTTGGCCAATGACCTGGGGAATCTGGTCAGCAGGACTCTCAAGATGGTGAAGAGCTATTGTCAGGGAGAAATCCCCAAGCCCTCGGCTTACCAGGACCCGGATGAGAACCTCAAGAAGGAAGCCACGGAGTGTGCCCGAACGGTGTGGCAAAGCGTGCAAGAGATAAACTTAAAGCAGGCAGTAGACCAGGTTATGAAGCTGGTGAGGAGTACCAACAAGTATGTAGAGAGTCAAGCTCCCTGGGCACTGGCCAAGGAGAAGAATGAGGAGAGGTTGGACACGGTCCTGTACACGAGCTGCGAGACGCTACGAATCATCAGCGCTCTTTTCTACCCGGTACTTCCGCAGGGATGTGTAAGGATAAGAGAACTGCTGGGTCTCTCCGGGGAGGCACTGAATCCGACCTTAGAGAGAGCAAAAGAGTGGGGTGTGCTGGAGCCCGGAACGAAAACGGGCACACCTGAGTCTCTCTTCCCAAGAATGGAAAAGAAGGCTAAACGAGAGAAACCGGAAGTGGTTGTCTCCGGGAAAGAGACTATACCCGAGGTCTCGTTTGACGAGTTCTCCAAAATCGACTTGAAGGTTGCGGAGGTGAAGGAGGCCGAGAGGGTCAAGGGCGCAGACAAACTCTTGAAACTCAAAATAGACATCGGCACCGAAGAAAGACAGATCGTGGCCGGGATAGCGGAGCAATACTCTCCGGAGGAGATGATAGGGAAGAGGATCGTGGTGGTGACGAATCTCCAACCGGCCAAGATCAGAGGCATAGAATCCAGGGGCATGCTGCTGGCAGCCAAGGACGGAAGAACTTTGAGTTTGGTTTGTGCGGATAAGGAAGTGAAGGGCGGGTCCGAGGTTAGCTAAGTAGTAGGTTGATAGTAGGTTAGGCAAGACCTCTGAAGTACAACCTGAAGGCTCCGGCTACCGCTGTACTTGCTGGCTCGGACCCAGTAAGCTCGTCGCAGGTGGCCTCAAGTTCTGACGCGGTTATCATGCATTTTCGTTCAGGCGTATTACTATTGGGAGGGCAGCCATTCGGGAGGAACCAGGAAATGGCAAGGGCTAAGAACCTTGTGGTACTCTCTCTTATCCTTGCAGTTGCATCGACGACCTGCACCAAAAAGGGAACTACCCCGCAGCACGAATACAGGGAACCTCTGTCATTCGATATCTTCAAGATGTTTGTGGATGTGCCTCTGGATTCCGAGTACGTAAGAAGGGTGCGGGATACCTGGGATCACGAGCTCAAGGAAGACCGAACGATCGCGACCCACACCTGGTGTCTGGGGGACTACAGGGTTTTTGTCTATTCCCACTGCTACTGGTTCGAGGTCGGCGCCGGTTACACAGAGGTGCTCTTTTTTACAACCAGCCAGCCAAGTGAGGCTACAGACAAAATCCACTCCACCATAACAGTCTATGAAGCTGATGTCGGGACCTCCGGCACTGAATTCTCAAAGATCGGGACCTACGTGTACTTAGACCGGTTCGATCCGATCGAAAACGAGACCGAGGCGAAGAACACCATGATGTTTTACATAGACCAGTATCTTGAGAAATACAGCGGACTACCCTATGATAGCTCGCTTATAGATGAGTTGAAGAGAGGTCTTCAAGGGGGGGAGTACATCAGAGACTGGATAGATCATTATGTGTGCTACGAACCCCCAGGTGATTTCGGCGGAGCGATAATCGTCAACAAGTTGACCTCCCAGCTTGACTTCTTGGGCAGCAGCGTCTTCATGGGGTACGGCAGAAGATACTTCCCCCCGGATTGACCAGCACAGCGGCAAAAATCCTTTCCATCTGCTGATAAAATCCGTATCTTGGGTTGGCCCGGGCAGGCCGCTTGCCGCCTACGGTCAGAAAGGAAATCAGCTCAAAGTGATTGACACACACGCACACTTAGATTTCAAACAATTTGACCAAGACAGATCAAAGGTCATCACTTACGCCTTCTCCAATGGAGTGGAGAAGATAATCAATATCGGTGTTGACCTTAAATCGAGCGAGAGTTCCATTAAGCTAACCGAGGAACATGAGCAGATATATGCAACGGTGGGATTTCATCCCCATGATGCTAAGGATTTGACAGAAGATTCCCTTAAGCAGATCACGAAGCTGGCACAGCATGAGAAAGTGGTCGCCATCGGTGAGATCGGCCTGGATTTCTACAGGAATCTGTCTCCCAAAGAGGATCAAATTAGAGCATTCAGAAAACAGATCGCCTTGGCTGAAGAGCTTGAACTCCCTTTGGTGGTGCACGTGCGGGAGGCTTGGGAGCAGGCGTTGTCTATCCTCAGAGAGACGGAAGCCAACAAGGTGGGAGGGGTACTCCATTCTTTCTCCGGCAACTCAGAACAAGCTAAGACCGCGCAGGATATGGGATTCTACCTTGGGTTAAATGGAACCTTGACCTATCCCAAGTCAAAGATCCAGTCGGTGGCACGAGAAATCTCCCTGGATTCGATCGTGGTAGAGACCGACTGTCCGTTTCTTTCACCGGCTCCACATCGAGGCAAAAGGAATCAGCCCGCTTATGTGAGATTGGTGCTGGATAAGTTGAGTGGTCTCCTCGACCCCTTGACCTTTCAGGATCTGGAGCGAATCACTACCCTAAACGCCTGTCGGCTGTTCGGGCTGGATCATGCATCTGCAGGCAGGATTGCCTATCCCATTCGCGACTCCTTGTATCTGAACATAACCAATCAGTGTTCCAACGCCTGCCTGTTCTGCGTACGCAACCGCACCGATTTCGTCAAGGGCCACAACCTGCGTCTCGACCATGAGCCCGCCTACCAGGAAGTGATAGACTCCATCAACCACGTGGAAAATTACCGGGAGGTCGTCTTCTGCGGTTACGGTGAGCCGACCATCCGTTTGGATCTGCTGAAAGAGGTGGCGCGATATCTTAAGAACAAAAACGTCGAGGTGAGACTAAACACCAACGGTCAGGGAAATCTCATCCATAAGAGAAACATAGTCTCAGAGCTGGTGGACTTAATTGACACAGTCTCCATCAGCCTGAACGTGGATGACGAAGAGAAGTATGAGCGGCTGTGCCAACCCCGTTTCGGCGACAATGCCTTCGGACAGGTGGTCGCCTTTGCCAGGGAATGCAAGAAACTCCTCCCGCGAACCGTCCTCACCGTGCTGGATATGCCGGAGGTGGATTTGAAGAAGTGCGAAACAATCTCAAAAGAGCTGGGCGTGGAACTTCGGATCAGACATTACAATAAGGTGGGGTGAACCAGTCGCCCCCCATCCCTCTCTTCATAAGGAATGTACTCTCAATAGAAATCGACCCCCATACCAGAGAGCGGTTTTGAAGGTGAGACCCAAAAGAAGCTTAGGCCAGAATTTCCTCTCCGATGACTCCGCCGCTAGGAGAATCGCGGAAGGCCTGGAGTTGAAAGAGGATGACGTCGTTCTGGAAATCGGAGCGGGCAAGGGGGCTTTAACCGGGCATCTTTTGGACAGGGCCGACAGGGTTCTCGCGGTTGAAATCGATGTGCGGCTCTGCCGTCACCTGCAGGAGAGATTCCACGGCAGAGAGAATCTGTCAGTCATAAATGAAGATATCCTGAAGATAGATTTCAGGGATGTCATTAAGCCCGGGACGAATGTCAAGGTGGTGGGAAATCTGCCCTACCAGATCACCTCTCCGGTCCTCTCGCTTCTTTTGGAAAACAGGGAGTCTGTAAGCCTGTGCGTGCTGATGGTGCAAAAAGAGGTGGGCCTGAGGATTTGTGCGCTTCCGGGCAACAAAGACTGGTCTCCCCTTTCCATTGCAGTTCAGCTTTACTCCGAGGCCAGGGTTCTTTTCCATCTTAAACCCGAATCCTTTTATCCCTCTCCGAAGGTTGACTCGTCGGTCATCAGGGTGGTTTTTCTCGCCGACCCACGGGTTGTGGTGCCGGATGAAGAACTGTTTTTCAAGGTGGTGCGATCTGCGTTTTCACAGAGAAGGAAGATGGTATTAAACTCCCTGGCGGCCAATTTGGATTTGCCCAAGAGCGCAATGAAGGTTATCTTAAATAAGGCCGGCATAGATCCTCGATTGCGGGCTGAGGCTCTGGGCTTAAACGAATTCGCTGATCTGGCCTCTGCCATGAGGGAGATTCTCAAGTGAGATTCGCAGCCGGCGCCTAAAGCAACGAGTTGGAGAAGCTTAAAGACCTCAAGAACTTTGTCCTCTCTCCATTCCGAGGAGGGGGGATAGTGGAAGAGCCGTTGCGGGAAGTCCGAACTCCGATCCCAAGGCGACGGCCGAGGCTAAAGGTCGAAGTGATTTACCGTTCCTCACAGATGCCAAAGTGCGTTGTTGAGATTCTGATAGCATTTTTGATTCTCCTTTCCCAAGACGCCTTTTGTGCCCGACTTAGGTTGGACTTCTCTCAGGACAATCGTACCTATGTATGGAATACCAGGCTGGATTGCCGGCCTGAGTTCAAAGAAAGGCTCTCTTGGGGATTTTCCACGCACATAAACTCCGTGCTGACCAAAGGGTCAACTGACTCGAAGAATCAGGACCGGTGGCAGGAGAACGGCAGGGTCGATCTGAAGATGAGTTATGCTTTAAGCGGCAGATTGAAAGTCGGAGCCTTGTTTTCTCAAAACATAAGTTCGTTGGAGAAGCGAAAGGTCACCAGCTCG
>JBARPX010000180.1:0-12217 GCA_049643405.1 Candidatus Zixiibacteriota bacterium
GTGTGGGGGCGCTATGTGGATCAAGATAAACAATGTTAGATACGCCGGCCAAAGTTAGAATTTCGTTAATCAGCGAAGAAGCAGAAGATGTATCTTAGGATTGTAGTCACAGTATTGCTGTTGGTACAATTATCCTCGCAAGTTCTTGCTCGCCATCGGGCAGAGTCATTTGTTCAATCGCTTATCACAGATGATAATCCGGATAGCTTCGCAGATCAGTCCGAGTTAGAAATCTCAAATCGCCTCGGAATAGAATATGAAGGCGTGGATAATAAATTCCTGATCTCGTACGATGTCGAAGACAGCATCAAAAACGGCATCAATAGAGGTGAGATAGATTACGCTATCGACGTTATTGATCTTGAAGGTGTTTATTTGAAGGCTATTCTTTCTGTTCCAGAACTGAGTTATCAGAAAGAGTTCTACTTCAAAGATCAGAAATATATCTCGCCGATTTCGTATTACGCCAGAGATTGGAAGCGAATTGAGAGCAAGCATTTCAGATTCTTGATAAGCGACACAACTCTCTTCAATTCATACTGTATTGATAATCTCGAAAACTTTCTTTTGAGGATAACCGGACTGCTCAACTTTGGGGACGAGAAGCTCAGAGAATTGGAGGCTCACAAGATTTATTATCTCCTGTGTAAAGATGAGGAAGAAATAGAACTTCTGACCGAATTTTATACACGGGGGATGTACAACGTCGCTTATGATTTCATCATCACTACTTTTAATTCTCATTATCATGAACTATTGCATCTCTTGATGAATTTCAAGTTACAGAGATTGCCCTTGTACACACATCCTTTCTTTCAGGAAGGATTTGCCGTTGCCTTCGGAGGACGCGGCGGCAAGGAACCAGACGTTATTCTGAGTCTCGGCTCGTTCCTATATAACTCAAAGATGCTCGATTATTCTTCTTTGCTCAGTAAGGAAGGTTTTCGCAAGGTTAATGTCTCGCTGAGTTATCCGGTAAGCGGTCTGTATAATAAATTCCTCATCGAACAAATCGGTATCGAGAGGTACTTGGAGCTGTATCGGAAATACAGCGGAACTGCGGATGAGGTCGAAAGAATGAAAATTGATGAGAGTGAATTGCCCGAGAGAGCCACCTGGCATGGATTTCTTGTTCATTATTCACAAAAGAAAGCCATAGATTTTGAGAATTCAAAAACTAAAACTCAATTGATCTATGATGGGGCGTCGGCCAGGATATTTGAAGATCTCCAGAGCTACTATTTCAATTTGCGCGATACTCTATTAATCGGAGCGGATACCAACTGGCGAGAATATCAGAGCAAAAAGTTTCATGGGGTTTTTGGGAATAGAGAATATCAAGGTGAGAAATATCTGATTCTGGCAAATGGGAGCGAGATTTCCATTTACAACCTGTTCACCAATAATTTAATAGCAAATTACGTCAGTTCATTCTCAGATACTCATTCACCTGTCCCATCCGAAAACGGACTGTACTACTTTACTGCTCGCAAGTACATTTTTGATGCAGAATTGAAAAGTATATTAATGGATGAAACTGATTAATAAATCTCAATTGTTTGGCAGTTCGCAGCTCAGGTGCCCTGCGCGCCTCACATATAGAAGTGTCGGGCACATGGGCACGGGGCTCCTGATCTGCACACTTGCAGTTGAAGGCAGCGTCTTGTATCGCAATAGAATCTGGAGGTACAAATGTTTGAAGAGTTGGAGGAGATAAACTCACGTCCCGAACCATTTCAATTCTATACAGCAGCGGATCTGTGGACTGATAAGCATACATCAAAGCAAATGCTCGAGTTTCACCTGAATGAATCTGTTGATGTTTCATCTCGAAACAAGAAATTCATCGAACGCTCGGTAGAATGGATAGTCTCTCACTTTGGGGTGGAAGAGGGCACAAAGATTATCGACTTTGGGTGTGGCCCGGGCTTGTATACGACTCTACTGGCAGAAAGGAAAGCGGATGTTACAGGTATAGATTTTTCTGAACGATCTATTCGTTACGCAAAAGACGTGGCCGCGCGAAAAGGTTTAAACATCAACTACATTCATCAAGACTATCTTGAGTTTGAGACAGAAAAGAGGTTTGACCTGATTACGATGATCATGTGTGACTTTTGCGCCTTAAGTCCTGCGCAAAGAGAGGCAATGCTCAGCAAGTTCTTCAGAATCCTGGAGCCAGGTGGTTCGGTTCTGCTTGACGTATATTCATTGAATGCCTTCAAGCGAAGAGAAGAGGTAGCAACATATCGATGCAATCTCCTCGACGGCTTCTGGTCGCCAGGAAAATATTATGGTTTCTTGAATATCTTCAAGTATGACAAGGAAAAAGTAGTGTTGGATAAATACACTTTAGTCGAAAAATCCCGAAGGCGAACTGTCTACAACTGGTTGCAGTATTTTAGCGGGGAGTCACTAGGGGCAGAATTTGAAAAGAATGGTTTCAAAATCGAAGGATACCATTCTGATGTCGCCGGTGCAACCTTCAACCCGGAATCTGCCGAATTTGCCATTGTCGCAAAGAAACCTTAGTGGGTTGAGGAACAGACTACAACCGCGTCAACCGGGAGGGGTGCATCTCTGCCTGCGGGTAAACCACAGAAAACAGGTGTCAGGAGCCCGGACGAGCCCCCTGCAGGCCTGTAGGGCGTCTGGGCACGGGGCTCCTGACCTACACACTGGGCACGGGGCTCCTTCCCTACATACTGACACCACCTTTAATCGAGAGGCAACATATTCGCAACTTTGACCGGGGCCTATCCGTCCAATCTAGTGAGTCAAACAATAACAAGGAAGGATACAATGGAGACGCAAACTGGTTTTCTGGGAATCTCCAGCTGGGCCTGGTGTGTGATGGGCATGCTGGCATTGGCGGCTGGTGCAATGGTATTATGTGCCCTGGTGCTTGTGGCATTTGGGCTTATGGGGTAGGTGGAGTATTTAGTTAGTGATATTGGTCAGAGGCCACTGATTTGTAGCAACACCGAAATCAGGTTCATTCCTGCTCGCTGGACATGTCCTACGGATCTGTGGATTATCATCTTCGGCTGCTGACGGACCTGTTTGCGGATTGCCCCCGAAGTAAGTCCCTCGTGGATGACGGAGACCCATCTGACCCCTCGACCCGATGGTGCTACAGCCTGCCAGGTCAGGGGACCTGGCAGGCACAGAAGATAACATCCACCAGGAGCTAAGACTACCTTGAACCTGTTCTTGGAATTTACGTGCTTGTCGGGTTCACCGACCCGATGGCATTAGAGCCTGCCAGGTCTGGGGACCTGGTAGGCACAGAATCATCTTCGGCCGCTGACGGACCTGTTTGCGGATCGCCCCCGAAGTAAGTCCCTCGTGGATGACGGAGACCCGTCCGGGATAACATCCACGCGGAGCTAAGGAATACCAGCCCATTTATGTGGCCGTCGGGTTCACCGACCCGATCCCGCAGAATGCGGAACCAGGTCAGAGGACCCGGCAGGCACAGAAACTGAAATAGTGATCTATTCTTTCTCTAACTTTTTTAGCATCTCTATTGCATTCGTATTCTGAGGATTCAATTCAAGCGACTTTCTAAAGCTTTGGATCGCTGATATGGTATCACCTTTGATTATGTATGTTTCACCCAGAGCATCATAAGTTTTCCAGGATTCAGGGTATTCAGAGAGGACAGCCTTGAAAATAAGGATGGCATCTTCGGGTCCGAACTGTTCAGCAACTCCGCGGCCGGCATGGATCAAATAAGCTTCATCCGGGACGATGAAATTAAGTGTGTCATTCTTGAATCTTAAATATTCACCAATAGCCGCCGGTATGCCGGCATGCATGGCAATATCCTCACTAATATACTGTGAAAGACTATGCCTTATACGGATATCCTGGTAAGGCTTATTATTCAGTATTTGATGAATTTTCAGCACCATTTCATCGCCCTCGCCCAGAAAGCTGCAGTTGCTGCCGATAATAATAATCTGCTCTTTCCCGCTATAATGAAAATGATTCGATTTAAACAGCTTGTCGATTCCGTCATGCCAGTAGAGGATCTGTTTTTCCTTACTGTCCGGATCGTCTATGATGGAAATTTCTCCCACGAATCCATTGCCGCAGGTTCCGAAAAACTCATTCACCAGTTTTGGGGAAATATTGGAAACGGGTGGATGAGATTTCACGTTTCTCATTTTTAAATACATGTCCATGTATTTGTTAGACAACAACTGATTCGTGGAAAGCGCTTTGCTGAATTTGAATAAATCCTCGACTGTTGAGTACAAACTTCCGCAACCGAAATGAACGATAGCGGGATCATAAGAATACATCTCTTCATTCCATGTGATATATCTGTCCGGTAACTTCTGATAGGAGTAGGCCCTGTTTTCCAGCATCAATCCTTTCTTGTCACAACCGGTATTTTCCATACCGAGGGGCTTTAATATTTGCTCATGAAGAACTGCTTCGTATGTTTTCCCACTAACTTTCTCTATCATAAGTCCGAGTAAAAAATACCCGGCATTGGAATATCCGTAGCCTTTACCCGGTTCGAAGCGAAGCCCTTCTTCCCGGAGTTGTTTGATGAATTCCTGAAGAAATTCGTCTTTGGTGGATGCGTAATAATACTTTTCAATCCCTTCGGGTAAGATCAGACCGGATGTATGGCAAAGAAGCATTTCGACGGTGATTTTCTCTCCAATATTTCTCGGAAAATCAGGTATAAAATCGGATATGGTATTGTCCAGTCCGAGTTTCCCTTTTTCCACCAATTGCGTGACCAGCATGGCGGTGAATTGCTTGGCGATGGACCCGATCTTGAACTTGGTTTCGGGTGTGTTGAGAATGTTCTCTTCCACATTGGCCAGACCATATCCTTTGGCGAATACGATCTCCCCTTTGTCGGCAACCAAAACAGATCCCATGAATTGACGGCCGACGACATATTCATTTACCAAATCGTCAATCTTGGACTGTAGAGATTGCGAATAACTCTCGCAGGCAAGACCTAAAAGGAAAACAAAGAAGAGCAACCTTACCTTAATAGAATTTCTCTTTTCCATTTTAACCTCCAATTCCGTTTTTTCTCTATTATAAGCCCTGATTAGTCCAAATTATTATTCTTCAGAGAAAAGAGATGAATCGCCGCTCTGTGCCTGGCGGGCACGGAGAATGGGGTTGTACGCAGCCGCCAGCTTACCCACAGCAGCTAGGCTCTCTTGATTAGGGTACCGCTAGATGATAAATATCGTCCCACTTTTGATAAACAGAGAAGTATAGTTCTTTTGTCGGAGGGGAATAGATGACAGACCAGCTTGTGCCTTTTTGTGTTACGTCTTGCAAGATTTTGATACCGGCTTTCCAGTCGACATTTCTCTCTGTCTTCTCGAGAGTCTCGGATATGCTCCGATAACGCCAGCATGCTTCTCTTAGGTTTGCATCCGACACGTCGTATACGGGCTTGTTGGTGAGTACCTGCCAGGATTTATCTCCGTATATTCCTCTCCATTGATCTTCAACATATTCCAGAATGACTGAGCCGCCCGATGAATCAGCGATGAAAAGATGGCAGTCATGGGAGTTTTGATCGAGATCAAAGGGGACGAACTTTTCGACCAGGTTCACAGCTTCTTGGATGTTTTTGGTTTGATCAAGAATCTTGCGTATCAAGAAGCTGATGAACACCAATTCCTTACCGCTTTTTGGTTTCACGGTTGTCTGCTTCACACCAGCTACGGCTACTGTAAGACCGTGTTCATTGATACCGTCCATTGCGTAGAAAGGAGCCAAGAGCAGCTTGCTTCCAAATATACTCGATTTATGTTCCTCCAAGTCTTTATGTCCAAAACCCAATTCGATGGATCTGCAAAAGGAAATCGAAGAGTAACCCTTGGGGGGATGATAGAGACTGATGATTATGGAGCCCACATTCTGATTATCCCAATTTCTACCCATTATGACAGAATTCTCAGTGGCTGTAGAGAATACACTGCAGTGGCGCCAGGTCTGATTGATGCAAGGATTATCAATCAACTCCTGGTTCTCTTTTTGAAACATGTCCTCACGATCGCCAAAGTGAGTCATTAGATAAAGGCCGTCTTCACAAAACTGGCCGGTGCCTTGTACTTTGACCAGGCTCTGCAATGTTCGAGATGTATCAGAATCCGAAACAGTAGGATGTGCAAACTCCAAATCAATGATTTCGCCCTGGGCCGAAACAAACCCTGAAATCATGAGCAATAAAACTACTGTCATGCAGATGGTTTTTTTCTTGTTGTTGTTAAATAGCATGATAGAAACTTTCCGTTTCTGTTTAATGCACATTTGAAGAAACGGAATGAGAGTGGGAAAGGTTGCGTCCTTCTGTGCCTGTCGGGTTCCCTGGCCCGACAGAAAACGCTGAGACTAAAGAGATTAACTGACGGGTGGCCCATAGCCCTGCTATGGGATAGTCAGTTCGAGTCATCAGGTTTCCTGACCGAGCAGGCTGTTCGGGTGGAACGCCCACTCCCACCCCGAGAGAAAGGGTAGGGATGCACGGACGTGCCCCCAGACGGGCCCCCTGCAGGCCTGTAGGGCGTCCGGGCGTATGGGCCAACCCCTATCCTAACAGAAAATGAGTCCCTCGTGGATGATAACATCCACGAGGAGCTAACCTATTTGTCGCGCTTGTTGCCATCTGTGCGGCCGTTGTCATACTGCCCGATCATCTCGTTGAACTCGCCATTGGCGTCCGCCACGAATCGAATCCTGAAATAGTCCAGGCCATCGAGCATGAACCTGTGGTCGCCCATCGGTATGAGGGCATACTTGGGCCTGTCTTCACGTTGGTAATAAAGTACGCCTTGTTCAACCCAGAATTTCCGGGGGCCGAATTGGCCCGCATACTTCTGCAGCTGACTTACGTCTACCGTAACCGGATTGAGCTTCACGTTCTTGCCTTCTATGGCCCACTCAAGCTGAGCCTTTCGGTCGGCATCCTCGGTTTTTTCTAACAGCTTCTTCAGAGCCTCCAGATGTGCCTTGTCCAGCGCCTGCTCCTGGGGTACGGCGATATGAGGGGCGATCCCCGTGCCCTCCCAGTTGGTTCCGGTAACAGGGTTCACCGCGCGGCCGAAAGGCAACGACATTCCGATACTCAGGTTTTGAAACGGTTTTACCTCGATGGGATGGGCTCCACCACCCGTGGTATCGCCTATTATCGTGGCCCTTTCCATGTTCTTGAGGTTGTAGGTGAACTCCTCCGCCCCGGAGAAGGTGTAGTTGCTGGTGAGCACGTAAAGATCGACATTGGTCATACGTGGGCCCTGCACGCATGCCTGGGTCCAAAACTGGTGGGTCGAATCGGATTTGCGAATGTAGAAGCTGTTCAAGTGAACCGGCTCGTGGTAGAAATAGCTGGTGATCAGCTGGATCATACTCGGGCTACCCCCGCCGTTCTGCCGCAGATCGAAAATAATGGCCTCAGTATAAGCCAGGAAATTCATCGCAGCAATGGCCGTGGCTCCGGCATCGGCGGCCCCGGAAAAGCAGCGAAGGTCGACATAGCCAATGTTACCTTCCAGCAACTTAATCTCCTTGAAGCAGAAGTTGTCTCTGCGCTTTTCCTCCAAGTCGCGCTGCTTTTGCTCATCGGTGAGCGTGTCACCCTCAAACATAGACATCATCTCATCGGGCACGAATCTTACCCACAGATGCTTGTCGTGGCTTATCTCCCCCAAATCTTCGGTCAGCTTCTGAGTGAATTCGGTCAAGCTGGTGATATCCTTGTACGCCTTCTTCTTGTACTGCTTGCGAAGGTGCTTTTCCATCTTCTTGGCCACGTCGGGGAAGACATAGATTTCGTTTAATGCCTGGGTCACGCTGTCGATGATTTCTGCCTGCATCCCGGCATCGATCGCCTTATCAGGGGGTTTCTGCCCTGCCGACTGTGCTCCGGCAGATGTGGAGAGCAGCCCCGCCGGTATCAGCAGCAGGATCAGCAATGCGCACAACTGTGCTCTCATCAACAGTCCGGCTCGTGAGGTCGAGGATATCGACACTCTTTTCATAACGCCTCCCGGTTAATGTTTTGAGGTTTTTTTCTCTTCAAATCCAGACTCATCGCAGTTGATTCACGCTTGTAGGCAGTTGCCCAGGGCTGTGCAAGCGATATCTCAACGAAGCCCAGGGAGCGGTAGAGGTTGCTCGCTGCGGTCAATGGGGGGCTGGTAAGTAAAACCAGCCGCTTGGCGCCTGCCTTCTTTGCTCGCTCGATCGCCGCAAGTGCAAGTTTGCGTCCCACCTGGCGGCCCTGCGCTCGCCTGGCAACAGCCATCTTGGTCAACTCGTAGATATGCCGGTTATGTCTGAGCAGTGCTGCAGTACCGACGATTTTCCCGTCGAGACGAGCGAATAGAACAAACCCTCCCGCCTTGATGATTTTTCCATGCGGGTCGGAGAGCAGGCTCTGGTCCTCCTTCTCCACAACGAAGTACTCCTGGAGCCATTCGAGGTTGAGCGACCTAAAATACCGTTTGAACTGCGGCTTGTAATCGATGATATCGACCCTCTCCAATTCGCGCCTCTTGACCCGGCGCATCACCCGCTCGTATACCCCGGTTTCTACCAGGGCATCTTCCAGCCGCCCCAGGGCGGCCAGGAAATCATCGCCGGCCTCAGTCACAAGCTCGCCGGCGGCAGTTTCTATATCCGCCCACACCGGCTCCAACCGCGTTACGGCAGCTCTCCCTTTTCTGGTCAGACGCAAGAGACGCTTACGTTCGTCTTTCTTATCCCTGATCGATTCGAGAAACCCTCGCACGGCCATCTCACCGGCAATCTGGTTGACCGCCGGATGGCTGTATCCCAGCGCTGAAGCCGCCGTCGTAACTGGCAGCGGCCCCGATTCCTTCAGCAGGTAGAAGAGGGGAAACCAGCGGGGCTCGAAATCGGCCGATCGCTCCCGGTAAATGCGGGGACCGTCCTTGTACAGCCAGTCGGCCAGCCGCCTGAATCGGCTGGCCAGGGCCAATGGTCCCAGTTGCCTTATCAGATCCACCAAAAGACCTCCAACGTCTTCACCCGGTTTGTCAACTCACGACAATTTATGTAAGTACTTACGTACTGTCAACAGAAAAGTTACATTTTTCCCGAACCGGGGACCGGGCATGATATTCTCTTGCAATTCTCGAAGCTTTGATGTAAGATATGGCGAACCTTTGCGAATCCGAAAGGAGCATGTGATGAGGCCGGTGGTGAGATTCTTAAGTGACGAGCTAAGGGATAGGATAATCTCGGAAGGGAGAGATGTCCTGTGTAAGCTCGGCGTGGAGATTCACAACAGGAATATTCTCTCCATGCTGCAGGAGCATGGGGCAAAGGTAGAGAAAGACAAACACCACGTCCTTTTCACGGATGAGATCATCGATCGGGCCTTGCAGGCGGTTCCTGAGTCCTTCAAACTCTATGACGTTCTGGGTAGCGAAACTCATAACTTTTCAGGCCATAATGTCTATTTCACACCGGGTTCCGCAGCGTTAAATATCTTAGACTCTGGCACAGGGAAGATTCGCAGACCGATAACGGCTGATTATGTCAGATATGCCAAACTCGTAAGCCGGCTCGACCACATTGCCTCCCAGAGCACGGCCTTCATACCCGCCGACGTGCACGAAAAGATCTCGGATAGCTACCGGCTTTATCTCTCGCTTCTCTTCTGCGAAAAGCCGGTGGTCACCGGGGCGTTCACCATCGAGGCATTCGATATAATGAGAGACTTGCAGCTTGCCGTCCGCGGAACGAAAGAGGAACTTGCCGCCAAACCGTTGACCATATTCTCCTGTTGTCCGACTTCCCCTTTGAAATGGAGCGACGTGACTTCTCAAAACCTTGTCGACTGCGCCGAATATTCGATTCCGGTGGAGTTCGTCTCCATGCCGCTGTCAGGATTCATGGCCCCGGTCACCCTGGTCGGCACACTGGTGCAGCATACCGCCGAGACCTTAAGCGGCGTGGTGATAAGCCAGCTCGCCAATCCGGGTACGCCGGTTCTTTACGGTGGTTCACCGGCTATATTCGACGTGCGATACGAGACCACGCCCATGGGCGCGGTGGAGACGCAGATGTTGGACTGTGCGTACAACGAGATCGGAAAACACCTGGGTATGCCCACGCAGGCCTACATATCTCTCAGTGATGCGAAACAGCTTGACGCCCAGGCCGGTCTGGAATCCTCTATGGGAGCGACGCTGGCTGCCCTCTCCGGCATCAACAACATATCCGGTCCCGGAATGCTCGATTTCGAAAGCTGCCAGAGTTTGGAGAAGCTGGTCTTGGACAACGAAATCTGTGGGATGACCCTCCGCATGATAAGAGGTATCGAGCCTAAGGAGGATTTTCCGTCACTCCCCAGATTCGACGAACTGCTCAAGGAAAAGCATCTGCTCATATCGAAACACACGCTTCGATATCTCAAGCAAGAGTTCTATCTGCCGGGATCGTTTATCGATCGTGCGAGCAGAGCCAGATGGCAGGAGGAGGGCGGCAAGACGCTCTTAGAGAGAGGACAGGGCGAGGTGGAAAAGCTGATCGGGAAATACGAGCCTTCCAGACTGCCCGACGACAAAAAGAGCGAGTTGACGAAACTAATGGAGGGAGAGGCTCGCCGCTATGGTATGGAGAGGCTTCCTCAAATAGATTTATGAGAGAGATCATTGAAATTCGTGTTGACCAGATAAAGCCAGACCAGGATAGCGTCCTGGAAACGCAGGGCATCCCTCCTGGTGCAGGGCTAACTGAAGAGGTGAATGCGCTTCTCGAGAAGGCAATGGACCTTTTTCTCGAGTTCTCTATACCCAGGGCTGTCATCTCGGACATATCCATTCTTGAATTCGAAGATGTCTACGAAGGCCAAGGGTCAAATGAGAAGGATACTCCGCTGGATGAGATATTAAAGAAAGCTGATAGCCTGGCTCTCTTCGCCGTCACAGTAGGGGAGAGGGTCACGAAAAAGATAAACCAGCTGTTCAAAGCAAACGATTTTGCGCTGGGCAGTATGTTGGACTCGGTTGCCTCCGCCGGGACTGACAAGGCAGCCGAAAGGATGGAGAATAGATATTTTGATCTGCTCTCAGAGATCGGGAAAATCACCACATCCAAGGGCGTATTGAGATTCAGCCCGGGTTACTGCGGATGGCACATGAGCGGGCAAAAGAGACTCTTCGAGTTTCTTCGTCCCGAGGATATTGGAATCACACTGCTTGAGAGTTTTCTGATGAAACCTTTGAAATCGATATCTGGAGTATTGGTGGCCGGAGACAAGGAGGTTTTTGTCTTTGACGACTCTTATCCCTTCTGCAGCGAATGCAGGTCGCGCTCCTGCCAGGAGAGGATAAAGGCGCTGTTTGGGGAATCGAGATCCAATAGGAAGAAAGGTGTAGTCTAATGGAGATACTAAACGAGATTTCCGAACGCTTACAGCAAGGCGATGGCGAAAAAGTATCTGAGCTTACCAGACAGGCGGTAGAACAAAAAGTACCGCCGAAGAGAATACTGGATGAGGGCCTGATCGGAGGCATGAACATAATAGGGGAGAGGTACAAGGCGCATAAGATATTCCTTCCACAGGTACTGCTTGCTGCAAAGGCGATGTATGCCGGAATGGACGTGCTCAGGCCGCTGTTCCTCAAGGAGGGGATGCCTGCTGTGGGGAAGGTGGTCATCGGCTCGGTTCAGGGTGATCTGCACGACATAGGGAAAAATCTCGTGGGCATCATGCTGAAAGGCGCAGGCTTTGAGGTCATCGACCTGGGCAGCGACGTTTCGCCGGAGAAATTCGTGGAAGCTGCCAGGACAAAGGGTGCTTCCATTATCGGTATGTCTGCTCTTCTCACGACGACCATGCCGGTTATGAAGAGGGCTGTAGAACTATTGAAGGAAAAAGGCTTGAGTGGAAAGATTAGAACAATCATCGGCGGAGCGCCCGTGTCGAAGGAATTCGCGCAGAAGATTGGCGCGGATGCATACGGCTACGACAGCACTAACGCAGTGGAGTGTGTCAAGAGACTTGTACTAATGCAAACACAATAATTGGAATGTCATTGCGAGGCGTAGCCGAAGCAATCTCAAAGGGGAGATTGCCACGTCGTCCCCCGTCCGGGGGGCTCCTCGCAATGACGGAACCGAAGCGTTTGGCACGTTGGACTATGTCTCCGACACAACCATAGTAGGCAGGGCTTCCAGCCCTGCGGAATGAGTT
>JBARPX010000181.1:0-4833 GCA_049643405.1 Candidatus Zixiibacteriota bacterium
GCTTGCTGTGTCCTATCTGGGCCAGACCATTCCGCAGCTCCGGCTGAAACACGATAACCAGGACCAGGATCCCCACGGTGGCGATGTTGGTGATGAGCCACTTCAGTCCTTCCAGCCTGAACCAGAATGCCAGGAAGGAGATGAAAAAGAGCAGGAAGACTCCCAAAACGATCTGCGCCGACCGGGTCCCTTTCATCAAGATTAACACACGGTAGAACAGAAACGCCACCAGGGCAACATCAATCAAATCCGCCAAAGTGAACTTTATAAAGCTGATATGAAATAATTCCATACGACCTCTTGATGGTACGGCTAAAAGCCTCTTCTTTCCTCTTCTATTTTCTCTCGCTCAATGTCAGACTGCAGAATAGAAACAAACTCATCAATCCACAGCTTAACGTTCTCGTTGGGCTCTTGTTTCTTGAAATCGAGCAATTGCTGCTGCTTCTTCTTAAGATGCAAGCTTGCTGGGCCAGACCAGCCCTCCGTTGAGAAGTTCGCGATTAATTCTGTGCGCACATCTTGTCGACCCCCGTACCGCACGAGTACTTCCCGAGCATAACAGATTCTTCCCTCTTCCCGGAAAAGCAGCATCGGAACAAACGATGCAACATACCAAGCGCGCGTTTCCACATCTTCGTCAACCCACTGCCAGATATGAGTGAGAGGGAAAAACGGCAGGGCGCCCTGGAACCCGGTCTCAAAAAACTGCCCCCCCCGAAGCCACTGCCTGATGTCGAACGCACGCGAATCCATGGGCGGGCCTAGGTATCGGGTGATCTTTCTCCACACGTGTTCAGGAAATCTGCGGCTAATATCATTTAGCACGGATTGTGTTTCAGAGTGGAAACCCTCCAAGACCGTCCCTTCCTCCCCGAAGTGCGCAAGAATCTTGTCGGCAAGCTCCAGGCTTCTTTGCGGATAGTGTCGCACGAAGGCTCGGCCAATTCTGGCCCAGAGGTGATCGGCTAAGTGATCCCGCTGTCCTCGCTCGATTTTCTTGAATAGCGACTCGTGCGTGAGGAGCTGCAAAGTCAGTTGCTGCGGCAGGCGGCGGGGATGTTCTTCACGGAGGTAGTAATCGTAGTACAGCGACAAGCAAACCGACGCTGCCGCGAGTTCATGGGAGGCGAGCAAAAACTTGATCCATTTGCCAAACACCGTCTCAGATAAATCCAGTATAACGCTTCCAAACCTGAACATCCCAAACTCTTCCACGCCAACGACGCCAGCTTCCGCAAGGGCGAGGACACGAAGAGCCGCCCTATCAGACATCCCGGATCGCCAGGTCAATTCAGAAACGACGTGAGCCGTTTCGTCATCTCTCGCGAGAGCATCGAGCTCCGCTTCCCACCGCGCCTTGTTCTTGTCATATACGGCCCGAAAATACCCGCCGAGGAAAAACAGGCTCTGCTTTTTGGCCACTGCTTTTTGCGCGGCGATAAGGGTGGACAGAAGCGCAAAAGTCATATCTCTGAGGCCTAGCTCGTAGCCAAAAGGGTAAGCATTCTCGGCCGCCGGTGACACCAGCCAACCCAATTCCGGCTCGAGCAAGGCTCGGTTATCGATTGCCCTTTGGGCCAGTTCTTGGATTCTGGGCAGCGCTTGATCAACGCGATTTCCATCCTCATCGAACGTATCTTCAAGCAACACCATCCCCGCGTAGCGTCGGAGAAGCGAAGAGAAGTCACTCCCCGTTATCTCGTCTCTTAGGCGCTCCCATCTGTGTCGCACCTCGGGGCTCATCTTTTTTCCATCGTAATGCAGTAGCTCCACGATTCGGGCTAGCAGCGTCTTCTTGTCAACATACGGCTTCTTCGCCAGTTCCTCAATGGTACTCCTAACCATTTCCGTTAGGGCAGGGATTGTTCCCAATCCTCTCAAATGCCTCAGGAAAATGTTCGCGCCCTCTTGCCTCTCGCCTTCTGGCAGACTCTCCACCTTACCGCGTAGCAGTTGCCACACGCTACGCTGGGCGTCAAAGACCTCCCCGTAAGTCTTCGGCGTCCACAGCTTAGGTAGCGGCCGTAAACCTTGGTGTTCCGCCCCGATATCTCGCGTGAAATGCTGAGACTGGAGCCCCTTATCGCAAGCCCGCAAAGCGAGCAACCGACGTTCCTTTGAGTCTGAACTGAGTGCCTGTTCCAAAATAGGGAACCGGTCTTGGGGCGGGGCTTCCGTTGGCGCGACCATGCCGGGCGCGGGGGAGAACAGATCAGCAAAAACGCCGCTTGCACTATTCGATACGCTCTCGTTCTCCGCCTCGCCAAGCGCCAGAAGAAGCCTAGCAGCGTCCCCAAATAACTCGCGCCGCATAGCAATCATCTCAAGCGCCCACACGACCTCGCGTCGCCCGGTCGTGAACCCCAACAATTGTGCCTTGCTCCAGCGACCCACAGTTCTACTGAGGAATGCCAACGCGGACTCCGGATCAGCCTCGGCCAGAGCCAAAAAAAAACTGCTTCCCAGCTTAGTTCGCAACTGGTTCTCTCTCTCAAGAAGCCCACCTGCGCCAAGCATCTCCCTCACCTTCTTCGCGCTGGTCTCCGACTCGGCAGCGTATTTGAACATCTCGTAGAACCAACTCAGGAGCATATCCGGAAGTTGCTTTGAGAACTCATCTAGAGCGAAGGTTTCTCCATACGTATCCCACCAATCAAGCCAGAGCCAGATATGTAGAGCCTTCGGGGTTATGTACAGGGTGGTTTCGCCTTGCAGAATTCGTCGTTGTCTCAGCTGTCGAATAATCTGCTGGAACGTCCCCCACGTAATCTGGTGATCCACCTTCTGCACACTCTCAGCGATCGCCCGTGCCTCCCTCATAAACGGCTTCCCATACCCAAACCTCTTAAACAGGGCCAGGTGCTGCATGACCAAACGTCGTTGTTGCACGTGTTGGCTGTTGGCATCGTCCCCGCCCACGATGTGACGTTCCCATATGTTGTGAGTGTCGGGGGGCTTTAAAAGGTCCTCTGGGTTGTTCCTCAGATTCGATCCTATGACGTGCGCCACTCTGGGCAACCCGCTGCATATGTGCGCCCAGCGTCGTGCCACATCGTTGGGAATTGCATAGTCTTCGATCACCTTGACTATCTCTTGCTCCTCCAACGTAGGTGCATAGAAGTAAGCGATTTTGCCTCCCGTCTCGTCGAGCTCATTGTAGATTGTAATCACCCTGATCCTGGGGCTGTGATACATCAACTTATTCCAGATATACGACCTGTCCTCGGGGTCGCACTCATCGATCACTAGTATCGCCGAGAAGTCATTGTCCTCCCTCAAGATTTGGTTCATAAGTTCGCTGTCCCTGAACTTGCTAGCCGCATCACAGTATATCACAACTGGGCGTAGATCGTCCGGTCTTGTGGCCTCAAGTGCCAGTCTGGTTTTCCCTATTCCGGGTTCCCCCCAGACCCGGGCATGTACGGGTTCCGCATCCTGTCGCAAGTGCGATTGCAGGTTAGCTATGAATTCCTCCTGCGCTCGTCCGGCTTTAAAGGCTCTCCTCATTTCAGCCTCACGTGACCAACTCTCGTGTGTCTGGAATCTCAGGTCCCCTCGCCTATTCGCCTTCAGCGCCAAGGATGGGAACGGCTTTAGGTACCCAATAAGGTTGTTTTGGCGGCAAATCTCAACATCTGCATCACTGTACTTCTCGTCTATCTTGGTCAGCACGTCTTTAAACCGGCCCTCCACCTCTTGGTCTTGGGCGTCGGGGCCGTCCCAGCCGAACAGCACCACGACCAACGTACCGTGTTTGTCTAAACAGGACTTAACCCTCGGCTTGAGTTCTTTGCTTTTATCCTTGAACAGAATGGCTCTGATCTTAGCTGCTTCTTTTGGCGAAAAGTTCCCCGTTTTGATTTGATACCTAGTTAACCCTGGTTTTATGATCCCCTGCCCCCCACTGACCCCCGCGTTGCGGACCTCGGCGTCTATGCCTCCGTCTGCCACTGTGATTGCACTGGGGACGTTTATCAGGTTCTTCGCAATTCCTAATTGACTTGCCTCGGCCCAAAGGAGCTCCCGAAAGAAATCGACTGCCTCCGGCGGGCCCAAGCGCTCCAGATCCTCATTCCTGACAGTAAGAATCGTGTCCATGAGTTTCGCTTCGGTTACCCGTTGGGGCGCCGTATAGTCGCCCGCACGGGTGGCTAGCATGCTTTTTCCTTACTAAGGCGTTCTTCGCTCACCCCGCTCGTCTGATAGCATCAACCAATCCAACAACTCTTTTGCTCTCCTTCACGTCATGCACCCTGACGATGTTTGCTCCATTCATCACCGCCACCGACAAGGCGGCCAGGCTCCCTTCCAATCTCTCCTCCGCGGGTAGATCAAGTATCTTTCCGATGAACGACTTTCGCGAGCAGCCGATCAGAATGGGACATCCTAATATAGAAAACTTTCTTAGGTTTTTCAAGATATTTAGATTATCCTGGAGTCTTTTTCCGAATCCTATTCCCGGATCGATTATGATTTTTTCCCGATCGATCCCTGCATTCTCAGCTATCTTTATACTTTGCCTCAGATACTCTGTGATCTCGACAATCACGTCGTCATAATAAGGGTCCTTCTGCATCTCCTTGGGAGTACCCTTGATGTGCATCAACACGATGGGCACTTTGTATTTGCCAGCGACTTCTTTCATCTTCGGATCGAACCGCAGGGCGGAAATATCGTTGATCATCTGCGCCCCCGCATCCAGTGCTCTCTTTGCCACCTCCGCTTTATAGGTGTCGATGGAGATGGGCACGTCCGTCTTTGCGGACATGGATTTGATCACCGGAATCACCCGGGAGAGCTCCTCCTCAGTGGGCAGCGGATCAGACCCGG
>JBARPX010000182.1:0-6704 GCA_049643405.1 Candidatus Zixiibacteriota bacterium
GAAATCGAAACCTTTGAGGCTTTAGACTCGATTCTTGCGCTTACCTCGTCCACCAGATTGCCGATTCTCAACTTTGCGTTCGAAGCTTTAGCCTCCAGATCAAGAACGCGAATTCTAAGGTCCGACAGATCAATATCCGCGCGGCTGGCCTTAACATAGACCGTAAGGTCGATGGGGATAAGTTCGGTTAACCTGATTTCCCAACTCTTTCTGTCCCAGGCGCCGTGGAACCATCCCTTGCTGAAGCTCCATTCACGCCATCTCCTTTCCCTGTCCCGGATACTCACTCTGGCCGAGCTGTCCAGCATTGAGGCCTCGTACGTGATGATAGGTTCTCTCTCAAAACAGTCCAGTTCTGCCGAGATGAGTTTATCCGTGCCTGATGAGATTACCAGATCGCCCGCGTTCAGCCGAACTGAAGTCCTTACCTCGGTCAGTGTGGAATCCAGTTCCTCGTTCCAGTGATATGCCTGGCCGGTTCGATGGGTTATCCCCAGATCCGAATCAAAGACAAAGGCCGGGCCCAGGATGGCGGCGAAAAACAGCAGGGGAGAGATTATGGTCAGAAACGAAAGAAGCGTTTTCTTGAGCAACAACTCGATTCCGATTGCTATCAAAGCCACCGGCCACAAAGAAAAGATCCTAAACCATACCGACCAGGAGAGATGATCCATAGTGTTCAGGAGCAAAACTACGCCAGCAGATATGAGTATGGCTCCATTTCTGATTCTTCTGATATCCATGCGTCAGTCTCCTTATAGATTTCAGTTCAGGAGGAAGTCTCCCTCTTCTGGGCTTTGAGCAACAGCGCCACGCCCAGAACGATCAGAATTACCGGCCAGAGATAGCCCAAGTCGAACCAGGGGATGAGGTTGTTCAACAGAAAGATAAGGCCGATCAGGATGAGAGCCAGGCCGGGCAATAGCCGACCCAGTTCGGATCTCTCCGGGGCCACCACCTCCGCTTCCATCTCCGGTCGCCGGGGTATGACTACCCAGCCTATGAGGTAAGCCAAAAGCCCGATGCCGTCGGCGAAGATCAAAAGCACCGCCACTACCCGTAAGATGGTGGGATCGACGTTGAGATATTCACCCAATCCCCCGCATACGCCGGCTATCATCGAGTTGGTTCGAGAACGATAAATCTTTTTTTCCATAATGATCTCCTCTTACTTGGTGGTCTATTTGAGTATACGAGACGCCCACCGTGGTGGATTCAAAAGAATGTAAGGAGGGGTCTGCGATGCCGAACGGCGGTGGGTCGTCGGCGTGCCGCCTTCCCTGGCTGGTGACGGACCGACCTTGGCCCCATTAGAGGGGGAAATCCCGCTCGTCCGCTTGGGCCGTGGCGGTGATTTAACTCTGAGACTTCTCAGTCCTTCTCCTCCGAGTCGTTCGAGCCAGGTTGAGTTTTGTCTTTTTGGGCGGAATCTTTATCCTCTTGCTTTTGTTCGTCCTGCTTTGCCTCTGACTCATCAGTGCCGGGAGGCTCTTTGGCTTTTTCCTTCTGTTTGGTGTCTTTCTCCTTTTTCTCCTGCTGGTCCTTTTTCACCTCGTCTAAGTAATTCATCCTTAACTCATACAGGGCGTGCTCCAGAAACTTCGTCTCGTTTTCGGAGAGGTTGTTCTTGGTTTTGTTCTGGATCATCTCCAGCATGTCGATGGAGAATTGTGCCTGGTCCAAGTTGCGCTCAACTTTCTTGGTAATGGGATTTTGCAACTTTCCCATTTGCTGCATGGCAGCAGCCTGGAACGTCAACACCAGCTGGATGAAGTGAAATTCGTTTTTTTTCCCGGATTCGTTCTCAGCCATTTTATCCTCTTTTTTGATTTTGCCCCGACACTCAGTTATAATCGACCGACAAAAGACGAAAGCGCCTTCCCGACGGGAATGTCTGGTTCAGCGATTTTTTCTTTTTGCTTTCTTACTTTCCTTTTTTTTCTGGCTGATCGCTCCCGACAATCTTTCGGCCAAGACCAGATTATGCTGGGCATCCATGCACTCGGCATCGACCTTTTTTAGCAGTCTGGCCAGATCGTAATCTTCTATGTCCCGGATGATCTCCTTGACGACCGTCTCCAACTGGTTGGCTTTTTTCAAAGCCTGACGTATTCTCTTCTGTGTTTCCATACATTCCTTTTGGTTTTTTGTTGACTTCGGGACTTCGTCGAAACCGGCAGGTGTTTCTCCACCCGGCTACTCGATGCTCCTGGTTTTGCAGAGTTTCTGCGAGATCAGCCGCATGTCCAGCCGGTATTGGTCCATCACCGCCTGGGAGACGTCGTTGGGATCGATCCCGTAATCCTCCAACCCTTTGGTTTTCACCGGCGTGTTCTTGCTGGAGATGTTAATCCCCAGATGAATTTTGGTGGAGACCGACGTTCTCAAAGTGGCAGAGACGGTGAGTTTGGAGTCGGTATCAAATAGATCGTCCCCCCATCTCTGCAACACGTCCCCTTTCAGCCTGTGATTCAGCTTGTCCTTCAGGATGTCCACCAGAAGCTTCTGCCTGAGAATCGCTTTCTCCAGATCCAGTTCGAAGTGCTCCACTAAGAAATGAAGCATTCTCTCGCTTTTTATCTGGGTCTTCTTTTTGAAATGGTCTATCCCGATGATGTATTTTTCATCCACCTGGCAGGGTCCGATGAAAGCCACGATGTTGTCTCCCAGGACGTCGTAGTTTTTGTAAGCCCAGAAGGAACTGAGCTGTTCCCCGGTGAACAGAATCTCGTCTCGAACAAAAAGTGATCTCATGGTTTTACCCTCATGCCTGATCCTCCTGAATGACTGCTCGTTGGCAGGGCTTCGGACCCTGCCCCATGGACGATAAGTTGCCGTTTATGTTCAGCTTAGAATCTCTCCCGACTATTAAGGATTTGCTCTTTTTTAGCAAGATTTCATCCTATGTCCACCAGCGAGAACCTCTTCTTGTATTTTCGGATGAAAGTCGATCGGATACACTGATTTTCACCCTTACTCAACTTGGGGTCCTCTCCAATTATTCGAAAGGCCCAATCCCTTGCCCGATACAAGAGCTTAGCGTCGGTCACGATATCTGCGATCCGGAGCTCCGGCAGCCCATGCTGTCGGGTGCCAAAGAATTCACCCGGTCCTCTTAGTTTTAGGTCCATCTCCGAGATCTTGAACCCATCGTTGGTTGCGGTCATGGTCTTCAGCCGCTTTTCCGCCTCCTGAGAGAGCGGCGGATTCCCCACCAGGAGACACCAGGACTGATCCGCGCCCCTGCCGATTCTCCCTCTCAACTGATGCAGTTGAGAGAGCCCGAATCTCTCGGCATGCTCGATTACCATGACCGTGGCATTGGGCACATCCACCCCCACCTCAATCACCGTGGTGGCAACCAGGATGTCATAATCCCCGTCGCGAAATGCCTGCATCACCTTTTCCCTCTCCTTGCTTTTGATACGCCCGTGAAGCAATGCCAGTTTCCGGTGAGGGAAGATCTCCTCTTTCAAATATGCATAACTCTCGGTTGCCGCCTTTAAGTCTGCCTTTTCCGATTCCTCGACCAAGGGATAGACTATGTAAACCTGATGTCCTCGCTTCAGCTCCCCTTCTAAGAATTCATACATCTTCTGCTTGGAATTCTCCGTCCAATAGGAGGTCTTAATCGGCTTTCTGCCCGGAGGAAGAGCATCTATCACCGAAACGTCGAGATCACCATACGCGGTCAAGGCCAGGCTGCGGGGGATAGGGGTGGCGGTCATCACCAGAACGTCCGGTGAGAAGCCCTTCTGCTTCAATTTTGCCCTCTGCATCACCCCGAAGCGATGCTGCTCGTCTATCACCACCAGACCCAATTTAGAGAACTCCACAGTTTCCTGAATAAGGGCATGGGTGCCGATCACCACCTGCGCCTCCCCGCTTTTTATGCTTTGTAGAACTGAGTCTCTCTCCGCCTTGACCACCGAGGCGGTCAACAGGGCTACCTTTACGCCGAGAGATTCCAGCATCTGATGGATGGTTATATAGTGCTGCTCCGCCAGAATCTCGGTGGGAGCCATGAGCGCAGCCTGATAGCCGCTCTCCACCGCCATGAGCATGGCTATTAGTGCCACAACGGTCTTGCCCGAACCGACGTCTCCCTGTAGCAATCGATGCATGCTGGTATCCGACATCATGTCTTTGGAGATTTCCCGCAAAACCTTTTTTTGGGTGTCGGTCAACTCGAAGGGCAGCATCTTCAGAAGCGCCCTAACCAGATCTCCCGGTTTCTGGAAAGCGATCCCCTCCTCCCGATGAACCTTTTGCTTCCTCAAAGCCAGCATGAGTTCTAAATAGAACAGCTCATCGAAGGCCAGCCTTGCTCTTGCCGTCTCAGCGGATTTGAGGTCGTCCGGGAAATGTACTTTTTTTATCGCCTCTGCAAGAGAAAGAAGTCCTGTCTCTGCCACCACGCCTTCCGGAAGGGTCTCCTTCAGTAACGACGGCGCAGCATCCAGGAACGGCTTGAGCACTCTCCTGAAACCCCGGCTGTCGAGTCGCACCTTCTTCAAATCGGCAGTAGAGGGATAAAGCGGTATGACCCGCCCGGTATGAATCAACTCATCCCCCGATATGTCCTCATCTGATTTCTTCGAGATTGTCTCGAATTCCGGATGGGTCATCTGCAGGCCGCGGTAAAAGGTCACCTGACCCGAGGCGACCACCAGATCATTTTCCTCGAAGACATTCTTAACCCAATTCAATTTGGAGAACCAGACCAAGCGAATAAAGCCACTGCTGTCCTTCAGGATCACCTGGAATTGAGGCTTTCTGGTCCTTGCCCGCCCGAACGCCTCCACCCGGCCGATTACGGTGGCAGTTGACCCCGCTCTCACCTTAGCCATGGGGAGGATGGTGCTGCGATCCAGATACCTGCGGGGGATGTAGTAAAGCAGGTCTTCGACGGTCTCAACTCCGATCTGTGTAAGAGCTTCTGCCCTGACCGGGCCGATGCCCTTGACGTACTGAACCGAATCGGTCAGGCCCACCTTGGGGGACCTCTCTGGCTTGGGTTTTGTGGTTGGCAAAGACACTCCCAGCGATAAATACACATTAGCTGAAACGCATCTTAATATTAGATTGATTTCGAATCAATGTCAAGAAGATTTAGTCAGAGACTCGCAGCCCCAGCGCGACAGTGCCATCGCCTACCTGACAACGGCACAACCCCCGTTTAATTCCCTCCTGGAGAAGGAAGGGAAGTCGCTTGGCATGATCAGGAGATTGCTTCGCTTACGCTCGCAATCCCTTGAGGTTAATGAGATTGCTTCTCTTTCCGGGCGGGAGGGTCTGCTCGTTCGCAATGACGTTGGCAATAGCTGTGCGTGACGGGGAAGCAAATGGCGACTGACGAGGTGGGGCTTATCAACCAATAAAACCGGTCCCGCTAAAGCGTCCAGACGGGCACGTATGGGTGTCTGGGCGGGACACTCCAGTTCGCACCTTCAAATAGTTTTTCGCGTACATCTTGCAATATCTCACTGATACTTGTCCAAGAGATGAAATCCTGCAATTTTTGCATCACTTTTGTGGTGATGAGGATGGCTCCAGAGTGTTTGAGAGGTTGTATTGGTTTCCGAAGCAAGGAGCAGCATGGGTACTTTGACTTCCGTAAGGAACATTCTAAAAGGGGTTTTTCTCAAACGGGACAGAGATACTGGTTCGGCAAAGTCTTGCCGGGGAAATTCTCACACCTCGTTGAATCAACAATTTCCAGTGATAAAGAGAACCGATCCGAGCGTTACAGGTTTGCCCAGCTCACCTGTTTCCAAAAGAACCTCGTATCTGGATCGGGGAGAGCTTCTGTTGCCGCAATCCAGCCTCTACGATAACTCCTTTCGCATCAAACTCTATCGTTTCATGCGAGACAATATCCCCGTCTTAAACTCCGCAGTCTGGACCTGGACTCGCATATGCGCCTCCTCGGGTCATTTCGAGTTGAAAGGCTCAGAAGATTCCTCCCTCCTGGATGAGGCAACTAAGGTGATAAGAGATTTGGATCGCCGCATCTATCAACACAGCTTCCAGAAATTCGGAGGGACAGACGCTGTACTGACCCAGTTCTTCCGGTCGTTATTTACCGATGGAGCGGTCTGCGGTGAGTTGGTCTTGGCTCCTTCGCGGGACAGAGTGGACAAGTTCTACTTCATTGATCCGACCACGGTCAGATTCAAGCTGAAGGACGAGAACTCCTGGCAGCTTCTTCAGGAGGTGGAGGGGACAAAGGTAAAACTGAATCCAGATTCCACTTTCTATCTGGGATTGGACCCGGATCCTGATGACCCCCGGGGCAAGAGCATCTTGGGTTCCATTCCCTTTGTCGCCAGGGTGGAGCAAAAACTCTTAGAGGACATGCAGAAGACCATGCATAATGCCGGCTATCACCGCCTGCATGTTACCATCAAACCGCCGGAGAGGTATTCCGGCGAATCGGATGAGAATTACCTCGCCCGGGCGAATAGGTACTTCGAAGATACGGTAGACATGATGAAAAAGCTTGCGCCGGAGGACAATCCCATCACCTGGAATGACGTGCAGATCGAGTACATAGGTGCTTCCGGTCACATCTCCTCGTCACATTACTGGTATATCAATCACAAAGCCTTAATAGAGGACATCTGCGCGGGGGTGCACCTGGACCCATTCATTTTAGGCTACTCGTATGGTCCCAGCCGTAGCTGGGCGCAACTGAAATATGA
>JBARPX010000183.1:0-4604 GCA_049643405.1 Candidatus Zixiibacteriota bacterium
ACCTTCTTCTCCAGCGCCACTGGAAGCAGTTCGTCTAATGTGACATGAAAGCACTCGCTGATCAGCAGGTCCGCATCACTGATGATGTCAACCAGATCACGTGCAGATTCGATGTCTCCGGAATAGACGATCTTCTTGCCGGAGATATTCACGGCAAAGCAGAAACTCTGCATCTTGTTGGGGTATTCCAATTCTCGGATTACGCTTTCATTGCCCCTGAGATGCCCGTTGGGATGAGCCCGGATAGTTGTCTCTTCATCTTCGAACTTGAAGTCTGTTGTCACCGGGTTAAAAACGAGCCTTGGGGTGATTTTCTCAGGAAAGAGATAGCAGGTGTTCAGATAATTCCGCACGCCTGAGACAGCTTCCTCGGGGAGGTAGACGTTCAAGGGGCGTCTTCTCTGCAGAAGATGCATCATCTGGACTAAGAGGAAGAGTCCTCCGATGTGATCCGTGTGGGAGTGGGATATGAATATCGAGTCTATCAGTTCCGGATCGATCTTGTTTCTCAAGAGAGAGAAGCTCACTCCCGGCCCGCAATCCAAAAGGAAGTTCGACTTCTCCGTCTGAAAGAAGAAGGATGAACAGAAGCGAGTAGGGGAGGGCATGCCCGAAGAAGAACCCAACACTGTTATGCGGCCACTGCTCATTCAGTCAATCCCCCTCCAAGCTTCCTGGGTTCCGCTCAGCATGACTGTTTGCCGGAAAGTTCAGCCTTGCTGCTTGCCTGTTGGTTCTATGGCGGGATGAATTCCCGCCTCTATCAAAGACCGTTCCGGGTGGCATTGTGCAAGGCATTCGGCCCCGCCAGCGGTAAATCGAGCGAACTTAGGCGTTCGCTCCCACGTATTTCTTCATCTCCTGAAAGAATTCCACCGTCCTGGCCATTCCTTCTGAGATCTCACATTTGGGTTTCCATTTGAGAAGCCTTTGCGCCTTGTAGTAATCAAGTACGCTTCTTTCTTGTTCGCCTGGCTTTGGGGGAGCATGAATCTCCTTCTGCTTTGAACCGGTGGTCTCTCTCAATATCCTGAAAATTGAGTTTATATCCGTCTCGATGCCGGTTCCGATGTTGAAAATATCGCTCTTCGGATACTTCAAAGCCAGAAGGTTCGACTCCACCACGTCGTCCACAAACACGAAGTCCCTGGTCCGTTTTCCATCCCCGTTAATGACAGCCTCCTTGCCTGACAAAAGCCTCTCGGCTAAGATCGCTACCACTCCGGCTTCACCGAAGGGATTCTGCCGGGGACCGTAGACGTTGGCGTACCTGAGGCAGACATGCTCTATCCCGTGAGTTTCCCGGTAGAAGTGAAGATACTTCTCAATGGTGAGCTTGGTCACCCCGTAGGGGCAAAGGGGTCTTGCCGGGTGCTTTTCGTCGGCCGGGAAATAGTCCTGCTCTCCATAAATGGCCCCGCCGGTGGAAGCAAAGATGACTTTTTTCACCTTGTGCTTGACACAGGCATTCAGCAGATTCAAGCTGCCGAGGATATTTACGTCTGCGTCAAAGATCGGATCATCAGTCGATTTTCGCACGTCTATCTGAGCGGCGTGATGGCACAGAACCTCCGGTTTGATCTTCTCGAAGATATTACCTATAACCGCGCTTCTGATGTCTACCTTGAAGAATCTGGCCATCCTGTTTACGTTGGACTCCACGCCCGTGGATAGATTATCAATTATGGTCACTTCGTGACCTTCTTGGATAAATCTGTCCGCTGCGTTTGATCCGATGAAGCCCGCTCCGCCGGTTACTATGATTTTCACCCGTTATCCTCCCACCAGAAAAGAACCTCCGTTTTGTACTAATCCTCGCCTGTCGGACAGGAATTATAGTCGAGTTTCACCTCAAAGTCAACATGAAGGTTTTGGTTTTTATTGCCTTACAGTTCACCTGAAAGAATCATGCCGTTATGAGAAAAGCAGAAGTCTTCTGTAAAGGGTCCGAGGAGCCCGGCGAGGATGCCGGGCTCCTGGAAGGGGCTGTTTTACTTGAAAGAAGGAAAGAAATGCAATCATATATTATAGCAAGACTTATGCCAAATTGATCAAATCTTGCACATAACGGGCGAAATTAATGTAAGCGGTGGTTGCGCACCACATTACGGAAAACCACTCTATGCGTGCACCCCCTTCTCTTATATCTCACCAAGCATGAAAATTCGTAAATTCTTACGAATTAACCAAAAATTCTTTCGACCGAGCAGTCACAATCGTTATGGTTTAATCTCTTGCTGCAGAGTAAATTCTGGGCAAGAAAGCGTGAAACGCTGCCAAATCTGCTGCCTGACGGCCTGGTTTTGATTCAAATCGAGGGAGAAGGTGGGAAAAGTGAGAGATGCCTATAGGTTGAAGGCGTTTAGCTTAGCAGCCTCGAGTGATCTGCTCCCGAGAGCAGGATAGCACCGATATCTCCAGCCTAAAGATTTAGTCAGATTTTTACTGCGGTTCCACTCACCGTCACCATGAGCATCCCCTGTCTGACCGTCTCATAGTCCAGATCAACTCCCACAATTGCGTTTGCTCCAAGAGCGGCAGCATTCTCCTCCATCTCCGTGACTGCGATATTTCTGGCTCTTGTGAGTTCTTTTTCGTAGGCAGCAGAACGGCCTCCCACGACGTCGGTTATCGATGCGAAAATATCCTTTATGAGATTTGCGCCCATGATGGCCTCGCCGGTGACGATGCCCAGATACTCCTTTATCTCCTTGCCCTGGATGGTTGGCGTGGTGGTGATGATCATCGCACTCCTCCTTTACTCTGTTTCGGTTGTCTCATTGAGAATTCGCCCGATGACCAGACGGTCCCCCAGACGGGCCCCCTGCAGGCCTGTAAGGCGTCCGGGCGTCCGGGAATTGGGCAGCCACGGAATCATGCTCGATGGTTCAGGCTATCTATGTCTTGATCTCAAAGATTCTATACTTCTTATAGAGCTTTGCTCCCAGAAGCTTGAGCACTCGATTCATGAGGGTGTTGTCCTCCAAGACCCACGACATCTCGGCCCAGGTGTATCCTCTTTTCACCCCGACGTTGTAGCTTTGCACGTAAAAGACCGTATCGATTCCCCTTTTTTGAAATTCGGGGGTCACCCCCATAGTGATTACGCGAACGCCGTCGATCTTGTTTCTAATCTTGGAGTGCCAGAGTAGCTTGAGGATTCCAAAGGGGAAAAGCCTTCCGTTCAATCTGGCGAGTACCTGATTGAAGTCGGGTAAAGCAAGCGAAAAACCTGCCGGTCTCCCATCCACCTCCGCTATGAAGATCATGTGAGGATCCACGATCTGTTTCAGATTCTTAGCCAGGTGATCAAACTCCTCATCGGTCATGGGAACAAATCCCCAGTTCTTGCTCCAGGCGCTGTTGTAAATCTGCTTTATCAGCTTGATCTCTTTTTGAAATTCCTTCATGTTGATGTTTCTGATTTTCACGTTCTGTCTTTTTCTGATATTGTCCGCCATCCTTACTAAGCGATCCGGGGGAGGCGAAGTTTCATCCATGAAGTATGCATAAAGGTCCTTGGCTTTGATCATGCCGTACCTCGCCACGAAATCCAGATAGTAAGGGGGATTGTAAGTCATCATGATCACCGGCCGGGAGTCGAACCCCTCCAGCAGGAATCCCCATTCTTCGTTGGAGGAGAAATTCGCCGGGCCGCGCATGATCTCCATTCCCTTGGATTTCAGCCATTCCCGAACCTTATCCAGCAGAGCTTTGGCAACTTCGAAATCCTTCACGCATTCGAAGAATCCGAAGAATCCCGCCTTCTCTTTATGGTATTCTATGTGATTTTGATTGACTATCCCCGCAATTCTTCCCACGGTCTTCCCGTCTCTCTGCGCCAAATAGAAAACCACCTCGGCGTGCTTGAAGAAGGGATTCTTCTCTTTGTCCAGGAATGCCTTTCGCTCAACCAAAAGGGGAGCTACCCAGTGAGGATCATCCTTGTAGATCTGCCAGGGGAGTTTGATGAAGTCCATCAAATTCGATTTGGCCTCGAACCGTCTTACGTTTAGCTCTTTACTCTGCATTCAGTTCAGGGGATTGTACGGTGGGTGTTCCGTGACTGACCGGTCGCACCTGCCGTTCATTGACTGTTAGTGAAGAACATCAACCAGAAGTAAAAGATATACCTTGGACTTCCACTTGTTTGACGACACCCTGATCTATATAGTCCTTCAAGGCATGCTTGATTTCATCTTTTGCGCTGAAATAGAGCACTTGCCAACCTAATTGGGAAATGTTCCTTAGAGTGTCGATTTGCCTCTGCAATCTGTCTGCGTCTGCTTTCACGAACGGATCGTCCATGACGAAGAATCCCTTCCTGTCTTTGAGGAGCTTTTCTCCAAGGGCGAGTCTGATACAAAGATACAATTGGTCGTAGGCACCACCAGATAGTTTCTCCGCGCCCAAGGGTACTCCGTCTTCGCGTCTAACCTCGATTTCCCCTGTCCCCTGATTGAACAACACCTCGTCATAAAGCCCGTCCGTAATTTTGCTGAAGTAGGTGGAAACCAAACTGTCTTTGCCAAAGAGCTCAGAGACCTTTTCTTTTTCTTCCCTTTCGATTAGTTCAAAGGTTCGAATCACTTCCGAGGCAATCT
>JBARPX010000184.1:0-4166 GCA_049643405.1 Candidatus Zixiibacteriota bacterium
CGTGGAGACCAGCACCAATTGATCCGAATAACTCGCCGGCGGCCCATCACTCTGGCTCTTCAAGGGGATTTCGACGGCGTCGTGCAGAATAACGCGGACCAGGTAGAGAAGGTCGGCGATGGTCCCGCCCAGTGAATCGGCGTTCGCATTGGTGGCACACATCTGATACCTCGGATCATAAATGAAAACCCCTGGACCCCCAAGAAGGAACTGCTGGAATAGAACCCAATCTGCCACCTCATAGGTGATTGAATTGAAATTGACGTCTCCACGCTTACACTCCAGGGAGCCGCCGACCTGAATCCCTCCGTTTCTGACGTCCGAGATGCCAAGTCTGGTCAGGTCTCCGTCTATGGTGGCGAAGGCGTTTGCCTGCACCAAAGACGAGGTGTCATCGCCGAAGACAACCCGAAGATAGGTGGGTGTGTCCACGTCGGATACTTCGAAGATGAGCCTAGCCAACGTTTGGGCACTGCCGGAGGAAGATAACGAGTCGGAAAGCATGGTGGTGAAAAATTCCGGACAGGCGTTTAGCCTAACGGAGCCATCCTCCAGTCGCGGTTGAACCAGCTCCCAATCCTCCAAGGGAGTTTCCGAGAAGTCTACACCCGTCAGACTCAAGCTATTCGGATCGTAGTCTATCTTGAAGCTGATCCCGTGAACTGACTCGGTTCCCGAGCCGCGATACAAAACTGGAAAAACCACAGTATCATTGGGTAGAGCGTGCATGGTGGTCATCCAGGTTTCGGCATCATGCTGAGACAGGCTCGTGGGTTCAACCACCTCAGGCGCGTCATTCAGAATAACCCTGCCCAGGTGAATGAAATCGGCCATACTCCAGCGAAAGTCGTCCCAGTTGACGTCTGAATTGGCAGATTGCTGTTCCGGGTCTATCACCAGGATACTATCTCCGTATTGAAGGTACATGGAAAACAGCACCAGGTCCGCTACCTCATAGGCGATGTGGTTGAGGTTGATGTCTCCCCGAAGCGGGTCTTCCGGATAGAATACGGTTATCCCTCCGTCAGAGAACTCCAGGGAAGGAGATATGAAGGAGAATTCCAGACTCTCCGGGGGACAGTCGACGGTATTGAACTGAGTAGAATCCTGGCTGACATATAAGGTATCATAGAACAGGTTCTGAAGAGTGTTGTCCAGGCAATCACTCACTTCCCACTCGAACGTGATCGGAAAGAAGGTTCCGTCAGGGAAGCCCATGTTGTCTATTACAAAGGCCAGAACCACCAGCGTGACGTACTCAGAGTTCACGCCAAGTGGGACCCCCTGATGCCCGTCGGGAATATCATAGAGTCCGAAGAGCTGCACCTTGTAAAGGCTGTCCGTATGGGGGAGAAGACGGTAGGTGAATCCTTCCCAATCATCTTCCTCTAAAACTCCGCCCAGTTCGGCTCCTACGAAGGTGAGATGGTAGTAACAGAAATCGACCTCCAGTTGAAACTGCCCCACCTCTACATCGTTTCGGATCAAAACCGGGACCTCGACGTAATCCCACGAGCTGACGGTGTCAATCTTGATGGAGGCCAGGGTGGTCTTACCCGTCACGATCGGATCAAGCCGATTTGGACCGCTGCTGCTTGTCGCGGGAACAGCGTCGAACAGCAAAAGGACAAGCGAAAGGCAAACAATGAGGAGTGTTTGCCCTACGACCGGTTTCCGATTCAGGGAACACATAAAAACCCTCCGCGTTTAAAGGTTAAAGGTTTTTAGCTTTCAAAACCTTTAGCAAAGGGTCATAAAAATGCAGCCCGCTTTCTTAAGGAATCCACTCGTATAATACAGATAACCCGCGATTTGTCAAGTACTTTTTCTTGATTTTTCTAAGAAATCTGCTATAGGCTCGCCGCCCAAAAGCCTAACCGGTTATTCCATCATCATTTCCCTTTACATTTGGCTACTGACCCGTTAGATTTCGTCTGCCATGAGCAAGCGAGTAATCCTGATCATCTTAGACGCCTGCGGCATCGGGGAGCTGCCCGATGCGCATCTCTATAACGACGAAAGGTCAAATACCATAGTCAACACCGCGAAAGCGGTGGGGGGACTCAGACTTCCTCACATGGAGAAACTGGGGTTGGGCAACATTGATGAGATTCCGGGGGTCAGTCCGAACGCCTCAGCATCGGCTAATTTCGGAAAGATGGCTGAGCTTTCTGCAGGAAAGGACAGCACCAGCGGGCACTGGGAGATTATGGGATTGATCACGCAAAAGCCCCACCCGGTCTATCCCCAAGGTTTTCCGCCGGAAGTAATCCAGCCGTTTGAACGGGCCATTAGCAAGAAAATTTTGGGGAACAAACCCGCTTCCGGGACCGAGATCATAAAGGAGCTGGGGGAAGAGCACGTAAGAACTGGCACACCCATCGTCTACACCTCGGCAGACAGCGTGTTTCAGATCGCAGCGCATGAGGAGATCATCCCGGTGAACGAATTATACCGAATGTGCACCATCGCCAGAAACTTACTGATTGGCGAACACGCGGTGGTCAGGGTGATTGCACGCCCGTTTTTGGGAAAGCCGGGCTCTTTCAAAAGGACCGAAAGAAGAAGGGACTTCTCCTTGGCTCCGCCATCCGAGACGGTCTTAGATATTCTGAAGGCCAATCACCTGCCGGTGATCGGCCTGGGTAAAATCGAAGATCTCTTCGCCGGAAAGGGGCTAACTTTTAGCATCCATTCGAAGAATAACTCAGATGGCATGGACAAGCTGATTGAGGCGGTAGAGAAATTCAAAGAGGGGCTTATTTTCATAAACTTGGTCGACTTCGACATGCTGTGGGGGCACCGCAACAATCCACGTGCGTTCGCTGGCGGTCTGGAAGAATTCGACAGAAGACTGCCTGAGGTGATGGAGCTTCTGCAAAAGCAGGATATCCTAATCCTCACCGCAGATCACGGATGCGATCCCACCACTCCCAGCACCGATCATTCCCGGGAATACGTGCCCCTGCTGGTGTGTGGCGAGTCGATCGCAAAGGGCAAGAATCTGGGGGTGCGGGAGAGTTTCGCCGATGTGGGCGCAACCATTGCGGATATTTTCGGTATCAAAGGAACAGGAAGCGGGAAGAGCTTCCTTGAAGACATCAGATAGTAGCCGCACCCTTTAGGGTGCGAGGGAATGCGCCCCGCCAGAGGCGGGGCGCTTACCGTCAATTCATCACATATTGCCTATGACTGAAAAAGAGCTAATCGAAAAAGCTAAAAGGGCACGACTCAAAGCCTACGCCCCCTATTCCAACTTCAAGGTCGGCGCCGCACTTTTGACCAAAAGCGGAAAGGTGTACACCGGCGCCAACGTGGAGAATGCCACCTTTGGGTTGACCGTCTGCGCCGAGAGGATTGCCGTATTCAAGGCGGTGAATAGGGGAGACAACAGCTTCGTTAAGATAATCGTGGTGACGGATAAGAATCCCCCGGTGACCCCGTGCGGAGCTTGCAGGCAGGTTCTCTCCGAGTTTGCCAAGGACTTGAAAATCGTCTGTGCCAATCTCAAAGGGAAGGTGGAGAGGTACACCTTAAAGGAGCTTCTGCCCGAGGCTTTTGAAAAGGGGTCGGCTGTGTGAACCGGTCAGTGGACTTGTCCTGCACTTCGTCCTGCCCTTCGGTCCTGCACTTCGTCCTGAGACTCAGTATCGAAGGAAGACCTCAGGGTCGAAGGAAAGGCGTAGCCTGAAGGATCAAGCGGATTAAATGGATTATACAGGCTTGAGGGATTTTGCGGCGGACGGCGGACTTGTCCTGAGCGAAGTCGAAGGGCGGTCGACTTGTCCTGAGCAGGGTCGAAGGACTGCGGACTAAAACAGAGAGGTACGGATGGACATAGCCAGTATGATAGATCAGTCTCTTCTGAAGCCGGACGTCATCAGGCAGCAGGTTGAGCAGCTTTGCGTGCAGGGCAGGGAGTATGGCTTCATCACCATAGTCGTAAACCCGGTTTGGGTGAGGTACTGCAAAGATCAGCTTGAAGGCACCGGAGTGATGGTGTGCACCGTTTCCGGCTTCCCGTTGGGGGCCAGCAAGCCCGAGATCAAAGCTAAAGAGGCGGAGATCGGCGTTCGCGATGGGGCGGACGAGATCGATATGGTGATGAATATCGGCGCCTTCAAAACCGGCAATCTTATGCTGGTGGAGAAAGAGATCAAGGACGT
>JBARPX010000185.1:0-10862 GCA_049643405.1 Candidatus Zixiibacteriota bacterium
CCGGAGGTCTGATCACGGTATTAAGTTGAATTCTATCTACGTTCAGTTCTCCGACGAATTGATTGATCCTCCTGATCTCCTCCTCGGAATCATTGACGTCTTTCACCAGCATGATCTCCAGATAGACTTTTCCCCTGTAATCCTTGCAGAATTCCCTTATCCCATCCAGAACCTTTTTTACATCCAATCCCTCAACGGGACCATTGATCTTCTGAAATATATCTTCGGAAACCGCGTCCACTGAAGGAACAACCAGATCCGCCCGTGTTACATCTTCTCGGACTCTCCTGTCCCACAATAAGGATCCGTTGGTCAACACCGCCACGGGAATTTGAGTGAAGCTTTTTACCCTTGTTATCATTTCACAGATATCCTGGTTCAAAGTGGGTTCACCTGAGCCCGAAAAGGTTATGTAATCGATGTCGCTATTTTCGTTCAGCACCTTTTTTACATCGCTTATTACCGAATCAATGGGAACAAAGGATTTCCTCTGGATGCTATGATTTGTGGTCTTCCCTAACTGGCAGTAGATACAATCATAGCTGCAGTTCTTATAGGGGACGACATCCACTCCTAAAGAGATCCCCAGCCTTCTGGAGGGAACCGGTCCATAGACAAATTTTTTCATGTTCGTCTCTTTTCAAGGCTTGAGGACAGCAAGAACACCATGCAAGAAAATGGTCTTTTGGTGGTTCTGTTCATTCTGAGATCTCTGAAAAAGTCAAATGAGATCGGGGCTTGTGGTTCGGTCTCCTTCAACATCTGAGCGGAGCGAAGGGCTGGAGTGTCCCGCCTTTGGCGGGACCTGAAACTTCCTGTCCCCAAAATCCCGCCTTACGAGAAAAGACAACGAACTTTCCCATGGTTCACCTGAAGGTGAACACTTCAAATCCCCCTCTCGAAGCAGCTTTTCAGAAGACCTCCTTCGTTATCCTGGCGTGGATTCTGTCCCAGATACTTTTGATCTCCTTCACCAGATTTGAATCCGAATGTTCTATGATAGTTTTTCCTTCTACCATCGCCTGAGTAAAAGCGTTATCGAAGGGGAGCTTCCCCGCCAACTCAATCTTTTCCTGACGACAGAAGTCTTCAACTTCTTTTGTGTTCTCCGGATTCAGATCAGACTTATTGATCAGCACCATGGATTGTATTCTAAAGTGTTGAGTTAAAGTGAACACTCGCTTCAAATCTGAGATGGCGGAAAAGGTGGGCTCGGTTACTATCACCACCAGATCCACTCCGGTGATGGAAGCGATGACCGGACAGCCTATGCCGGGTGGACCGTCAACTATAACTAGCTTTAAATCACTTCTCTGTGCTATCTCTCTGGCATTTTTTCTGACCACCGAGACCAGTTTTCCCGAGTTCTCCTGAGCGATTCCTAACCTGGCATGAACCATAGGACCATATTTCGTCTCTGAAATATACCACTCCCCGGAGACGTTCTCCTCCATCTGAATGGCTTCGGTCGGACAGACCAGAGCGCAAATCTGACAACCTTCACAGGCAACGGGATCAATAATCACCATACCTTGACCTTTGACTCTTGACCCTTGACCCTCTTCTTCCCTGATAGCATCAAATCTACATACCTCTATACATTTGTCACAGCCGGTGCATCTCTCCTCATCCAGTATTGCTCCCATTCCCCCTTTGAACTGGTGGGTCTCTCTTATATGGGGATGGAGCAGAAGATGAAGGTCGGAAGCGTCCACATCAGAGTCTGCCATCACCTTATTTTTGGCCAAAGCCGCAAATGCGGCGGTGATCACCGTCTTGCCCGTTCCGCCTTTGCCACTGATTACGGTTATCTGTTTCATCTATCCACACTTATTTGGCTTTCAATTGATTCCCACAACTTGCGAAAGATTTCCCGGAAGCGTTCGCCACTGGCCCAAAGGGGAATGCCCCGCGAGTAAAGGACTGCAACCTTTCTGTCAAAAGGTATCTGGGCCAGTACGGGCACGCCCTCTTTGTCACAATAATCTTTCACCCTGTCATCCCCTATGCCTGCGCGGTTGATGAGCACGCCATGTTTGATCTTAAGTTTTTTCAAAAGCTCAACCGCCAGTTTTAAATCATGCAGACCGAAAGGAGTCGGTTCGGTCACCAGAAGGCAGAAATCGCTCCCATTAATTGATTCAATCACCGGGCAGGATGTCCCGGGAGGAACGTCAATGATGGTGACCCCATGCGGACTTATGGTTTTCTTCACCGCCCGGATTACAGGAGGTGCCATGGGTTCACCGATGTTAAGCCGACCCTGAGCGAATTTCACCGAACCTGCCCTTCCCTCCTCCAACACCCCGATTTCTCTCTTTTTTTCACTTATGGCATTCTCCTGACACAGCAGGCTGCATCCACCGCAGCCGTGGCAAAGCTCCGGAAAAATCAGTACCTCTTTCTCTAAGGCCACGATCGCATTGTAGGCGCACACCTCAGCACATTTTCCGCAGAAAGTGCACTTCTTGCGGTCAATATGGGGAATGAGCAGGCTCACCGGCTTGCTTTTTTCTATCTCAGGCTTTAGAAAAATATGGGCGTTCGGCTCCTCCACATCGCAGTCCAGAAACTGTATCTGACGCGATTTCTCACCGGATAAGAAAAGGGCAAGATTCGTGGCAACGGTTGTCTTGCCGGTTCCCCCTTTTCCGCTGGCAATGGCGATGATCATCAGTAGGCGTTTCTCCAAAATATGTTTTTATTTATCCGGGTACTTAACGGCAATGGCTCCTTGAGGGCATTGTTCTACACAAGCTAAACAGGCCGTGCATTTACTTGCGTCAATTTCGGCAGTCTGATCAATGGAAATTGCTCCTGCCGGACAGATCTCATAGCAAAACCCACAACCTGTGCATTCTTCCTCGTCCACGATGGCCACAACCTTAGCCCTTTGCGGACTAACTATCCTTTGACCTTCGATCCTCTGCCTGATTATCTCCAGCCGCTGGGAAACAATCCGGGCACGCTGTCTCAAGGAATCCAGCTCGCCCTCCACATGTAGCCCTAAGAGGTCAGCAGGTGATCCATTGAACTCTCTGGTTCTCACCCGGTTTATGAATCTGCCCCTTTTCGCCCGGCCAGCGCCGCGCCGATTGCTCCGTCTCACTTTCATTCTCTTTTCCGCTTGATTGATCATCTATCCCTTCCGCACATCCCTTCATCAGAACAGGGAGGGGTGGAGCATCGCTCTTCACGTCCGCAGCATGTGGTTCCTGGACGAGAGGAACCTCCCATAACGATAGAGCCGGGAGAGGAGATCAATCTCTGCATTTCTGTTGAACCACAATCGGGACAAACAACCGGCTCTTTCTGGGTGTAACTTTTCTGCAGAATCTCGACTGCTTTCCCGCAACTGTTACATCGGTACTCATATATTGGCATAAATCGTTCTCCCTGCTGATCGCACTGATACCGTGGAAGCCACCCGACATCTAACTATAAAAGGTGTTTTTCAGATATCGGATTAAAAATCAGGATCAAGAATCGCCAGAGTTTAACTCTCGTCTCTATTCTCTCACCATCTTGCTCCCGCATTTGGGACATTCCACATCATAACATGGACCGCCTCTTGAATGGGGGACTTTGGCTCCGCAGGAGGGACACACGCAATTCCCCACGGGTCCTGCTCCTGGACGGTTGCCGCCCATACGACCTCTACCCCCTCCACGTCCCATTCCCCCACCTCCTCCGGTTCCGGGTCCTTGACCCGAAGGTCCTGTTCCGTCACCTCTTGGCATCTTGTCATCACTCCTTTCTCACATGTTTCTACACGAACCCTGATTTCACAGTCCAAGGCTCAGGGAGTGGTTATTCAGGTTCGTCATTGCGGTGCTCCGGGTGATCGCATTCGCTTTTTTCAACTCCATAACCTCTGCCCGCCCCCGGCTTGCACAGGCTTTCCCCTCCCTCGAGTGTTCCGGAGATCAACTTCTCTATCACCTCATCCACCAGACCGGCCACCCCCACCAAAATCTGGATATTCTTCTCAGCAAAGAGAGCCTCGGCTCTTCTTCCCATCCCGCCGGCGATGATACAGCTTACCCCTTTCTCGGAAAGATACTGAGGCAGGAATGCAGGCTGGTGTCCGGGGTTTTCCACCTCTTGTTTATTTAAAACCTTTTCTCCTTCAATCTCCACAATTGTAAAGCTGGGACAGCGTCCGAAATGAGCGGATACATATTCGCCGTCTGTCGAGATTGCTACTTTCATGCTTTTTCGCTCCTTTTTTAGCTTTTCCCGCCCTGCCTCAACCCAAAATGACCAGGAACGGAAGAGTTGGAAAGTTCTTCCAGTTCACCGCTCTTGTATTTTGCTAAAGTCTCCTTAACTGTTCCGGAGGCACCCTGATATATCTTTATGTTTGCCGCTTTCAGCGTCTGGAAGGCATTAGGCCCCACGCTTCCGGTTACCACGGCTTCCGCACCTTTATCGGCGATGGTCTGTGCGGCTTTGGGACCGGCGCCTCCCATGGCATCTGCGGATGAATTTAAGACAGCTTCAAACTCTTCTGTTTCCGGATCAATAACGATGAAACAGGCACATCTTCCGAAACGAGGATCGACTGATGCTTCAAGATTGTCTCCCTGAGAGGTTATGGCTATCTTCACAATTTCCCCTTTCCTTTTTATGAAAGGAGGAGGAAAATAATTTTTCCCTCCTCCCTTTTTTGTTTCTTTACTTCTTCTTCTCCTGCTTTTCCTGCTTTTCCAGCTCGACCATTCGCTCCCTGATGGCACCCAACTCCTCCTCTAAGGAAGCGAGCTCCTCCTGCAGGAATTTCTTCTCCTCCTCAGCCGTAGGTTCAGGATAGGCTGGAGGATAGGCTCCAGGATATTGTGGGTAGGCTGGGGCATAAGGGGGATAGCCAGAAAATCCTGCTCTCCACCCCCAACCTCGTCCACCTCCAAATGCCCGACCTCTTCCACCACCCCGGGGAAAACCTCCTCTGCCTACTCCAAATCCACCTCGCCCAAAGGTGGGATTAAGATATCCGGGGACAGGGTATCCTGCACAAAACCCTGCGGCTCGACCAGTCATAGGTCCCAAACCCCGGGGACCGGTTCTGTCTCCACCTGGCATTTCAGTCACCTCCTCTCTTTTGGTTAATAATAATGACTTTCATCTAATAGTATCCCCCGTATGGCGGCATCGCGTAAGGATATGCCCCATATGGAATCACCGATCCAGGTCCAAGGCCAAATCCCCACCTGCCTCGACCGCGACCTCTACCTCTCCCCAGACCAAATCCTCCCCACCCACGTCCCCTTCCAAAGAAGCGACCCCTTCCACTACCCCAAGGGAAACCGCCTCTACCTATTCCAAACCAACCACGACCAGGAATGGGATTGAAATACCCGGGAACAGGGTAGCCGGCACAAAACCCTGCAGCTCGACCTGTCATAGGACCAAACCCTGAAGGGCCAGTTCCATCTCCAAACGGCATATCAGCCACCTCCTTTCACTCTAGAAACCTCTTTTGAGTTCAAATCCTTTACAATCCGGTCAACCATCTGGCTGAAAATCTTGCCAGCTTCTGACTCTTTTTGCTCCCAGACGAAAGGTTTGCCTTCATCTCCGGATGTAACTATCTCCGGCTCGAAGGGCACTTTGCCCAGGAAGGGAACATTCATCTCCCTGGCAGCCTTTTCTCCCCCGCCGGTTTTAAACAGATCAGTTCTTTTACCACAATGAGGACAGACAAACCCACTCATATTTTCCACAATACCCAGAACCGGAATTTTAAGCTGTTTGGCGAAATTGACAGCCTTACGGGAGTCCAATAAAGCTACCTCCTGGGGTGTGGTCACCACGACAACCCCGTCAATATCCTTTATCAATTGAGCAATGGATAACGGCTCATCGCCCGTTCCCGGGGGAGAGTCGATTATCAGGACATCCATCTCACCCCACTCCACTTCCTCCAAAAACTGTTGGATAGCTTTCATCTTGAGGGGGCCACGCCACATCACTGGATTCTCTTTATTGCTGATGAGAAACCCCATAGAAACCACCTTCAAATTGGTAGTATAGGCTACGGGCTGAATCTTTTTCCCATCTCCGACTAAAGGCATCCCCTCAAGCCCCAGCATATTGGGAATACAGGGACCATGGATGTCAATATCCAAAAGTCCTACGTGCATGTTTTTCTGGGCTAACCCTAAAGCCAAGTTGACAGCAATTGTGCTTTTCCCCACTCCTCCCTTGTTGCTCATCACCAGTATCTTGTGACGAATGTTCTTAATGTTCTCGCCTAAGTTGTTGCTTTCTTTTTGTTCCATTGCCTCCTCATCTTGCTAAGAATGTTATCCTCTTATCTTCTTCCGCCTCCGTAGCATCTTCCTCTTCTCCGACCTCTGCCGGCACCGTAACCTCTCCCCCAGCCGGAAGGATGAATGTTCACACTGCTGCACGAGGGACAAACCGGGGGTAATGTGGCACCAGACGAGAGGTCCCAGGTAATGTCGCAGTCACCGCACATATGCGGTCCAGCCATGACGAAATCGCCCCCCTCTACCCTGATGGCCTTGGCATTGACAAGAGCATCCGCAATCTTTCTTCTGGCTGAAGCGACTATCCGGCCAAACGTGGCTCGGGAGACACTCATCTTCTCTGCGGCATCTTCCTGATGCAAACCCTCGAGGTCTGCCAGCCGGAGGGCCTCGTGTTCCTCCACAGTCAGAACCACTTCCTCCAGAGCTGCAAGCGGTATTCCTCTCGGTTTGAAGTATGTTGAGTTCGGCTGGGCACTCACCCAGCGAAATCTCCTCGGTCTCGGCATTGCGGCTCCTCGAACGGAGTTATGAGCATATGCTCATAACTATTTACGGCATCATTCCCCGAATGTTTAGCTTTCACGAAAGATTTCTAATTATTTTTGATTGGTTGGAAAAGAAGCCAAAGGGCGGGAAAAATTCCCGCCTCTATGTCATACGGAATAAGATATCATACATAGGGTAGGGCATTCAGCCCTGCCGAAGGAATATAAGGAAGACTTGATAACAACTACCAAGATGCCCTTTTAAAACTCCACCCGTCCCTCCAGCGCGTTTGCTAGGGTAGTCTGGTCGGCGTATTCCAAATCGCCGCCGGCGGGAAGCCCGCGGGCAATGCGGGTGACTTTCATGCCCAACGGCTTTATCAGCTTGGAAAGATAGATGGCGGTTGCCTCCCCTTCGGTGCTGGGATTGGTGGCTAAGATCACCTCTTTGATCTGCTTGTCCTTCAGCCTGGAGAGAAGCTCCTTAACCTTAAGATCCTCCGGGCCGATTCCATCCAGAGGAGACAATACACCACCCAGGACGTGATACAGGCCTTTATATTGATTGATCTTCTCCAGGGCCACCACGTCGTTTGCCTCTTCCACCACACAGATGGTGGACCTGTCTTTTTTTACATCCTGGCATATTGCGCAGGGATCATCCTCGGTGATGTTGAAGCAGATCGTACAGTACCGGACCTTACTCTTCACCTCCAGTATGGCTTGCGCCAAGGCCTCCGATTCCTCATTTCTCTGCTTCAAGACAAAGAAGGCCATCCTCTGGGCGGTCTTCTTGCCGATCCCCGGAAAGTTGGAGAATTCTTCGATCAGTTTCTCAAGTGAATCGACCATTGTGTTTTCTCGATGGCGAGCCTTAAAAAAGCTCTGTTCTTTTCGGTTTAAAAACGAAGTCCTGCTCTTAGGGCAGGACGATCCACGTCTCAAGTCTTCTGAGTGCTGAAATGAGTGAACTCAGGAGAAGTCCCTTCCAGCCTTTTTCGCATTCGCTGGCTCTGCGGCTTCTCAGAACGGCAGCCCCGGTATCTTCAGCCCTCCGGTCAGCTTGGCCATATCTTCCGCCTGCAACTCTGCCGCCTTTTCCTTAGCCTGGTTGACCGCAGCCACGATCAGATCCTCCAGCATTTCCACGTCGTCTTTGTTTACCACTTCCGGATCGATCTTCACCTCTAAGATCTCCTGCTTGCCGTTGGCCACCACCTTTACCATTCCCCCTCCGGCGGTTCCCTCCACCGTCTTGTTGGCCAATTCCTCCTGAATCTTCTCCATCTCCTGTTGTATCTTCTGCATCTGCTTCATCATGTTGCCAAAACCTTTAACCATCTTCCTCTCCTTTTGCCACAGTGTCCAGAGTTATGTCATTCCGACCATCAACGCGTTATCAGATGATTTCTCCTTCGAACGTGTCCATGATGCTCTTTACCAGGGGATCGTCAGCAGCTTGATTCCGGCGACTGTTGGACTTTGAGTTCTCCGGCTTTCCAGCCGAAGGCATCTTGCCCTCGTTCAGCTCGAATTTGAGTCCGAAGGGCTGATCGAAGACCTCTCCCAGCGTCTTCTGAATCAGGTTGAAGTTCTCCCTTCTCTCGGCCTGTCTCTTATGAAAACTTCTTCCATTGTGAAACTCAACCGTGAGTGTATCGTCCTCCAACCCCATGATCTCCCCTTCTTTAAGAAGGCTCCAGAGCGATAATTTCGCCTTCTTGATCTTCCCCAGGACGTCATCCCATCGTCCTTGGATGCTTTCCAGCGACAGATCCCCCGGTTTGCCTGACGAGTTCTGGGTAGGAGGTGAAGCGGAATGTCCCTCTCTGTCCTCTCCCCGATCTGACGGCTTAGCCAGCTTGAGCCCTCGCGGCTGCGAGCGAGAAGCTGCCGGTGCGGACTGACCGCTCGACCTAACGTACCCCGACTGATCCGGATCCAGAAGGTTTAGCTTATCCAGAACCTCCGCCAAATTCACCGAGGATTCCATCTTCAAGAGCTTCATCAGGGTCATCTCCAGAAGTATCCGGGGATCGGAAGTTCCCCTCAGCCCAGCGTTCAAATCCGCCACGGCCTTAATCATCCGAAGAATATCACTGTCCGAAAAGTGCGATGATTTCTCCTTGTACTTCTCCAAGTAATTATCTGAAAGATCAAAAAGCGTGCTCGAATCCCCGCCTACCTTAACCATCAGAAGATTTCGCAGGTGATGCAGCAGGCTGTTTACGAATTCAGGAAGGTCCATTCCGGAATCGATCAATTGGTCCAGAAGCGAAATCCCTTTGGAGGAGTCTTTCTGTGCTATGCAATCAGTCAACTCAAACAGCTTCTCCTGATCTACCAAACCCAGTGTCTCGCCGACCAATTCCGGGGTGATGGTCCTCTTTCCGCCCTTGCCGGATTCCGCTTCACCCCCGTATGCGATCACTTGATCTAAAAGCGATAGAATATCCCTCAGGCTTCCGTCTGCCCTCCGAGCCAGTACGTAGGCCGCCTCCTTCTGTATCTCCAGATTCTCCTTTTGGCCGATGACCTCGATGGTTTTGACCAGATCAGTGGTGGGGATTCTGCGGAAGTCGAATCTCTGGCATCTGGAGAGCACGGTCTGAGGCAGTTTGTGGGGCTCGGTGGTGGCAAAGATGAAGATGGCATGAGCCGGTGGTTCCTCCAGCGTCTTTAGGAGCGCATTGAAGGCGGAGCCGGAGAGCATGTGCACTTCGTCGATGATGTAGACCTTGTATTTCTGCTGGGTCGGAACGTACCTGATATTTTCTCTTAACGCCCTTATGTCATCCACGCTGTTGTTGGAGGCTCCGTCTATCTCGATTACGTCCAAGCTTCTGCCGATGGTGATCTCCTTGCAGGAGTCACAGCGATTGCACGGCTGGGCAGTGGGACCCTCCTTGCAGTTTAAGGCCTTTGCCAGAATCCTTGCCACCGTGGTCTTGCCGGTTCCTCTGGGACCGGCAAAGAGGTAGGCATGAGATATGCGGTTGCTCTCGATGGCATGTCTTAGGGTAGTGGTTACGTGCGACTGCCCCACTACCTCCTCAAGGGTCTGGGGCCTGTATTTTCTTGCCATCACCAGATAAGTCATCTTTCTTTCCTTTTAATGGGGCCTCTACTCTTTATACCGTGAACCATGAACTATGAACCAATCCCGCCTTCGGTGGTTCGGCTTTGCTCACCATCCTGTCTTCGACTCCGAGATCGCTCAGACTCGAGGAGAACTTGTCGAAGGACGGGATTCCCGTGCACCCACCGTCGATTCCTGCCTTTTGGAGGAGCCTGGGCAGCCAACTCCAACCAGGCTATCCCGCGGCACACTCAAGGATTCGCTTACCGTTGCTACCTTCCGGTCCTGGCGGGATTCGGCGAGCTCGAGTTGCGCAGGACCTGATCTTCAACGTCACACACCCAACCTCCCACCAGAAGACGAGAGAACCTCAGGTGGGAATTCGACCCCGGTATAGCGGATTCCGGGTTACAGGACACCGCTAACTCCCCGTCTAGCACGGGAAAATTCAATCGAAGATTAAATTTTCAGTTGATAGTTCATGGTCCATGGTTCATAGTCAAATCCTTCCCTTCGATCGTCTGCCAGCGATGATCGATTAAATGCAACAAAAACCATACCCAGTATATAATCTCCCGTCTTTAAGGCTTCGTAAGACATAATGCTTGTCTTGCTTCATTTTGGATTCAACTGGAGCAGAGCGGAATCGAACCCGGACGAGCGGACGCTCCCGTCTGGGGGGGCGTCTGCCCGCCGACCTCCCGTACGGGCGCTCTCCCAACTGAGACAGAACGGCTACGTCCTCTCTTGGATCAGCTTCCTTTTCAAAACACCGCCTTCGGGAGTCTTGAAGAATCTCTCCAGGTCCATCGCCTCCTTCTTGATTCTATACTCCTCAAAGTAGACTAATTTTAATGGCCTTCTATATCTCAAAGATTTAGTGTGGGCCGTGTTGTGATCACGCAGCCTATTTTCGAGGTTAGTAGTATGGCCAGTATATAGTCTCCCGTCTTTCAGGCTTCGTAAGACATAGACATAATGCTTGTCTTGCTTCATTTTGGATTCAACTGGAGCAGAGCGGAA
>JBARPX010000186.1:0-14751 GCA_049643405.1 Candidatus Zixiibacteriota bacterium
GCTTCCAGTGGCGCTGGAGAAGAAGGTTGGGTCGGTATTGCTCACTCATATCCCCCCCGAGTTGGAGGGGAAAGAAACGGAAATCCTGCATAAGGCCAGAAAGTTGGCCTTTGAAAGACTCACCATCGCTCATGACGGTCTAATTTTAGAGATATAATAGCTAAGGGTTTGTCCGACTCAAAGCGCCCCGGATTACTGATCGGATTATAGCTATCAATCTCCGTTTGCGCTTGGCCTGTCAGAGATACGACCCATAACGGGTAAGGTCTCCTCCCACCCGGTAATTCCCCTTAAGACTTCCCAGAGAGCGGCATCTTCTGCCCTTACGCGCACTGCCGCAGCATTATTCCGACATCTGGAAACGCGAGCACTCGACTCTCTCGCATAACGCATTGAAGATCAAAGGGATACGTCACGAAAGACCGGTGCGGTTATACCCGACCCCCAACCGACCCTGAGACCCGATGATCAAGACAGGCACCCTGTGTGGGGCAACCTTGGCCACTAAGTTATTGATTCACTGCCAATTAGAGAAGCAGCCCGTCGCACCGGCCCAAAGGAGTGCAGAATTTTCGAGAAGATGTAAATCTTGCTTGACAAGATAGGGTTAGTCTCGTATACTACACTGAGAAAGGAGTTGATGATTTTATGGGAAAGAAAGGGGGTTGGAGATGAGATGACCAACGTGATAATTCGGCGCGACGAGACCTTCGAGAAGGCCCTCCGCAGGTTCAATAAATCCTGCGAGAAGGCGGGCATCCTGGCAGATATCAAGAAGCACCAACATTTCGAGAAGCCATCCGAACGTCGCAAAAGAAGGCTGGCTGCGGCAAGAAGAAAGAGCCGTCGAAGAGAGGAATATTAATTCATGACAGATCAGGCAAAGCCAGAGGGTGAGTCCTCTCTTAAGCGCAGGATTAATCAGGACGCCAAGGAAGCCCTCAAAAGCAAGGACACCCTGACGCTAAGCGTTCTCCGCATGCTAAAATCGGAGATCAGATACAAGGAAATTGAAAGGGGTTCCGAGCTCTCTGACGATGACGTAATCTCGGTCCTGTCTTCGGCGATCAAGAAACGAAAAGATTCGATTCAGCAATTCGAAAAAGGTGGAAGGGACGATCTGGCCTCCAAGGAAAAGGAGGAGTTGGCGGTAGTCACAAAGTACATGCCAGAGCAGGTGAGCGAAGAAGAGTTGTCCCGGATCATCAGCCAGGCGATAAGCGAGGAGGGCGCCACCGGCGTCTCCGACTTAGGCAAGGTGATGAAGCTGGTCATGCCAAAGGTTCGGGGAAGAGCCGACGGCAAAAAAGTCAACCAGATGGTTTCTTCGCAACTACAGTCCATCTCAGAAGCTGAATGAAGATGTTTGCTTTAAAAGAGAGCGGGATGATGTAGCTTCAAGCAAACAGATTTTGCACAATCCAATCCGGTGCAAAATGAAGTCTAAAAAGGTCATTCAAAGGACAACACGTCCCCGATAAATAATCGAGGTGACGTGTTGTCTTTTTGTGTCCGTCAAAAGACGAAAGCAAGGGAAGAACTGATCCTAAATTGGCCGCGAAAATGATAGTTGAGTGAAGACAGGGCAAGAAAGAGAGGGCAGAGATGAACTGGATAGATTTCGTGTTGATGGGGCTGCTTTTGGCTGCCATCATAATCGGAGCCAGGAGAGGAGTCTTCAGCGGCGTGATGGGCATAATCGGACTTACCAGCGGAGTGATCTTCTCCATAAACTATTCCGAACAGATCACCGCGAAGTTCCTTTCGCACATGAAGGTGTCGACGGTGATGGTGGTCTTCATGGCGTTCATCGTTGTGTTCGTGATGGTCTACGTGGGGATCAAGCTCCTGGGATTCTTTTTTTACAAGTTCGCCTCGCTTAAGCCTTTGGGAAGAGTGGACGCAGTAGGCGGAGCTATCATGGGCATCTTCCAGGGTTGGATCGTTTTGGGTGTAATGCTCTTTTTGCTGATATTTCTGCCTCTCCCCGATTCCTTCGTGGCCAAACTGGACAGCTCGTTTTTCGCTCCCGGAATGAGAGGTGTGGTCCCCATGATTTATGATGAGACCACTTTCCTTCACCCGGAGAGTCCCAGCCTGGTGGACAAGCTGAAATCAGCCCTCAGGGCAGAGCCGGGGAAATCTTCGAGGGACCTGGGGGGATTCTCTGCCGAAGGCCCATCGGTGTCGAGAATCATCCGCACCATGGAGGATTATTTCGGAACTTGAATTTGCTAAGGCCAGAAGAAAACGGTATCTTATTCCCAACGGAGGAAAGGGATCTTGTCTAAGCCGCCAGCAGTTTCTGTTGGGATTTCTTTTCTCAAAAAGATCGACAAAAGGAAATCTGGGTCCGCCCCGTGGATGAACATACGCTGAAAGTCTTAGAGTTCGACAAAGTGCGAGAGATGCTCTCAAAACACTGCCTCTCAGAGATGGGGAAAGAGCTGGCACTCTCCATATTTCCGACAAAAGATAAGGAGATAGCGGAAAAGGAGATAAGACAGACCACCGAACTTAAGGAGATGCTGACTTTTGAGGAAACCTTTCCACTCTCCTCCATGCAGGATATCCGCCACTCGTTGAGGAAGGCAGAGACGGAAGGGACATACCTCGATCCCAAGGAGCTTCTGAGCTTAGCGGAGATTTTGACCATCTCCAAGTCCCTGATCGAATTCTTCAAGAACAAGAAAGAGAAGTACGTTCACATTAGCGCCTTAGTCGCGGACTTGAGGAGTTTCGACGAGCTGCTTTACTCCATAAAGTCGTCGGTAGATCCGTCCGGAGAGATAAGAGATTCGGCTTCGGGGAGATTATCCGACGTCCGCCACCAAACGAAGACTTTACGTAATCGAATCTTAGACAAGCTGGAGTCCATGCTCGGTGCACGCAAGGCCAAGGGCCCCCGCCAGGATGACATCATCACCATTCGGGACGGAAGATACGTCCTCCCCATGGATGAATCCGACTTCTTCCAGAGCAGGGGAATAATCCACGACCGCTCCAGAAGCGGCGCCACCATATTCGTGGAACCCCTGGGGGTGGTGGGAATGAACAATCAGTTGAAGGAACTCTCCCTGGAGGAGAAAGCCGAGATCGAGAGAATCTTACGGAAAATCACCAGCGCCATCAGAGCGGAGCTGAGGGACCTAGACGTGATGGTGCGGATTCTGCAGGAGTTGGATTTCATCCATGCTAAGGCTCAGCTTTCCTTCAGATACGACGGCAATCCCCCCCTGCTGAATGAACAGGGGTTCATTAATCTGATCGAAGCCCGGCATCCTTTGCTCCAACTTCCCAGAGGCGAAGAAGTGGTGAGCAAAGCCGAACCATCAAAGGCAGGGGAGGTGGTTCCACTTTCCCTGACTTTGGGAAGAGATCACATCTGCTTGATCATAACCGGACCCAATGCCGGCGGAAAGACGGTGGCGCTCAAGACCATGGGCCTGCTCACCTTGATGGCTCTGGCAGGATTACACGTCCCTGCCAAGCCGGATTCGGAGATCTCGGTGTTCGAACGGGTGTATGCCGACATCGGAGACGAACAGTCCATCGAGATGTCCCTCTCCACCTTCTCCTCCCACATGCTCCACATCAAAGAGGCGGTGGTGAACGCTGACTCAGAGAGTTTGATTCTTCTCGACGAGCTGGGCGGGGGAACCGATCCCAAAGAGGGTGTGGCCCTGGGTGAAGCCATAATCGGTGAGCTGATAAGAAAAAAAGCCAGAACCATCATCACCACCCACCATGGGGAACTGAAGACATTGGTCCAGGAGTACCCGGAGATAAGAAACGCTTCCATGGAATTCGACAAGGGAACTCTCACCCCTACCTTCCGGTTTCGGATGGGATATCCCGGCTCAAGTTACGCCATCCAGATCGCCCAGAGACTGGGCATGCCGGAAGAGGTGATTCAGAAAGCTCAAGAGGTCCTGGGCACCGAGGAGAGGGACTTGGGAGCGCTCTTAGAGAGCCTGGAAAAGGACCTCAACAAAGTCAGGGAGAACCGACAGGTTTTGGAGGAGCAGAAAAAGGTGACCCAGGAGTTGATGAATCTCTATCAGGACAGAATGAAAAAGCTGGACCAGCGTGAAAAGGAACTGAAGACAACCGCCCTGAGAGAGTCGAAGCTCATGGTGGAAACCACCAGAGTAGAGCTGGAGAGACTGGTGGGGCAGATAAGAAAGACCCAGGCTCAAAAGGAGGCGGTGAAGGATGCCCATCGGGTTGTCGAGGAGAAGAAAACCTCCTTGGACAAGGAATTGGAGAAGTTTGAGGAGAAGGTGACCAGGAAGTTAGGCATCCTCAAGCCAGGGGACTCCGTTTGGATCGAACCTCTGGGCATCAAAGGAGAGGTAGTATCCAAGGATGAACAGTCGAAGAAATTCAAGGTTCTGGTGGGAAGCGTGACATACGATGTGGAGGAGGAGAAACTAACCATAATTGAAGAGGGGGAAAAAGTCGAAGCTGCCTCTGAGTATGTGAGCACGTCTTCCTATACCATTCCTCAGGTATCACCGGAGATCGACTTAAGGGGGCTTTTAGCAGAGGAAGCGTTTGAAATCGTTGATAAGTACTTGGATGACGTCTTCCTGGCAGGCCTGACTTCGGTGTGGGTTATCCACGGCAAGGGAACCGGCGCACTGCGCAAGAAGATCGGCGAGTTTCTGTCCCATCACCACCGGGTGGAAAACACCAGGCTTGGGGAGTGGAACGAAGGCGGCGCCGGTGTCACCATAGTGAAACTCAAAGAGTAAATCATCCTTAAAAGGTGTACAAAAGAAAAGCCCCAGCGTCGTGAAAGCTGGGGCTTTTACACAGATGTTTCGCAAAGGCTCGGAAGTCTGTAACTAGCATCCCGGTGGGTCTCCCCCTTTATAGAGATAGTTGACCAGACGAACTACGTCTGCGACATTGACAATGCCGTCGCAGTTGGCGTCTCCGGCAGCGATGGGGTCCGGTGGGTCGCCGTTTCTATACAGGAAGTTCACCAGGTAGACCACATCCGCGACGTTTATGACGCCATCTCCATTGGCGTCGCCCCGCGCGAAGCCCGGAATCACCACTGCTTTCTCCACATCGCTCCATCCGCTCCATTGGTTTTGCTCATCCTTTGCCCTGACTCTGTAAAAGTAAGTCCCCTCCTCCTGACCCCAGATTTGATAAAAAGTCTCCTCAATGGCGTCGGAGAGAATATGGTACCTCTGGAAAGGAAAGATGTCATCAGCGTAGAATCCCTCTTCATTGAACATCGGGCCTGTTACGTAACGCAGACGAATAAATATCTCGCGCCCCACGTAGGCATCTATGTTAAATTCTCCCACTATCCACCCTCCGGACGAACCGGTAATTCCGTTTCCCAGGTTACTGCCATGGGGGTTGTAGTCGGTGGTGATGTTTCCCGGGATTGAGAAGAAATCGTTCCCTCCGTCGGTAGAGATCTCCACATAGGCATAGTCCCGGTCCGCCTCTATCTCATACCAGCACAGGATTCTCACCGCATCGCCCGGCCGGACGTCGATGCTGTCTACCGTAGTAACGTTATTGTCCAAGTTATTTCCCTGCCCGGAATAGAAGCTGTGGGTTGGTGAGAAGTATCTATTGGTTGAGATACTGAAACCATCCAGATCCCAATAGTCATATTCTCCCTCCACATCATAGACGATCCTTTCGGTTCGGTTCATTTCGGTCAGCTCGAAGGCGGAGGCGGGATTTAGAGTGTCGTTGAAGGACCAAAAGACGGTGTAATCCGAGTCGACGATGTCTATCGTCGCCAGAACCGGGGAATTTGGCGGGAATATCTTGTAAGGATCGTCGGCTAGTTCGGCATACAGGAGATTTGCGGGAAGCTCTTCTTGGCACAACGGGAGTATCCTCCCAAGGCTGGGCCAAAATCCGTCGTACTCGGTGCCGATCTCCGGAGTGATCCCGATTATCATGGGCTTAGAGAGGGTATCACCATACTCCCAATCGATGCTCCCTCCATTGACCAAATAATAAAGCTCCCAGGTTGTGCCGGCGGGATACCCGTTCAAAACGCCCATGGATTCGGCGATCGCCGCGAAAAGCTCGTGATGCGGAGCATAGATATAATCATAGCTCCAGGGATAAATGAGCGCCGGCCCGTAGGCGTGATTGTCTAAGCACATGGCGAAATCTCTGCTGGTTATGAAATCTCTTAACACTTGAGTCTCCGGCTCAGAAAATGGAGCGGTTCCCCGGTAGGTTTCGTCCCAGCAATAGGGGCTTGAGCCAACATTATCGTATCCCCACATGAAGTCGAAGTTTCGATTAAGATCCACTCCCCAATTTCCGTCCCAGAATTCCCGCCGGTTCTTTCGCCACATTCCCCCTCCGCCGGGGTTGGTCTCGCGATTATACTCGTACCCGTCAGGGTTGACCACCGGCACGAACCACAACTCCCGGTTGTCCACCAGATAGGTGGACAGAGAATCGGTCCCGTAGTTATCCAACAGATACCACATGAAATACAAGAGCGCTTCCATACCGATGGGCTCACGGGCATGGATCAGACTGTTGTAAAAGACCTCCGGCTCGTCCTCGTCCACCTGCGGATTATCAGATATCTTGAAGGCCCAGATAGACCTCCCTTCCAGACTCAGGCCGATGCTTATGCTATCGCTGGTGATCGAAGGATAGAGTATGTGCATGGAATCCAAAGCTGCGCTAACCTCGGCGTAAGTATGGTAGCCTCCCATGTCCTTGGTCGGATCCAGTCTACTGCGGTAGAAGGCCACCAAGTCCTCATGTACGACTTCCACGTCATATCCCCAGGAGCGAATTCTGTCGAGTTCCTCCCGGTCAGTGATGATGTCGATGTATTCTCCGGGCTTAACATAGGCAATGTCCAGATTGAGTTCGAGAACTTCCCTGGTCTGAACTTCATCAGCAATATGAATCCTTGCTTGCATGACCGGCTGCGCTGAGACGGTCGGGGCGAGAAGAAGTAAATATAATGAGAAAGAGAGTGTGGCAAGAACACCAGAAATTCTCACGGTACAAGCTCCGCTGGTTAGGTCAGCACTGAGCCTCGCCCGTCGGCAAGAGGTCCGTGTCTTGGCTTCGAGCGAAGAACCACTGTGCCGGAGACCTCAATTCTAATATAATCGGTCTGCTCGATTTGTCAACCATGAACCGCTCCGTGACTCGGCAGATACCTTGAGCGATCATGATGCGGAGGGCACTAGGGGATCCGCAGAAGGCTGCCAATGTCTCACGCGCAGACTGGTGGATTATCGGATCTAGACTCCTGCTCAAGAAAAGAGCCCTTCTCTTGCAGAAAAGGGCTCTTTAGTACAAGTCTGGAGTTCTGGTGGATGGACCGACTTACAGCGGAGGAGGCCCGGCACGGTACAGATAGTTGATCAGATACACGATGTCTGCCAGCGTCACCTCAGAATCCTGGTTTACGTCTCCCCTCTCCGGCGGATCGGGCGCAGGTCCAAATTTGTAGAGGTAATTTACCAGGAAGATGACGTCTGCAACGTCCACCACCAGGTCGCCGGTGACGTCGCCTGCTATCCAGGCTCCCCTGCTCGGTCCCACCCTCACGTCGTCTATGTAGAAACCTTCTCCGTCATACGAGTACTGGGCGTCGCTGCTGAAGACGAACCCGATGCGTATGCCGGTGCCCGGAGGAATGTAGGATAGGTCATAAGTGTACTCCAGCCAGTCGTTGCCCGTATTGAGAAGTGAATCCAGGGCGCCTCCGGTTCCGATGAAGTCTATGGTATCCCGCACTCCGGTGCCTTCGTAAAATAGCTCCAGGTGTATTCCATCCACACCGTAGTTGGTCACGTCATACCACATCCAGAAGCTGAGACACGACTCCGGACCCAAGATGACCGGAGAGCTCTGCAGCCAGCTGTGGGTGTTGTCGCGGAAGTACCAGAAACCTTCTAACCCGTTGTACCAACTATAATCACCGGAGTGCTTCCTGTAATCGGTGAGATGCCAGGAATCCCAGGTGCCCCAGTGCGTCCACTCGCCGGTGCCCGACTCCATGTCATCTTCAAGTCCCCATTCTCCGATACTCAAGACGAAACTGTCCTGAAAAACGTACCCTTCGCCGGTCTCGGCCTGAAGATGAAGATATGGGAAATCGTTGGAAGGACAACCGGATAGGAGTTGGATATCTTCGAAGGTTGCCCCCCGCACCTCTCCAAATCCGACGTCACCAAAATCAGCACTGCTGCTGGGGAAATAAAGGTAGGGGCTGGGCGTGGAGAGAGAGCCGGTCACGCTGGTAGCCAGTTCCACGCCTTGATTCTTTGCATACACCCGAAGATCAAAAGTCTCCAGTGGCTCGGGGATGCCATTGCCGTTTCCCCCGGATGCATCGTCCACGGAATAGCTGTAATAGAACAAATCCGGCGTAACCACGGTGATTGAGATCATGCTGCTCCAGGAAAATCCGTAACCCTCGTTTATCTGCAGGTCGAAATAAACCACGTGATTGTTGGGACAGTCTGAGCCGATGCTGAAGCTGTACGGCTCGAGGCTGACAGCGCTCTGGCCCGGATTCATTATGCCGAAGTCCTGCAAGCTGTCAATCAGGGTGACGTAGGGATCGCCTGTGGAGTGCAGGATGGCATAAACGTTGTACTCCACCTCGGTTCCCCAGTTTTTTAGGGTAACCGACATGTCAATGGTCTCCCCGGGATTGGGCAGGCCGTCCCCGTTCCCGGTTGTAGCGTCATCTATGCTGTGTTCCTCGTACAACACGCAACCTCCTGCCGCGAGCACGGTCGCGGCGCCAGTGTGATAGAGGAAGTTGTGAGCGGTTACGGTGGCATACAGGTCGCCGGCAGAAGAGGGTTCGATATCCAGAAGAATCTGACCCTGCTGGTCCGTCAATCCCCGCTGGTAGACTTCATCCCCTTTCATCAGGCATACTAAGGCTCCTTCAACAGGTTCCATCTCGCCTGAACCGCTGTAGACGGTAACCGGGAATTGGTTGCTCCCGGAGACGATGGTATCCGGATGGTGAACCAGAAGCGTCTGAGGCGTGTCGGTCCATATAGGCATCTCCGGATCGCCCAGGAGAACGACCTGGTATTGGCACCAGCGATACACGTTCTCCTGGCGGGAGAACGGAGCGTAGAACGATTTCATGTCGGCCACCGTGGCTCCAATGCGATAGATATCCCTGGCAAAAAGAGAAGCGTAGAACTGCTGGTCGAATCTGTCTGAATAACCGTACTTCGGATTTCCGGGCGATCCCCACCCGTATCTGGAGTTCCCGATGAAGGCCACCCCTCCCCCGTTGGGGTTGTTGATGAAGTGTTCCGCCAGGCAGTCATAATCGATGGCCGCAGGCCAGCAACCTATCGAGTAAAGGATGGAGTTTCGGGGACCATTATGCAAAGCGTCCATGTCAGAACGATACAGAGAGCCGTTTCCCACGCCCATCACGGTCCACCAGCAGTGCCCGTCATGGTTGATTATGTTCTGGCCGTCGTTTAAAGCTGCCATGGCCGAGGTATAGTTTTCGTTACCCAGATCCTCATACAGCTTGGTGATGGGATCGAACTGCGGAGGGACGTATAGTTCGTCGATCATGTCCTTGCTCAGTCCGGAGTTGGTGTAGGGGTTGGACCACAATATCTCCGCTAAGAAGAGCATCTTGGTGGTGTAGTCGGCCGGGGGGTTCTTCTCATAGATCAGGAGTTTATTCACCAGCGCCTGCGCCTTGGTGACGTTGCTGCATGAAGCCCTCCCCACGAAAACATCCGGGTACAGGTCAACCGAGTCCTCCACCTCCCCGTAGATGTGGTCTCCGTCGGCGTCCCAGCTCCCATCTAAGTCGGAGAAGTAAAGATCGCATCTTATCTCGTTCTCGTCCGGACTCATCCCGGCCTCACAGTCCATGGCCCAGGCCGCCCTGTCGGGAACCACGTTGGTGTCGCCCCCGAGCAGAATCCAGAGCGTTCCCCAGTTCTGGTAGACATCCTTGATGAAATTTCTCACCTTCTCGGCATTGTCGTATCCGGAATATTGGGAATATATCCACTGGGTGGTGACGATCTTCGCCGGCACACCTTTTTCGGTCTTCCAATCCGCCAGCGATTGAAAGGTGGAGACGAAACCCGTATCGGTGATGATCACGTACTCGAAGTCTCCGGGCGGGACAAACGACCTTCTTATTTCCCTGGGTATGAATTCCAATCTGCTCGGGTCCGAGTTCACGGTCGCTCGCTTCAAGATGGTCTGAAAAACCTGTCTCCCGGCCGCCGATCGCTGCCGGATGGGAACCGGCTCCTTTCTTCCCGCAGAGTAGCGAATCGTAAACTCCACCTGAGAGTAGAACTTAAGCTTCTTCTGCGACGGAAAGTATTGAACCGGGTAGACCAGGATATTCACGAGTTGATACCCTCCCAAAAACCCTGCCCCGGTGTGCTCCACCAACCGCCCCGGGTATTCCGCGCTCTGTCGGTAGGCTCTCGGCAGGGGCCGGACGAACGGAATCGGCTCCTGCATCATGGAGAGAATCCGGGGAGGCTGAGCCGGGAGAATCTGATACTCCCCGGGGAGCAACTCTCCCTCACCGCTCTTGACTATAACTTCCTCCACCTGGGAGCCGGAGGGCAGGAGTACGGAAACCTGTTTGACCGGAAGCTGAGGTTCGCCCACTTGGGAGGTGATGTCACAACCTCTCAGGTATACAACCTCGAATCCGGCTGATTGGGAGAATGTCAGATCTTGAGGCGAAAACCTCACGCTCTGGGACAGTTCGGCTGAGTGAGCCTGACTTAGACAGAAAAAAGCGATGAAACCCGCGAGGAGAATAACTCTGATTCGCATGGCGGGACCTCCATAGAAGAAGTTGCGTAGATACTGATCCTATGTTGGTTGCCATTTAATGATACGGGCGAAAGTGGTTCCAGTTACACTTTTGGCCTCCAGAGACCGTTATTATATCAACCCGGTCAGCGATTCCTCCCTTGACTGTCCTTGTTTAAGGAAACTGTCTTAGATTCGGTTCTCTGAGGTCAAGCTTTACGGAAAGTAAACGGAAGAGAGGATTCGACGTGCCCAACTCCCGGTTCTCGCCCGCAGATTCTCCTTTCGAACAGGCCTTTTGGGCTTAAGCTGTTGTTCCTCTTGGCCGATAATATAGAGGAACTTAAGTCCTTAGGGCAAGCTCTGCCCGGAAAGGGGAGGAAGTATGTCAGCTCCAGATTCGCAGGAACCATCTAAGGATAAGCAGAACGTTTCAGTCGGAAAGATGGAGGTTCTCGAAAAATCTGACAATGCGAAAAACGCGAATGACAAGGAAGTAATTAACCTGGATGACACCTTGGCCCAGATGGAGACCATCTTCGAGCAGGTGGAGTCAGCCCAGCCCAGGTTGGAGGAGGAGGAGAAGTCTCAGGCTTCAGAATCGGGCCGGGTGAGAAGAGACGATCTGGAAGCCCTGCTGGACATCAGCAAGGCGATAAACTCCACCCTGGTTTTGGATGACATCCTTCAAATGGTGATGCGGCGGGCCAGCAAACTTTTGCGCGCGGAGCGCGGATTTTTGATGCTCAAAGACGAAGAAGGCAACCTGCAGTTTAAGACCGCGCATAATATCTGCAAGGAATCCCTCACCAAGGAGGACTTCCGTATCTCCATGTCCATCGCCAACAGCGTGGCTAAAACCGGCAAATCCATCTACACGTCCGACGCCCAGCACGACGAGAGATATTCCAAGCAGAAAAGCATCGTGGAACTCGACTTAAAATCCATAATGTGCGTTCCGCTGAAAAGCAAGGAGAGGATAGTCGGGATTCTGTACTTAGATAACAGCTCCAAGAGCAACATCTTCCTGCAGAGCGACCTATATCTTTTTGAGCTTTTTGCCGGGCAGGCCGCCATGGCCATAGAAAACGCCAAGCTCTATGAGAATCTTCTGGCGATGAAGATCTATAACGAGAACGTGGTAAAGAAGACCCCGGTGGGGATAGTGGTGGTGGACAATAAACTCAGGATAACCATAGCCAACAAAACCTCGCAGGAGATTTTCAAACGGGCTGGTTGGAGAGAAGAACAGGATCTTCACTCACTCAAGAACCTGTCCCTTCTGGATTTGGTTCCCGAGGAGGAGAGAGCCGGATGGAAGAAGATATGCTACCAGGTTCTCTATACCGGCGCTGCGTTTGAGGAGGCCAAATCCTACCACAGGTTTGGATCGCAGGAGGTGGCTTTGTCGTTGAAGGCCAGCCCCCTGCACAGTCACGACAACCGCATCCTGGGCTTGATCTTGGTCCTCGAGGACATCACCGAGAAGGTGATTGCGGAAAAATACCTGATCTATTCACAGAATCTGGTTTCCAAAGGTGAAATGGCGGCCTCCATTGGACATGAACTCAACAACTACTTGACCATCATCCTGAACAATGCCGAGCTCCTGCCGCTTAATCTGAAAAAGGGAGACTCGGCCAGGGTGGAGAGAAACACCAGGGCCATCCAGGAGAGCGTGCAAACCATGAAAAGATTCACCGACGGGCTCATGGATTTCTCCAAATTGGAGACCAAGATCACCAAGTATAATCTGCGCACCTTGATCGAGGATCTGATCTTTTCCTTAAGGCCCCAAAAGCAGATAACCGGAATAACGTTTGAAACCGTGTTCGATCCGGAACTTCCGCCCATACCCATGGACGTTGGCCAGATCCAGCAGGTCTTCCTGAATATAATCAACAACGCCGCTGAAGCCATAAATGTAGTTTCCCCATCCCAGGGGACCATAGCCATCGCCGCCTCTTACGCCAAAAGGGAGAAGCTGGTGGAGGTCAAGATATCCGACTCCGGTCCCGGCATAGTTCCGGACATTTTGCCAAAGATATTCGAGCCTCACTTCACCACCAAGAAGAACGGACATGGCTTCGGACTGGTCATATGTGAGAGGATCGTAAAGAATCACAAAGGCCACATCTCCGTAGAAAGCTCCCTTGGGGGGACGACGTTCACCGTCACCCTTCCGGTCACACAGCAGGGAGCGGTCGAGGCTCAAACTGCATGATTCCCGAATGGCCACGCATAAACCATCGCTGAATTTCGTCACGCCAGGATGCTTTCTGAAATACCGACCCAAATGCCCGAGCTGAAAACCTCACACGCTTTCTCGCATCGTTACGAGATACTAAATTTTCTGGGAGAAGGCGGAATAGGAAGCGTATACCGGGCTCACGACCGGTGGACCAAAAAAGAAGTTGCCTTAAAGGTCCTTGCCGCCGGTTCCGGCGATCCGTCCGTTATACAGGACTTCAAAAGGGAATTCCTGCTTCTTACCCAACTCAAACATCCCGGAGTGGTCAAGGTCTTCGATTTTGGCTATTCGGAGAATGCTACCGGGCTCGGGAACTCACAACCCTATTTCACCATGGAATTCGTACAGGGGAAGAGTCTCCGGGGGAGCTTTCCCGACCTTTGCGATCCTCAGGAGGCAGAAGCGCAGTTCGAAGCGCTCTATCACCTAATCTGGCAGATATGCGAAGTTCTGGAGTTTCTGCATCTGCGGGGAATGGTGCATTGCGATCTGAAGCCGGACAACCTCAAACTGACGGAAAGAACCTTCAGCCCCAGGATCCTGGACTTTGGGCTTTCTGAGAGGATCGGGTCAACAAGGGGTCAGGAGACCAAGGGAACTCTGCCTTATATGGCTCCGGAAATGCTCAGCCAGGCCGCTTTGGATGAGAGAAGCGACCTTTACTCTCTGGGAATAGTCCTGTATGAGGTGGTTACCTCCAGGCTTCCCTTCCCTTATGACGATCCGGTAAAGATCATCTCTGCCCATCTGCAGCAAAAACCGGCGCCACCGTCAAAACTAAACCCGCACCTCCCTTCTTCCTTAAGCCAACTGATCATGAGATTGCTGGAGAAATCCCCAGCCGATCGTCCGGCAAACGCCACCCGGGTAAAGGAGATGATAGAAGCCGGGCTAAGGCGAGATTTCAAAGGGACAACAAGACGGGACCCGCCGGTGGGCAAGCTCGGCCTTGCTCATCTAAACAGCGGCCCCCTGGTGAGAAGGGAAAAGGAGTTGCGACGACTCGACAGGAGTCTAAAACAGGCGGCAGGCTCAAACGGGACCTTTATCCTGATCTCAGGAGAGCAAGGGGTGGGCAAAACCGCACTTCTTCAACACCTGAAGACAGACTGCCAGCTTCAGGGAATCGTTTTCGTCGACTCACACTGCCTGGAAAACCAAACGGTGGCATATCAGCCATTGATGGAAGCCCTGCGTAAACTGAAACCGTACGTGGAGAGCAGGTGCGCTGGCCGCATACTCTCTGAGTTGAACGACCTCCTCAGTTGGTCAAAAGATGATCCGTCGCATCATCCGGAGGACCGGACCTCTCTCCACCTGAGAATCGACGACCTGCTGGTGAAGATATCTCTATCCCTTCCTTTTGCACTTGCCATCGAAAACCTGCAGTGGGCGGACCTCTCCACCCTGCAGTTTTTGAAGCATTTTCAGATGCAGAAAGATAAGGGACGCGTCTTCTTGTGCGGTTCCCTGCGTGAAGAAGAGTTAAAACAAGGCACGCCCTTGGCGAAGTTGATGGAAGGCTGGCTAAAGGAGAAAGAAGACCGCTGCTTGAGAGTGAATCGGCTTGACCCTTCCGGAACCAGAGAGCTGATCTCGTCGAAGTTCATCAAGTCTGAGTTTCCATCTCCGTTTTTCGCCTATGTGCATCAAAGGACAGCGGGCAATCCGTTTTTCATAATCGAGGTGCTCAAGTA
>JBARPX010000187.1:0-5696 GCA_049643405.1 Candidatus Zixiibacteriota bacterium
AGGCCGGATTCGTGAGCCTCCTTTCCTTCATGGCTCTTCTCTCGGTCAACCTGACTTTGATAAATCTTCTGCCCATTCCGGTGCTGGATGGCGGCCACCTTATGTTCTTAGGCATTGAGAAGATCAAAGGCTCGCCTCTCAGCTTAAAGCAGCGCGCTGCCATGCAGCAGATCGGGCTGGCCTTTCTGATCCTGCTGATAATATTCGTCACCTACAACGACCTCCTACGCACGATAAGATAGTCAATCTTCTCGGTATCACCCTAATTGGTCTTGGCGGGAAAATCTCTCTCTGTTGTCCCCAGATGCCTTCGTCCACGACGCCAAAAAGACTGAAACAGACGAGGCGTCCGTTATCAACAAAGAATACTCCCCGCTCGGACAGCCGTTGCACCCCTTTCCGTTAAACAGATGGGCTACAACCTCTATCCCAGTTGGTCATCGGGAAATTTCCCAAATGAATTTTTGACTGACAGGCCCACAAAAGAGCCGCTATTAATCTCAAGAGCTTGGCAGACAAGCAATTCCAAAATGAGAATCCAGAGAACAGGCGAAAGTCACGGGTAGGGTTATCCCTAATATGTCGCGACAAGAGGCAAGTCTTCAAGAGTATTTGACACAAAAAGGTTAAAAATAGTCTGCACTCTCTTCACGAATAGTTATATACATATAAAGGGATTGTGTAGATTCAACCTCTGCGAAAGGAGAAAGAGGAAATGAGAACCAGAAGTTTGATCATCGGATTGTGCTGTTTGTTTATTCTTGGTAGCGTTCTCTCAATGAGCGCCAAGAGCCAAAAGCTGGAGGAGCAGGCAAAGTTCGAGATAATCGAGATTGGCACAGGCGGTAGTCCTATTTGGTCGCCGGACGGGACTAAGCTGGCTTTTGTGTATATGGGAACTTTATGCGTCGCTGATGCAGATGGGAAAGGAGAAGTTAAAAAGATTTATATTCCTAAAGACCGACTCTGGACATTTGATTGGACGAGCGACTCGACTTTTGTGGTTTCTGAGAAAAGGCCGTGGACAACAGAGGGAAAGGGTAGAGGAGAGAAGTTTATAGTAAAAACGGTCGATATGAGCGGGCAGGTGCAAAAAATTAGGGAGGACTCTATACCTGGGCTACCACCTGAAGGCCTCTATTTCTCTTACATCGGAGCTCCGTTTGTCCTGAAGGATGGAACTGTTGGTTACTACGAGGTCCATGAACAACCAGAAGGGGAAACGAAAATCTTTAAGACGATAAAGCAGGGGAAACTTAAGGCAGAAGAGGCAAAAAGGCAACTTTGCACTTTGGTGAAACCCTATCCAGATGGAGAGATTTGGTTAGAGAGCCTCGATGGGACCATTAAAAAGAGAGTGAGTAAAGATGGCAGATGGTCATTCCCCGAATTGTCTCCTGATGGGAGTAAAGTTTTTGCTTTTAATCTTCGTGGAGAAATAATTGTTATGGATCTTGAAGGTAAGATACTCTCCAATTTAGGAATAGGATATCCAGCGAGATGGTCACCCGACAGCAAGCGTGTCGTCTTTTCTGTCCAAAAGGAAAGTGAGTTTGATATTATTGCATCAGAATTTTATATAGTTAATGCAGATGGAACTGGCAGAATACAGATAACAGATACACCTGATAAGATAGAGACAAGTCCGGTTTGGTCGCCTGACGGAACTAAGATAGCATGTGGTTCGCATAGCTCGAGTAAGATATTTGTAATAAAGCTGAGCGGAAAGTAAACCATCCTGAGTTTCTTTACCGAGGGGAGGAAAAATGAAAACTATATATTCTATCTCTGTGCTGATGTTGGCACTTTTTGTTGTTCCGATAAGTGTCTCATATGGGTATGACTATGCTTGTATTGACCCGGGGCACGGAGGACCGGGCGCAAGCAAATATGGATGTAACGGATGGGGATATAATAACAATCGAGGTGCATCCGGGCCCGTGTACGACCTAACAGAACAGTGGGTTAATCTTCAGGTAGGATTGAAATTGGATTATATCATAGATATTTTTGCCTCGCCATGGAATGCGATTGTGACGCGCGACGAAGATACCAATAATGTAAGTCTGGAAATGCGCGCTGACAAGGCTAACAAGGCAAATGTTGGCGCAGGCGTTATGACTTTCATTTCGGTTCACCATAACGGCTTACCGCTAAACAAGCAAGGAATTGAAACCTGGTGGTGTGCTGCCACTTACACCGACAGTAATTGGCTTAGGGATACCACTGATCTTTTAGCCAAAAAGATTCGTTGGAGATTAAGAGACATATGGCATTATTGTAGTAGGTGTGAGATAGATCCAGACAATTGTGATCCGATAGTAAATATGAACTGCGAAGATTGCATAAACAAGAAGGTTCTAAGGTTGGTTAAAATGCCTTCTGTTCTTACTGAAGCATCTAATCTTTACAACGAATATGAGGAAGCTCTCTTCGACGACCCCTCAACTATGCACGCTGACTCTGAGGCGATGGCAATCTATCATGGTTGGCATAGCTTTCTTTGGAATTCTGGCGTTGTAACCGTGACGTATGCTTATGCCGCGGGATATGCCGGTCAAGTTATCATTGACGATGACACGGTCACCACCCCTTTTTACACATGTTGGGAATTTCCTGAAGACCATCGCCTGGAATGTAAAGGCAGTTTCGACTATGCTGGCCATACGTATACCTTTAATCATTGGAACCATGATTGGGTACTGCCGCATGACCCCGACTACTGCTGGTGGGAACCTCATTATGATACGATCTGGTATATTTCGGTGCCTCCCGAGAACGACCACAATTACTACGTTTATATGAGCGGCGGTCCTTATTCCGCCGCAGTTGTTTCCCCTGATGGCTACGAGATTTGGAATATAGGTGAGCACCGTTATATCCACTGGAACGTTTCTCGTGGCGCAGACAGCTCCAGCAAGGTGGACATTTATCTTTCCCGCGACGGGGGATCAAACTGGGATCTTATAATGCCGGGCTTGGATTACGATTACGATGGTGGGGGCTATTACCTTTGGACGGTGACAGGCCCGCCATCGACACACTGCCGCGTAAAGGTTACGGCCCTCGATTGCGCCGAAAATACTTCCTCTGATATTTCTACTAAGGATTTTATCATTGCGGTCGAAGGAAACAACGATCCGGTTCTTGACAGCCATCTTCAATGCAAGTACCCGCAGGGAGAGTGCGGAGACTGCATTCATTATGGAGAAGAGGTAACCATCGAGATTCCGGCTCATGATCCAGATGGTGACTCCATGTTTTTTGAATGGCGGTGTCCCATATCGTTCGGGGGACACTTCTCCAATGGGGAACAGACCATGACCACAGCCCAGAACTATGTCACCTATATCGCCCCCACTAAAGGCAAAGACGAACAAAAGCAGTATTTTCGTGACCTGATATTTGTGACAGTCACAGACGTTCGTGGAGGTCAAACCTGGGCAGTCGGTGAACCCGAATTGCATGACGGAGGTTACTCCTGCAACTGCGGGGACGCAAACGACGACGGTGTGGTCAATTCGGGAGATGTGATTTACTTAGTCTCGTATCTCTACAAGGGCGGGCCTGAGCCGGTCGCTCCGTGGGAGCGGGGTGATCCGAACAATGACTGCTGGATCAACGTCGGCGACGTGACTTACCTGGTCTCTTATCTCTACCAGGGTGGCCCCCAACCTGAATGCTGCTGGTTTCCGCCAGGGTAATAGACACCCGCTGATTGTTGTTTCTCTTCCAACTTTTGGGTTATATCCGAAACAAGGGGGATGCTCTAGCGCGAGTCTTTGGGGATATCGTCCGGGTGTTCCACCTCGACTGAATCGCCCTCAGGCAATCCCTGATATTTGGAGGGGCATTTCACCAGTAGCTGATCGGCGGCAAAAGCTCCGTTTTCATATCTCCCGATCACCACCACCTCCTCAGCCTGCTCGAAATTGGCCGGTTTTGTCCCGCCGTAAACCACCGTCATGCTGTCCCTGTTTTCGTCCACTATGGGGAATCGAAGCAGGTGGGCACTGGTATCGTATTTCACCTCCGGAAACACCACCTCGCCGATTATCTGAACCGGCGCTCCGGTTCTCTGAGCCTCACCGCCAGCGATTATGCTCTCACCCCAAAAAGTCTTCAGAAAAATGCTTGACAAACAAAAGAGCTTAGCTAAATTAGATAGTGAGGAGGAGGTAGAACCAATTACTTTAGAAGAAGGAGGGAAAAGGGGGAAATACAGGTATGTCTGTTTAAACCTATTTTTAAACTAGAAATCCGAAGTTGTGACCTTTAACCTTAGACCTTAAACCTAAAACCTTTCAAAAAACGAGGTGTCAGATGAAAAGCTTAATCAAAGTATTAGGAGGGATGGTTCTGTGTGCACTCTTTATCTTCCTTGGGGCACAGCTTTTGTTTGTCCCGTCAAAGGTGGGGTTCACCCAGGAGGCGAACCAGATTAGACCAATTCGACCATCTAAATCGCAAGACACGATCCCCCAAGAGACCTACGTCTCCGAAGTGATGCTGCGAGCCCCCTGGGCAGAGAAGAATTTAGTTGACGATGGAGAAGAATCGCCTCCAGGCGAGTTCGGGATACGTGTGTATTCAGTTCCGGAGTCATTGAAAGAATTTGGAGATGTGCCCCCGCCAGAAGGACCAACTTCATTTACCGTAGCACCCAATGGAGACATATACATTACCGATCCTTTCAATAAACGGATTCAAAAATTCGATGAAAATGGAAACTTCGTCTCCGTCATTCCCATTCCGCCCCTCGAGAAGAGTGAACACCTACACATTCAGGAACTTCCGGAACTTTCGGATTCTGCCAAAGAGGAGATGTTGAGACGAGCAGGTAAGCTACCAAAGACACACGACCAGAATCACAAGGAACCCAATGATGTTCAAGTGGGCCCAAAGACCATAAATGGGTATCAATATGTGTGGAGCTTAATCTGTGTCGACCGGAGCAACAATGTCTACCTGTTATGGTGGGGGGATTATACTAAGCAGACGTTGTGCAAATATAACCAGGAAGGCCAATTGCTGGCCACCTATCCATTTTTTCCAGAAGTCCGAATTAGTGGAGTTGGAAACAAATTGTACTGTGATCACTCCGACAGACTGTTTTTGGAGTCCTACAGAAAAGACACCGACAAAATCGTGCTCTCACTAAAAGAGGAACTATTATTAAAGAAACGCTACGCCCTATTTACATTCCAGATTGGAACAGCGGATCGGGTTTTTAATCCCGAAGAACAGAAACGCACCCTACGAAAGGGAGCTGTGAAAACGGGCAACGCGAGGGAAAGCACCCTCCATTGGTCACCCGAAGAAGGAGTTATCGTAACCAAATGGTATAAACAACCATAAAAGATTTATGATTTCAGTGAGCTATTCCGGACTGAAGGCGGCTGGCCCGGCTTGTCCGCCTCTGGCGGGCCTGCCCGCCAGGCCGGGTTTGTCATTCATGCACAGGGCCTGTACCTAACGCGAATCCTTGGGGATATCGTCCGGGTGTTCCACCTCGACTGAATCGCCCTCAGGCAATCCCTGGTATTTGGACGGGCATTTCACCAGGAGCTGATCGGCGTTAAAGGCTCCGTTCTCATATCTCCCGATCACCACCACCTCCTCAGCCTGCTCGAAATTGGCGGGTTTTGTCCCGCCGTAAACCACCGTCATGCTGTCCCCGTTTTCGTCCACTATGG
>JBARPX010000188.1:0-6497 GCA_049643405.1 Candidatus Zixiibacteriota bacterium
ACTGGCAGATGAGCCCACCGGCAATTTAGATACCGGCTCAGGAAAAGAGATAATCAATCTGTTCGAGGAGTTGGGAAGACAGGGGCATACTGTTGTGGTCATCACCCACGATCACAGCATAGCCGAAAGAACCCATCGTATCATAAAGCTCAGGGACGGCATGATAGTAGACGGCAACGGACTTGCCTGACTCTCGTCCTCCTTACGTGCTTCTCACCGGCTGGACTCCTGGCCCCGGACGCAATCATACAAATAAACGTCGGTTAGCCGATTTTTTTCTCTTGACAGATTCGGTGAATCGCGTATATTTAAAAAAGAGGATAAGGCCAATCTTGTTTCTGTGAGCCAAGACGCACCGCAACCAACTTCCTTAAACCGGAGGGAAAATGAACCTCGTTAAGAGCTTCCTCGCGACCCTGATTCTGCTTGCCATTCTTCTGGTCCCGGCGACCACTCTGGGCGCTCAGTACATGGGCAGGGATATTCTCGCGGCAGCATGGCAGGGTGAACCTATTGAGTATGTTGATGGCGAGATCCTGTTCATGGTCAAGAACGGGGATGATCCTGCGGGAGTCAGAGGCTTTTTGACAGAGAACAGGCTAAACCTGACCAGGGAGCTGGATGGTTTCGGCTTCGGAAAGGTGAGTCTGCCTCAGGGACAAAACATTTTTCCGGTGATAGAGACAATGCAGGCAACCGGGCTGTTTCTTTATGTGGAACCGAACATGGTCGACCACATGTGTATCTGGCCCAATGACCCTGAGTTCAGAGCCTGGAAACAATGGGGACTTTATAATTTCGGTCAGCCTCCGGGCGGCACGAATGACGCCGATATCGATGCTCCTGAAGCATGGGACAGCACCACCGGCAGCTCAAGTGTGATTGTCTCGGTACTCGATTCAGGCATTCCCATGGTGTCGAACTCCCTCTCCCATCCGGATTTAGACGATCCTGCCAAGATGATCCTGGGGATCGATCTGGTTGGAGACGGGGAAGGCGTAAGAGACAAAAACGGTCACGGAACGCATGTGGCCGGGATAATATCAGCCGAAACCAATAACGCGGTGGGTGTGGCGGGAGTATCCTGGAACAGCCGCATCATGGTAGTCCAGGTATTCGACGTTAATGGATCCGGATCGCACGAGGCTTTCCGGGATGGGATGATCTACTCCACCGACAACGGAGCCCATGTGGTCAACTACAGCGGGGGAGGCTCCCCGTCAGCCACAAAGATTCATGGGGTGGCCTACGCGGATTCGCACGACGTTCTTCTGGCGTCGGCCGCAGGAAATAACAATGGCGGGGCGGTGCTCTACCCGGCAGCTTACGCAACCACCTATCAAAACGTTATCTGCGTCTCCTCCACCGGGCACACTGATCACGTCTCCTCATTCTCCAGCATAGGAAGTCAGGTCTCTGTGGCGGCTCCGGGTGGATACGGCTCTTATTTCGACGCCAACGACATCTACTCGACCATGCCCAACTACTACGTGACCCTTAATGGCTACGGGATCAGCCAGAACTACGGCTATTGCTACGGCACGTCTATGGCATCTCCCATGGTGGCGGGTGCGGCGGCGCTGATACTAGCCGTCAATTCCTCCCTGTTGCCTTCGGAGGTGAGAGGAATTCTCGAGGAGACGGCGGAGCAGGTCGGCGGCTACTACTACAGCCCGACAACCGGAAAGAGCAACGAATTGGGGCACGGCCGAATCAATGCCTACGAGGCGGTACTTCTTGCCGGTCAATCAGCCTACGTTGCCGGTGACGCCAGTGGGGACGGTGTGGTAGATGTGGCAGACGTGGTTTTCCTGATCAACTATCTGTACAGAAGCGGCGCCGCGCCCGACCCCCTGGCAGCCGGTGACCCCAGCGATGATTGTGTGGTCGACGTAGCCGACATTGTCTACTTGATAAACTACCTGTATAGATCCGGGCCGGCGCCTAATCCGGGCTGCGCATAACATTATTGGCAGGCACTTTCCAAGGTTGACTCGTCAGTCCTCTCAGAGGATTTTCCATCCGGGGAGCCCTTAGCATCCGTAGGTCCGAAATCCCGAAGGGCTTCGGACGACCAGCTAACAAGTCCCGCGGTCAATAGGCATTTCCCAAGAGATGAATGTTACCGATTCTCACATTGTGCAGTCCTGCTTTTCTCGCAGCCGCTTCGCACTCCTCGGCATGTCTTCTTGAGGTGACCGGAAGATCGGCCATGTGAAATTGAGGATGAAAACCCAAAAGGGCATAGGGAATATATTTGTCCAGACCGGCAATGAAGCCTGCGATCTTAAACACTTCTTCCCTATCCACATATCCAGGGACGAGGAGGGTACTGGCTATAAGGAGAGGAGGGTCGGGACGAGTTTTGGCCATCTCCGAAAGCATCTCGAAGTTCTTCAAAGTCCTCTTGTTGGTCACTCCACACAGAGCTATGTTCAGATTCTCGCCGAAAGCCTTTAAGTCGAACTTGATGCACCCACCTGACTTTAGCGATAACTCTGCTATCTTTTCCAGAAGGCGAGAATTCATCGCTCCGTTCGTCTCCCAGCAGATGCGCAGTATCTTCCCCTCGTTTTTCTCCAGCGCAACTTCAGAAGCTACAATGGAATGTTGAATCTGCGGCGCGGGATCTCCTCCGAAATAGCAGATACAGGAGGTCTTCTCATCCACACAATCTGCCAACTCTTCTGCCGTGGTTCTTCTCTTGGAGTAGACGTCTTTCCTAAAATGCCAGTTCTGGCAGAAGAGGCAGTTGAAGGAGCAGGCTTGATAGAACACAGCCAGGTTCTTGTATCCATATTCCGGCCCGGCCGAATGCGAGTATTCCGGATAGCCAGCTTTCGACCCTCCGGCACAAACCCAATCTGCCACGCAGTTGGTGGGAAGATGATCATAATACCAGCCCAAGTTCCCTTCATCCTCTCCCCCGCCGCGAAGCTTCCCGCTCTCGTTTTTTCTCAGTCCGCAATAGCCTCTTTCACCTTCGGGAATCCCGCACTCGTTCACGCACAGATTGCACTTTACGCCTGAAGATTCCTTGGGTGGCTCGGCAGGCAGATCGAATTCTGCTCGCGATTTTGCATGAACCTTATGAATGCGGGAAGAAACCTTGCCGAAGTCCTCCCGGATGCAATCCAGGCACACCTGCAGCGCCCTTGAGATGAGAGTTGACTCCTCTCCGCAATTTGTGCACCTGGCCATTTGCCGAATTCCCGATTACGCCGGTCCCGATCCTTTGTCTGCCTGACTAATCAGTCAAATCTCCCCGGAATACCGGCGTTGCAGAAACGACACTTCCCCTCTTCGACTGCAAGATGCGAGATGCAGAACCCCTTTCTTTCCATCAAAAGCTTCCCACAGTTGTGGCAGTACGTGTTTTCTGCAGGATGACCCCACACGTTACCCAGGTACACGTATTTCAAGCCCTCTTCCATTCCGATCTCTCTTGCCTTCACCAATGTGGAGACGGGGGTGGCCGCTATGTGTGAGAGTTCACGATGGGGCACAAACTGGGTCACGTGCCAGGGGGTGAATTCTCCCAAGTCGTTCTTGATCCAAGAGGCGATACCTCTCAATTGTGTCTCGTCGTCGTTATAACCGGGTGTGACGTTGGTTATGATCTCCACCCACATCCCCCACTTACTCTTAGCCCTTCCTGTCACATCCAGAATTCCTTTGAAGTCCTCTACATGACACATCTTTTTGTAGAACTCGTCTGAGAATCCTTTTACGTCGACTCGGAGGGCATCCAGATAGGGACCGATCATGTCCAAGGCTTCCGGTGTGATAAAACCGTTGGTCACGTAATTGGTCGTAAGACCATTCTCTTTGGCCAGCTTGGAACTATCCAGGGTATATTCAAACCAGATGGTAGGTTCGTTGTAAGTCCACGAGATTCCCTTGCAATTGTGCTCTTTGGCTAAGTCGACAGACTGTTGCGGAGTGATGAAATGGACGTCATCCCTATTCACCCCAATCTTAGCATGAGCGATCTCCCAGTTCTGGCAACCGGGACAGCGGAAGTTGCATCCCAAGGTTCCCAGGGAGAGCCATCGACTTCCGGGATAGAAATGAAAAAGCGGCTTCTTCTCAATGGGAGAGATCATGGAGGAGGAGACCCTGGAATAAATGAGGGAATAAAGCTTCCCTTGCTTGTTCAGCCTGGCATAGCAATATCCCACTTTTTCTGGTTTAATCTCACACCTGCGCTGACAGACACTGCACCTTACGCTTCCGTCAGACAGCGCATCATAAAGCAGGGCCTCCTTGAGATCGCTGGACATATCAGCTCCTCCAAGGCGAGATTACACTACTACCACCTGAATTATTCTCCGCTTGTCTTGATAATACAATACGACTCTATGAAAAGAAAGGATATTTCACGAGGGGGGAAATCTTTGAGCCAGGCACGAAAAAGGCAGAGACAACGGTTATTCCACCTGTCTCTGCCTTCAAAGGTGTATGTGATTTTCTGCCGTACTATGGACAGCAGGGCTCTTGTGCGCCCTTGTAAAGATAACCGATCAGCCAGACTATGTCAGATACGTTGATTATCCCGTCGCACGATGCGTCTCCGCTCTCTGGTGGATCCGGCGGCACATTCTGCCTGTAAAGATAGTTTATGATATGAACTACGTCTGCTACGTTCACGATTCCATCGTTGGTTGCGTCACCGGCTGCGAAGACATAGAAGCTAAACGGCGGCTCTTGGTACGGGCTCTCTTTGCCGCATTCATTAGCTGCCTTCACGCGCCAGTAATGAGTTCCCCGGCCAAAAGCGGCAACCCAACTGGTATCTGCCAGATCTTCCACCATGGTCGGGGCAGGAAAACCGGGATCCTGGTCATACTCGAGGGTGTAGAGAAGATTTTCCCCGGCAGACGACCAGACGAATTCAAAGTCGACGTCCGGCGAGCAGACGTTGGCTTCATCCGAAGGACTTATTAGCTCAGGGGTAGGAGCAGTTCCCGCTCCCAGACAGCCTGCCTGATACTCCGGATGAAGAGCCAGGCCGGTGGATCGAGGGGTAAACTCCAACACGGTGGTGGGCAAATAGAGGGTGGTTTCGATCCGAGCGCATTCGGTCGAATCCCAACTCGGTCCGGTGGTGAAATACAGACTGGCCACCAACCCGTCTCCTGCGGTCAAATTCGAGTCGATGAAGATCGCATAGAATACTAATGTGTAATTCGCCGTATCGATGCTTGCGCCCAGGTACTCCGCATGTTCTATTCTGCTCCCCACCAGGCTGATCGAATCGCAAACCACGTCCAGGGAAGGATAGCCGAATACCAGGGGAACCGCCAATCCTCCCAGATCTTCATCATTATAGACGGTCACCTGGAGCACCAGTTGCTGATCCGGCAGGGTGACCCCCGGGCATTCTACCCGGCAGGTGTCTGGATCCCCCGGATCATCCGCAATGGCGGAGTTTGAACTGGCAAAAAGCAAGAGGATGGCAAAAAGAACCAAAAGCGTGCTCTTCTCTTTCATCTCAGACTCCTTGATTCTTGATTATCTCACGATACTGCTCGGCATCAGTGATTGGGCAAGGCTAAGCTCCGACTGGCCATCAACGGGATACACTTCTTCGCCCCTTCCGAAAGGAACGAAGTTCCTCATCGAACAGGATGAATTATCTCTTGTTTTAAAGATAGCATGTTTTCCATATTTGTCAATCTCTAATTTCATAGAGCCTGGACTTTTCTTGGGGTTTTCGACTCGCACAACGCTACGTACGCGGCAGGAAGCCGTGGTTAGGGTCATCTTCGACTACCAGAGGCAAGCCGACCGGTTGCTGACAGAATTCTTTATTACGCAACAAGTTGACCTGGTTCAGTGATTCTTTAAAAGTCTCCCGAAGGCTGTGGATTTCCTGTCATTGTCTATCTTTTAACAACCATTCGGGGTAATGCGGAGAGAAACAGCGGTATGGCGAAGAGGAGAAGCAGGAGACGATTCGCCGGTCCTTTCCTGTGCTTCCTGAAGAACTTGTAGAAGGCCAAGTGTGAAAGCCAGATCATCTTGCGTTTAACCTTCCGGGTGGACGCACCCTTGTGGTGAATCACCTGCGCATCCGGGTGGAAGTATATTTTCCATCCGGCATTTTTTATCCTGTAGCACAAATCCACGTCGTTGAAAAACATGGAGAACTCCTCGTCAAAAAGACCCACCTCGTCCAGGGTCGTCTTCTTGAGCATGAGGCAGGATCCCATGGGCTGATCCACCTCCCGGGGCCGATCGAAGTCGAAATAACCCATTCTCCATCCGCCGAAAATCTTGCTGGTGGGAAAAAATCTGCTCAAACCGGTAAACTCCCAGGTCAGAGTGGAAAAGCGGGGAAACTCCCTGCAGGATGGCTGTATGCTCCTGTCCGGGTTGAGAAGCTTTGGCCCCAAGGCTCCCGCCCTGGGATCTCTCTCCATGAACTCGTACATTGAGGAGAGGGAATTCTCGGTAAGCTGGGTATCGGGATTCAGTAGAAGCACGTATCTCCC
>JBARPX010000189.1:0-6499 GCA_049643405.1 Candidatus Zixiibacteriota bacterium
GCGATCTCCCTGATTCTCTTCAACTGCTCCGGAAAGGTCGCCCCTACCACCAGACCACAGTTGCCCTTTTCGTTCCAGCCCAAGACCTTCTCCGCGACGATCTCGTACAATGGCTTTCCCTCGACTACGGAGAGCTGGAAGTCCTTGGCTCCCTCGTTGGACGTTAGGCAGAGAACGAATGCGCATTTTCCTTCATGCTCTAAAAACGGAGATACGGCGTCCTCACCCATGTAAGGATTAACCGTCACCGCGTCCCCCTTCAACTCCTCAAAGAATGCCTTAGCATACATCCTGGCGGTATTTCCGATATCACCCCGCTTGGCGTCTATGATTATCGGAATTTCTTCCGGCACGTACTTGCATGTCTTCTTCAAGGACTCCCAGCCCCTGGCACCCTGCGCCTCGTAAAAAGCCATGTTGGGCTTATAGGCGCAGACTAAATCGGAAGTGGAGTCGATGATCTTCTGATTGAAGGCAAAGGTGGGATCTTCTCTTTTTAGAAGATGCCTGGGAATCTTTTGCAGGTCCGTGTCCAGACCCACGCAGACTAAGGAATTATTCTTTCGGGAAGCGTTCAAAAGCTTTTCAACGAATCTCATGATTGCGATAGCTCCGTGTTTTTGGAAAGTTCATGGTTTGCCATTTACCTCTTCTTCAATATATTCTTCGCAGAGCAAGATGTCAAAATCTTTTTGCTTTGGCCGCGCGGATTGCCGGTATAGGTCGGGCGCAAAGACCACCGAAATATCTCTTGACAAAACAAAACGGGGGGATTAAAATTATGCGAACTTGAGTGCCGTAGCGAGGCTTGAGCAAGAAGCAGGAGTTAATCATGGAAGAAAAGGCTGATTTCTTTGATATCCTGTTAGGGGCTATACGCAGGGAAACTGAGGCATTCAATTACTACCTTAGTGCCAGCGAAAAGTCACCCTCTGCCGAGACTAAGTCTTTGCTTCTGCAGCTTGCCGAGGAGGAGAGACGGCACCGTACCATCCTGCTCCAGGAATACCGGAATCTGAAAAAGCTGACATCAGGCAGGGACAAAGAGGTCTATCTTGAGAAAGAGAGGATAAGCTACCACCTCCCCGTAGAACCCGCATTCAAACGAACTCAAGCCTTAAAATCAGTTGATTTGGCTGTCGTATCCCTGCCCACGGAGTTTGTGGGAGGTGACTTTTTTGACACGTTCATTGTCAAAGGCGAGGACAAGATGGGGATTTTTATCTTCGACGTCATGGGGCACGGACTGACAGCGACAGAACTAAAAGCACAAACAAGAGTGGAGTGGGATAGGCTAAAAGAACTTTATCTGGGAAAGGAAGCTCCTTCTCTTCTGCTCAGTCCATCATCGGTCATAACTCATCTGAATAAACGCCTGTTCGGGGAATGCCAACGACGATTGTCGTTCCTCTCGCTCTTCTATACCGTTCTGGATTCGTCAAGAAACAGATTGACCTATGCCTCAGCCGGACACGAGCCTCCGTTGTTTTTCGGAAAACAGGGATACAGTCAGTTAACCGAAGGGGACTTGCTCCTGTGCATCGACGAAGACATAACTTATCGGGAGACCACCATAGAAACTCGCTCCGAAGACGTTTTGGTCATGTTCACCGATGGGGTGGTGGAGAGCATGAATGCGAAGGATGAGGAATTCAGTGTTAAGAACCTGATCCGGGTGGTGGAAGAGAACAAGACGAACAATGCCTCCCAAATAGTCAGGCAAGTAATGACCGCATTAAAGGATTTCATGGGAGGAAAGCCTGTAACCGATGAGTTCACGTTAGCTGTGGCAAAACTCAGTTGACGATCAGGCAACCGCACCTTGTGGCGCAGACATCAGTCATCGTCCGCAGGAGGTAATTGATGGAAAAATGGGAATGCCTGGTATGCGGCTACGTTTTCGATCCTGAGGTAGGCGACCCGGAGAGGGGGGTCGATTCGGATACCACCTTCGAGGATATTCCTGACGATTGGCTTTGCCCGGAGTGTGGAGCGGACAAGGACGAGTTCCATAAACTGGAAGACTAAAGGTCTTCCGGGCAGGACCGTAAGGACGGACCACGAACCAGGTAACCGTTAGGCAAAACAGGGTTGTTCGTCTTATCGGGTGTTGGATACCCGAAGGGGACAGAAGCAGGTATGTCGAGAGGGGAGTTACTCCATTTTCTTGATGGCTCGAATTACCTCGTACTCGGAGGAAGCATTCAGAAGCTCTTCTCTGAAGTAGTCAAAACGGAGCATTTGGGCCAAAGCTTTAAAGACCTTCAGATATAATGCATCGTCATACGGGGGGGCAGCCACAACGAAGAAGAGATGGACCGATCCGTTGTCCATCGAATCGAAGTCGTATCCTTTCCCGGATCGGGCAAAGCCCATAATCAGCTCCTTCGCCTGCATCGATCTGATATGAGGAATCGCAATACCGTGCCCTATACCAGTGCTGGCCTTCTTCTCCCGATTCAAGAAATCCACCAGGAGCTTTTTGGGATTACCCACCTTGCCGGACTTCTCCAGTAGCTCCACCAGTTCGAAAAGGATGGCCTGTTTTCTTTTCCACAGTAGCTTTGCCGGATGAAGCTGGGAGTCTGGATCGTTTTCGATCTGGGCCTCCATCTCCAGCTTGATCAGCTCCGGCTTTAGGTATCGAGATATGTCCATTTTAACTCCGCCCGGCTCTTTGCCGGGTGCGACTGTTCAAAAAAGGTACATTTCTTATATCGGCAAAGCCCAAAATTGCTAAACCCTTTTCAGACTGTCACTTTTTTGACCGGTCTCAAAAGAAAACGAGCCGAATTATCTATCTGTTGGGGAAATAGTTATCCTAAGATGGGATCTGGGGATCGTCCATGAGTTGCTGGCAGCCGCACGGCGTCAGTTCAATCGTAGGGAGCGAAAACATCAGTTGGGGAATGCAACCTTGTGAAGAATCGGAGTTATACCTTGAGGCTGGCCGAAGAACTGGCGATCAAGGCTTCTTTTTTCTCCTTGCGCCACCCTTTTATTTCGATTTCGCGCTTGCAGGCCGATGACTTGTCAGGAAGTTCTTCGGAATAAATCAATTCAACGGGCAATCTTGTCTTCGTGTATTTCGCCCCTTTCCTGTCATTGTGCTCGTCTAATCTTTCTTTCAGGTTATTCGTGATTCCGCAATAGAGGGAATCATCGTTGCACTTGAGAAGGTAAACATGCCAGTTCATTCTTCAGTCACGAGCGGAATGCTCTATCCTGAGCGCAAGCGAAGGGCTTGTCCTGAACGAATGTGAAGGACTTTCCCCTCCGAAGGCTCCCACTTCCCACATTAAATCAGTTAATCCTTCCTCCCTACCGTCGTCACGATAAACCCTTCGTCGCTTCGCTCTTCAGGATAAGAAATTCTAACTCGCTGCGCTCGTGAGAATTTCTTCCGCAAGCGGGGGGAAAAGTTTATCCTGAACGCAAGCGAAGGGCTTGTCCCGAGCGAATGCGAGGGAAACCCCCGTCCGGAAACGATCCTTCGTCGCTTCGCTCCTCAGGATAAGAAATTCTAACTCGCTGCGCGAGTAAGAATTTCTAATGGAGGCGGGGGGAATCGAACCCCCGTCCGAAGGCACGAGCCAAAGACTTTCTACGTGCGTAGCTGATTTATTCTTTTTTCGCGAAAGGAAACACCAGTCAGCAGGTTTTCCCCTTCACTATCCCAGTCAAATCTCGCCTGATCTCCCTGAGCAAAAGATCAAGCCAGCTTGTTTGAGTCGGCGCCTGTTTCCGGGCCAGCAAGCAAGCCCGGAGCAGACGAGCTACCTTTTATTAGGCAGCCAGTGCATATGAATAGTCTGCACTTAGTTTTGTTTCCCAATGGATTAACGAGGGAACTGGGCACCTCGGCACGCTTATCTTCTCCCACTACCTCCGTCGAAACCAGGTCGCCCCCGGAAACGTCGGTCCGTAGTTCGTGGTTCACAGTTCATAGTGAACCCAATTAAATAATACGACAGGAGGACAACGAAATCAACAAAAAACGTGGTTGTTGTAGCGGAAACGTGTAGGTTTCCACCGTGGATGGCTGAAGCCTTCTGTTATACTTGTCCGTCTAAGATTGTCTTATTCGTCATCAATCATTCGTCATCCGTCATTCGATTTTCTGCTCTCGCTGGATGTTATCCCGGACGCCCAGGCGGGCCCGTATGGGGGTCTCCGTCATCCAGCGAAGAAGAGGGCGGATGATAACATCCGCCCGGGAGCAGGGGTAAATGCGACTCTGATTCAAAGACAAACGAGAAGTGGGTAGCCGCACCCTTTAGGGTGCGAGAATGAGGCAGGCTACCAGCCATAGGCTGGTCCGCCTTCGGCGGAAAGCCCTTCTGTCATACTTATCCCTCTAAGATTGTTTTATTCGTCATTAATCATTCGTCATCCGTCATTTGATTTTCTGCTCTCGCTGGATGTTATCCCGGACGCCCAGGCGCCCCACAGGCCTGCACGGACGTGCCCGTCTGGGCAGGGGGCCCGTATGGGGGTCTCCGTCATCCGGCGAAGAGGCGGGCGGATGATAACATCCGCCCGGGAGCGGAGTGCCTGGACTCACAGGCCGGGTCGCATGAATGCGGCCCCTACAGATCCTCCAAATGTTTCCTCACTATCTCAACACTGGGTTTGTCTCCGATCTTCTCTAATACCTTCAGGCTCTCCTCCAGAAGTTTTTTTGCCTGTTCTATCTTACCCTGTGCCTTGTACAGGACACCTATATTTGCTTTGGTCTGGGCCTTTCCGTACTCATCTCCAATCTTCTCGTTTATCCTCAGACTCTTCTCATAAAACTCAATCGCTTTGGACCATTCGCCTTCAAGCTGATAAACATTCCCCAGGTTGCAATAGGTCTGGGCCATCCCATGCTCACCCCCGATCTTTCCCTCAATCTCCAAACTCTTCTCATAAAACTCAATCGCCTTATCCCATTCCCCTGTGCCCTGACAAACTGTACCCAGATTACTATATGTCTGGGCCATCCCATGCTCATCACCGATCTTTCGCTTAATCTCCAGACTCTTCTCATAAAACTCAATCGCCTTAGACCATTCACCTTTGGCCAGATATACCCCACCCAGATTATTATAGGCCGCAGCCATCCCATGCTCATCCCCGATCTTCTCTAGTCCTTCCAAAGCCTTCTGATGAAGCCCAATCGCCTTATCCCATTCACTTTTAGCCTGATAAACCGCGCCCAGATTAGTAAAAGTCTGTGCCATCCCATGCTCATCACCTATCTTCTCTAATCCTTTCAAAGCCTTCTCATAAAACTCAATCGCCTTATCCCATTCACCTTTGTCCTGGTAAACCAACCCCAGATTATTAAAAGTCGCGGCCATCCCATGCTCATCACCTATCTTCTCTAATCCTTTCAAAGCCTTCTCATAAAACTCAATCGCCTTATCCCATCCCCCTTTGTCCTGATAAGCCAAACCCAGATTATTAAAAGTCTGGGCCATCCCATGCTCATCACCCATCTTCTTGCTTATCGCTAAGTCCTTCTCATAAAACTCAATCGCCTTATCCCATTCCCCTTTGGCCTGATAAACCAAACCCAAATTATTAAAAGTCCGGGCCATGCCATGCTCATCACCGATCTTTTCCTTAATCTCCAAACTCTTATCATAAAACTCAATCGCCTTAGACCACTCACCTTTGTCCTGGTAAACCAACCCCAGATTATTATAAGTCTGAGCCATCCCATGCTCATCCCCGATCTTTCCCTCAATCTCCAGACTCTTATCATAAAACTCAATCGCCTTAGACCACTCACCTTTGTCATGAAAAACCATCCCCAGATTTCCGAGGGCAGCCGCCTGACCCTTTTCGTCGGCCGCTGTCTGTGCTTGCTCCAATGCCTCCTTCCACCTACCGAGAGCCTGATCCCATTTGCTGCGGCCGTAAAAGCAGTTGCCAATCAGGAGCAACAGCGCTGACTTGCCGCTTCCTTCTGTCTCCAAAGCCAGACATTCTCGGAATGAGTCGATGGCTTGTTCATATTTGTACTCCGCCATCAAAGACATTCCCTTCTCAAAGAGACCCTTTTTGTTTTTATCTTTTGTTTCCGGAAGGCCGTCGAGGTATAGGGTGACGCGATCGAGGGTAGCTTCGATCTTCTTAACATTAGTCGCCAGTTCCGAGGCTCCTTTCGGTTTTCGAAAGCCAAAGTATAGAGCAATGATTATCCCGATTGCTGCGATGACTATTCCAATGATCTCCATTGATGCCTCTTGCTCCGTGTTATCAGGTAGCCGCACCCTTCAGGGTGCGAGAATGACGCAGGCTGACATGTCCTGACGGACGAAGTCCGAAGGAAGCCTGCGGCTACCACAAACATTTGTCGGGCAGTCCCCCAAGCGGGGAACAGCCCGACCTATCTCTGAAAGGCTACTTTGTCAAGACATTTTTTGTTTTTTCTTTATTAACTTGTTTTTAGGTTTTGGGTTTTTCCCATCTATCTCTTCGTGGCTTATTGAAATAACCACATAGTTTG
>JBARPX010000190.1:0-1761 GCA_049643405.1 Candidatus Zixiibacteriota bacterium
GTCTCCACGTCGGTCAAGGTCTGGTTGAAGGAATAAAGACTCATGGTTGGCCCGATCGGCATGGTCAACTCCGTTTCGAAGTCCTTTGAGAACCTCTGATAATAGAGTTTCCCCTTCAACTTCGCCAGACGGGGACTGAGGTTGTTTCCCTCGCTGCTTATCACCAGTTTATCCCGGTCGTGATAGGGGAAGAAGAACCTGGGAGGGAAGTCGGGTGGATTCGGAGTCCCCGGGTAGCCTATATCTTTTGCCCTGAATCTTTGGAAGTCAGCAGACAGGTCGTACTCGTCGGTGAGACCGTACTTCAGCTTGAGATCCAGATTGCTCTCCTCACCTAAGCCTGAATTCACCACCGGGCCTTCCGCCGACTCATAGTCGGAGGCCTCCCTTACACTCCCCCCGGCCAGGAAGCTGAGCCTCTTGTATTCTCCCCCCAACTCCAGCCTTCCTTTCTTCTGCTCGTCTACCGTGGAATACCTGACCTCTGCCGTTCCATGAGGCTTGAAACTTTCAGGAGCGGATTCGGTTGTGGGAGATTTGGTGATGATGTTGATCACCCCTCCCAGGGCATCCGAGCCGTAAAGCACTGCCCCGGGCCCGTAGAGAGTCTCAACCCTCTCCACCTGTCCCACGTCCACTAAGGAGAGCTGGGCCCCTGCAGGGCTCGACTGCCGGGTGTTGTTCAGCCTCTCTCCGTCAATTAGCACCAGCACTCGGTTGCCGAAGACTCCCCGTATTACCGGGCGCGTGCGGAAAGGCCCGGCGTCATTGATCTCCACTCCCGGCACGTTTCTGAAAAGGTCCGAGACGATGGCCGGGGACAGGCCCCGGATATCCTCCGGAGAGAAGACCGTGATCGGCTGCGAGACGTCGAACGGTCGCTGCTCGTACCTGTTGGCGGTGACAACGGTTCCTTTAAGGAAATAGGTGCGGGCGTCCGAACTATCCGCACTGCCGGAGGCGTCCTGTTCGGCGATTGCCGGTGGAGGATTGAGCAAAGCGAAGAACACCAGTACGATTGGCAGGCCGATGCGACAAATGTGTCTGAACATCTTTCTTGCTCCTTTCTTTATCCACTCAGTTCGTGAAGCAGACCCATTCTCCTTTTCTTTCCGTTCAGCCTGCGATTAGATACTGCCCGGGACTCAGTCGGACTATGATGCAGGTCATAAAGTTGCGATTTTCCCAGAGTCCCGGCTGCTCAGCACAGCAGGGCAAACGGGGTGACCATGCGCAGAGGTTTTTGTTGACAATGTCACCTTAATTTCTTATCATTGTGAAAATTTTCTCAAGATTCCGGAGGTTCAACATGGATATCATTGTTTGCATGAAGCAGGTGCCCGACACGGAGAGCAAGATAAAGGTAAATGCCGAAGGGACGGGAATCATCAGCGAGGGATTGAAATACGTGATGAATCCTTATGATGAGTACGCGGTAGAGGAGGCCCTGCAAATCAAAGAAAAACTTGGCGGGACGATTACCGTCGTCTGTATGGGGCCCGAGGCGGCCACCGAGGCCATAAGAACCGCCTTAGCCATGGGTGTGGACGAGGCGGTGCATCTGAATGATCCGGCTTTCGAGGGTTCGGACAGTTTTGCCACGGCTAAGGCGCTAGCCAAGGCCATCGGGGAGATGAAATACGATCTGATCCTGGTTGGAAAGCAGGCGATGGATTTCGACTGCTCCCAGGTGTTTGCCTGTCTGGCTGAGTTGCTTGATCTTCCCTATGTGTCCGTGGTTGTGGGGCTGGAGATATCCTC
>JBARPX010000191.1:0-2882 GCA_049643405.1 Candidatus Zixiibacteriota bacterium
AAATTAAAATAACCTTTGTGTGTCAAAAAGCAAGGCCAAACGTATTGGTGATTTAGCGGAAGGCCTCAGCCTTCCACGGTATCTCTTAAGTAAGGAGAGAGACATGCCCGAACAGAAGTTGCATGACTTAATCATTATCGGCGGCGGACCGGCGGGCTTGACCGCCGGCATCTACGCTGCCAGGGCCCAGCTGAATACCGTTCTGTTGGAGCGGCTCAACGTGGGGGGGCTGGTGGGGACAACAGACTGGGTGGAGAACTACCCCGGCTTTCCTGAAGGGATAAGTGGCGTCGATCTTGTAAAGAAGATGGAGGATCAGGCAGCGAAGTTCGGGCTGGAAATCGTGCCTTACAAGGAGGTAGACTCCGCTGATCTTACAGGTCAGACCAAAACCATAAAAGTGGACGACGAAGAATATCAGGCTAAAGCTGTGATCGTCGCGTCCGGAACCGAACCCAAAAAACTGAATATCCCCGGTGAGGAAAAATTCAGAGGTCGTGGTGTCTCCTATTGTGCCACCTGCGACGGCGCCTTCTTCCAGGACAAGGACATCGTTATGATTGGCGGCGGGAGTTCCGGCATCCAGGAGGGTCTGTTCCTGACCAGGTTTGTCAAGAGCATTACCGTGGTCGAATTCATGCCTCATCTGAATGCGGAGAAGATCCTTCAGGAGAGAGCTCGAAAAGACTCTAAGTTCAAGTTCTTCTTAAATCATATGGCGACGTCGATCAACGGAGAGAATCAAATAGAGTCGGTCACGATCAAGGATCGGGAGGCCAACGAAGAGAAGACTATTCCCTGCGCGGGTGTATTCATATATGTGGGCTGGGACCCCAAGACCGAATTCCTGAAAGGGCAGGTCGACTTGGACAAATGGGAGTATGTGATTGCCGGAGAAGATACAAAGACCTCCGCACTTGGTGTATTTGCTGCAGGCGACGTAAGAGAAAAAGAGCTAAGACAAATAACCACCGCCGTCAGCGACGGCACCGTTGCCGCCTTCATGGCGGAGAGGTTCATCGAGGACTTGGAATCAGATTAGGGTACGGATCGGGTGGACTCCCACATCCTATGCCCGGCAGGCCGCCTCACGCGGCGTGTGGATACACCTGCCTGGGATTCTTCAGCAATTTCCCTTGACTTGCCGCGGTTCGCGACCTATAATCTTCGCTGTTAAGAGAGGTTGTGTATGCAGAAGGCAAGGCTGGGCATATCGGATCTGAGCTTGGATTTCAGATGCCATCATCGTTTGTCACTCAAAGCGCTGAAATTCAGGTTATTGCACAAGTCGCGCCCCACTTGCTCAACACCAGTTGCTACATCCGAACCATCAGGGAACTTGTGGACCATAAGGACGTCAAGACGACGATGATTTATACTCACGTTTTGAACCGTGGCGGGCATGGTGTGTGCAGCCCAATCGACTTTTTATAGAGGGAACGTAGCAGAATGTTATATAGAAACCATATAACACCCCTTTTAGATCAAGTTAACCGGGTTATCTCATTAAAAGGGCATAACTTAAACCTCGGTGTATTATGGTGTGTTATAGCGCAGTTTTGCGATCAATGCGTCTTATGAAGAAACTATATAATTAATAGTTAGCCGACGGAGGTGAGTCATGGGAATTCAAGCAAAGACTCTTCGGGAGGAGTACCCGGGCCTGACCGATGAAGAGGCTGCCCGAGCGTATGCTCTTAAGGCTGGGTATCACGTAGTGGTCATGTATGAAGGCCGCGGAGAGCTTGCGTTCAAGGGCCTGCGATACGATCGAGAGCTCGACGAAGTACGGAGTAGCCCGTACACATCGAACGTGAGGGTCGTTTACGATGACGGCCAACTCGAGAGTTTCGATGAGGCCGAGACGAGAGCCGTAGCAAGAGCCCGAGAGGTGTTTGGCAAGAAGTGGTGGCAGTTTTGGAAATGAGCCTCGCCTAACGCCAGCTTCCGGGTCGTCCCTTGATGAGAGGAGGTCAGAGATGCGTATTTTCGGGAAACGTCCCGATCCGCAGGCGGCGCGGCATCTGGTGTTCTCCGCCATGGATGGTGCGAATCAGTTCGTCGCAAAGCTCCTTTCTGACGGCGTCCATGTAGACTCAACTTGGAGCGGCGATGGACTCGAAGAAGGAGTAACAGCCCTCATGATGGCAGCGTGGAAGGGCCATGCGACCACGGTGTCCCTGCTTCTTGAAAAAGGTGCAGATGTTCGTGCGAAGACCCGAAAGGGTAGCACCGTCCTGGACTATGCGGTCATCAGAGCTTCTTCCACAATAGTAACGACGCTCCTCGCCGCGGGTGCCAGGCCAGATGCCAGCAAAGCTCTGTGGGGAGCAGCCTTTGGCAGCTGTAATCCACCTCACGACACCGCCTATTCAACGATCATAAAGCTCCTACTGGCTGCTGGAGGGGACCCTAATTATACAAAAGACGACGGCAGCACACCTTTGATGGTCGCCGCGACCAACGGGCACATTGAGGCTGTCAGACTCCTGCTTTCTGTAGGTGCGAGCAGATCAGCACGAAACCGCCAAGGGAAACGGGCGATCGATCTGGCGAAGAGCCAGGAGCGCTCCGATGTCGTCGCTCTTCTGTCGCGTGGGGCTTAGTAGGGCGACGCAGGTTGCGACTGGCTAACCGGCGGCTACACCCGACGGCCCGCGTATGCGCGCTCGGTCGAGTGCCGTCCGTTCAGCCGGGGTGCCTCACCGCTTGCGGTGAGGAAAGACTCTTGTCCGTCACGAACGCCCTCGTCCGTGACGCATTAGGTAACGGACATCGAAGATCCGTCTGGAAGGTGTTCGTTACCAACGAGAGGGCAAGTTCACCAAACATCAGCAGGTCGGGACGCTCGTCTGCATACATCTAATAAATCATAAACCCCC
>JBARPX010000192.1:0-5194 GCA_049643405.1 Candidatus Zixiibacteriota bacterium
GTCAAGGACCGTTCTTCCTTGGTCGTTTTTGAGATAGTCTGAGATATCGCCCAGCGCGTCGAATCTCAAGGAGAGTTCAGGTGAAAGGACGGCAGTCAAAGCGTAATCCAGAGATCCATCCAGCCCCACTGAGCCAACCAGATCGAAATCACCATCTTTTGTGATGACAGAGAGATCGTCAAACCACACCCGTCCATCCTCAACTCTGAACGAATTCTTGAGAGTTTTGATGTCCTGCTCCCTGATGCCTTCGACGTGCAGGAAGGACGCTAAACTGTCCAAGAGTCCCCATCCAACCAACTTCCCGTCGGCAAAAGTGGCCTTTCCGTTGGCCAGAAGAGAGCTTTGAATGTCCTCTACTCGATTGCCTCGTCCTGAGAAGGTCGCTTCGAGATTCAGCCTGCCGAACAGATGATCGTCAAACCCGGTGAATCTCGACAGGAAATCGTTTGCCTCAATCTGGTTGGCGGTTAAATTCAGGTCGAATTCCAGATGCTCAATATCGTTCAGATCGCTGATTAGTTCGCCTTCTACTGACCCCGAGTAAACATTCGCCCTGATGTTATCCAATCTCAGCACACCGTCGGTGATGTCCAGGTCGGCCGAGAGATTAGTATATTCCGTCTCCCTGAAGATGACTCTTTGGATGAGTATGTGCCCCCCGGCGTTTATGTCCGGCAGGAGGATGGTGTCTTGTTCTGGGGCTTTCTCCTCGGCTGCAACCTCTTCGGAAACCGGAAGAATCTCGTCCAAATCCAGGAAGGGAGAATCCAGGTTGAAACTGAAGAGAGGCTTTCCCTCCTCAGCAGACAGCAAATGGGGAATCGCCCTGTAGGCTTTTCCCTGAAGGGTCAAGGATGATTTGCCCAGAGAGAGACTCAATTCCGGGATATCAATATCCGATCCTTTGAACGACATGGTGGCGTCTAAGTTTCTGACCGGAACCCCCAAGGCAGGAGTGGCTACCTCCACCTTCTTCAGATCAACCCGTCCGGAGAAGTTCATTTTTTCCGACTGTTTGATCTTGCCGTAAGCCTTGACGTTGATCTCCGCCTGCCCCGCGAAATCGGTTTCTTTAGGAAGGGAGACAAATTCCCTTAAGATAGCAAGGTTTAAGTCGGTTTTCAACTGGGAGGTGAGGCTGGGATCAGAGAAATTCTCCACCACCAGCTTAAGTTCCATGGGGGCCTCGCCCAACCTGGCGTCGGATGAAAAGAAGCTCAAGCTGCGGTTGTTGAAATTTATCTCGCCGTAAGGCATATGGAGCGGTTTGGGCACGGTGGCAAAATCGATTCTTGCATTCTGCAAGGTTATCTTTCCCTCTATCTGCAGAGGAACTTTCCCTTGAGTCGCTCCTCTAACGGAAGCCCGCAGCGCTAAGTTGCCTGAGGTCTCAAGCTGGCTGAGCGGGGAGGATTCCTCTTTGGGCAGTGAGGCGAGTACGTCCTCCAGTGAGATATTGTCAGATTCAACCGTTAAATCTAAAACCGGTGTGTCGCTCAGCTTTTCCACCCTTCCCTTCACCTCCAGCTCTATCTCTGCGATGCCGATTTTGAGTAAATTCACGTCCACAAAGTCACCGGGCATGTTCAGGTTGACGTCATGTTCCAGCGACAAAGTAAGCGGTGGCAGTGTCCCGTGGTAGTCGGGAAGATTCAGTTCGACCCTCTCCACCTTTATTTCACCGGTGATCTTTGCGTTTTCCATCTTGTCATCCAGTGAAAGCTTGGCGCTTTGGTCAAACTGATGCAGCACTATCTCCTTCTTGCCCTGACTATCCAGATAGAGGATTGTTCCATTCTTTATCTGAAGCCGATCAAAGGTTGCGGGTATGGTGATAGCCCCGCCTTCGCTCTCGATCAGGTCTCCGTAGTTGGAGATGTCTTTTCCCTTCTTCTCTAAGTTTATCTCCGGACTCTCCAGGATCAGCTTTTTGATCTCTATTCTCTTACGCAGAAGGGGAAAGAACTTGACCCGGATGGACAGTTGATCGAACTTAAAGAGTTCCTCATGGGCAAACCCGGGTGGATTCAAGACCCTCATCCCGCTGATATCCGCACCCAGGCCTCCCCAGATGGAAACGGTCACGTCGTCGATCTCCACCTCCCTTTTGAGTGCATCTTCAATCCTCGGAACCAACATGGACATGAGCTTATCTTTGGTAAAGATAATCTTCACCGCAAAGGAAGCCACAATCAGCAGTACGATCACCCCCGCAACAATCCCAATCAGTATCTTAAATCCTTTTCTTGATTTCATGGTCTCCCCTCTTCGGAGCGAAATGAACTTCGGTCATCCTCATAAACCGACCCAACGCCAAACGCGCTCAACCTGCTGGCCGTTTTATCCGTTCATTCTGCTGGCCAATCTCGCCATTATTCTACCAAGTGCAGTTACATCTTATGTTCTTATAGTCCATTCCGAGCTTCCGCCACATCGCCTTCGTTTCTTTGCAGAGAGCAACTTCTCTATATCCATATTCGTTCTTGAGGTAGCCTATGATAGTGGAATACATTCTCAGCCGAGTGGTGAAGTCTATCTTCTTTCCCCAATTGGAGGTCTCGGTTAAATAGTGAACCCACGATCTGTCTTTTGTGGAATTGACGGTACTTTGCAGTCCCCGCAACGAACCAATTGTTATCCTTTCGGGCCTAAATCTTGAGAATATGTTATCGACGAGTTCTCGGTAGGATTTTTCCCAATTCTGGATTGGCACCATCGGATCTATTCTTATCCTCACTTCATAGTCCGACTTGAAGAGTTTCTCAGCTGCTTTCAGTCTTTGCAGGAGTGTCGGCGCTTTTCTTTCCCACGACTTGACAGCAGGTCCAGCATTGAGAGAGAAACTAACAATCACTCGATTATGCGGGTTTATCTGCAGTAAGTTCTTTACGTTACTTGACTTCGTCACAAACAGAACCTTGTGCCTACTCTGGGACTCAAACATCGGGATGATGAACCGGGAGAATGCTCTTGTGCCGTTTTCCGCCATAAGGGAGTCCGCTAGCTCGCCGGTGTTTAGAATCTCGGGTTCTTTCACTTCATCCAAGAAAACCTGCACGTGGAGCTTGACTTTTTCCAGATCCTTGACCACCGGTTTGATGCCGTCGGGCCTAAAGCGGAAAGTCCCCTTCAGATAACACCATGAGCAGTCAAAAGGACACCCGTAAGCCCATTTTAGTTCTACAAAGTGTGGGCAAATGACATCTGCCGATTTTCGCGGCAAAGGGGTCTTATCGAAGCGAGTAATGATCGACCCATCCTTAACTCGCTGAAAGAGAGTCTTCACCCTTCCGTTTAGCAGGCGATATTTCTTATACTTAACCTTGGCCTTCTTGCGTGTTGAAGCACCGAAAAGCGAGACCTGAGAATGCATCATAGCAATCTCCTTTGGCCGGTATAGTCGATTTTGGTGATCTCTTGCCAAAACTTATGTCCTAAGGGATGTTTGGAGGCGAATAAGAGCAAATACAAAGGTAATTTCTTGTCAGTGCTTCGAATGCCGATTTCCTCTCCCAGTTTGACCTCCTGGTAGTCTAAAGAGCTCAGGTTTTTTCTGTAGTATTCGACAATTTCACGCCACGAATTCAAATCCCTCCATCCCTTGTCGCCTATCACATCATCGAGTGGGCTGTGCTCCTCTGTCTTGAACTTCTTTATATTCCTTTTTATGGGTCCTTCCGGGAAGGTAATGATCAAATCTACTTTTCTCTGCGCTAGTTTTTCCAGCGTAGAGAATCTGAAATGCAGACCCGTTGGATCGGCAAAAGCCAAGCTTAGCGACCTTTTTGGTATGTTGTTCATTATGTCGTCGATTTTGCTGTTGCAGTCACCGAGGAAAAACTTGATCTTATCAAAGTTGGGATGATCCTTGCATCTTTGCGATAAGGCATCCAAGGCTTCTGGATTTAGATCTGTGAAAAAATAGCCACCAAAAGCCTGTGGTGCATTCAGGGCGATCAGCGGAGAGCCGTCGATTTCTTCTTCCGTGTCTCGGGTTAAACACTTGCCGGGTCCGGCAAACAGATCGATATAGTAAAGCTGGCCGTGCCATTTACGTATCATTGAGGTCGTGAAGGTCGCTATGTATCTCGAAAGGTAATAATGCTTTGCCTTCGACCATTCACCGACGCAACGAAGTAACAGACCGTCTGATGCGGGCTTGACACTACAAGTGCCGTCCGGCGCGCTGGTGTCATGATCGCAACTCTTGCATCTTGGTCGATCCATGTAGCCCTCCTCGCGTTACAGTTCCTGCCCGAGGACGCATAAACTGACCCGTTCTTTTTCACGCAGTGGGCATTCTCTAGTTTTCGCTTTCGACCACTCTTTCAATCACACCCCCACCCAAAACTACGTCCCCCTGATAAAACACCGCCGACTGCCCCGGTGTGATTGCGCGTTCCGGTCGATTGAATTTAACCATAACCTGGCCTTCCGTCAATGGGTAAATCGTCCCCTTCTGCGGGACGTGCTGATACCTGATCTTTATTTCGCATTCCCTTTCTTTCCTCAGGTCGCTGAAGGCGATCCAGTTTACATCTTTGACTACAAACGACGATTGGAGAAGTTCCTCATTTTCTCCCACATAAATGGCGTTCTCCTCCGGCTCGATCCGCACCACATACAGGGGCCTTCCCCTGGCGATTCCCAGTCCCTTTCTCTGCCCGATGGTGTAAAATGGGATGCCCTTGTGTTCTCCCAACTTCTCGCCCTTCAGATCGAAAATCGGGCCCGGTCTTATCGCTCCCTTGAAATTTGAACCTCCTTCATACTTCCATTCCCTTATAAATCTTGGATAGTCATCATCCGTCACAAAGCAGATCTCCTGGCTTTCCTCTCTTTCGGCGACTTTGAGGTTGTGCTCCTTTGCCAGGGTTCTGACCTGTTTCTTGGTCATATCTCCCAGGGGAAACAGGGTTTTCCCCAGATCTTCCTGGGAGAGCCCCCACAGGGCATACGACTGGTCGCGGCTTGAATCAACCCCCTTGAGCAGCAGAAATCTCTTGGTGTCTTGATCGTATCGTATCCGGGCGTAGTGTCCGGTGGAGATGAAGCTCGCTCCTAACGAGTTTGCCTTTTTCCATAGACTTTGCCACTTGATCCTGGTGTTGCACACGACGCAGGGGTTGGGTGTTCTTCCCCGCATGTACTCTTCCACGAAGTCCGAGATGACCTCATCTCTGAAATCATC
>JBARPX010000193.1:0-8801 GCA_049643405.1 Candidatus Zixiibacteriota bacterium
GGCATGTCTTTGATCGTGGTCATCTTCGTGGTTCTCTCCTATGGGCTGGCCATAATAAGCAGCGGGCAGACTATCACCTACCTCATCCTGCGAAAGAGGAAGGATGACGAGAACCTCTTAGAGAGGAAGACCGAGAGCGAGGAGGAAGAGGAAAGAAGAGAGATGGAGGAGAAGGCTTCGGATCAACCAGAGGAAAAAGGCGAAGGAAGTTAACATTTTTAATTCCATCTCAGAATGTAGTTGACGGCGACAATTGACGGAAACGGCAAGCGGACAGGTTAATCTCTGTCCGCTTTTTCTATGACAGAACGTTCATCGTAAGGAAAATCCTCAAACCCTGAGTGAAAGCCAGCCCTGTCATGCTGAGCGGAGCGAAGCATCTCCAGATCGGCGCGGAACCCCTGGCCTGAGATTCTTCGTCCCGCCCGAAGCGGGACTCAGAATGACACAGGCCTCCATCGATGGCTCCGGGAGCTGTCAGAAAAAACTTACAGCCTGCTTGCTGGTTGACGATATAGAGAAGGGGACAGATTACGCTAAACCACAAGGGGGGAAATATGTCTGCCGAGATAATCAAGCTGTTGCGCAAGACGCCGATCTTCTCAACATTCGATTCCGCCAGCCTGAAAAAGATCTGTGGTTTTTTCAAGGAAAAAACCTATTCCTCTGACAAGACTCTCTTCAAGGAGGGAACGCTGGGGGATACCCTCTTCGTCATCAAGGAAGGGGCGGTAAAGATCAGCCGGGCTGCAAAGGAGAGAGAGGAGGAGAAGAGTCGCACTTTGAGGAGAGAAGGAGACATCTTCGGCGAATCAGGCTTTCTTGACGAATCTCCCCGTCCTGCAACCGCCCAAGCAACCAAAGCGACCAAGGTATTTCAACTTTCCAGGTCGAATTTTCTGACCATCCTGAACAATCACCCTTTGATCGCATATCAGATCGTCAAGGTCTTAAGTTCGCGAATAAAGCAATCCGATCTTCGACTAATCGACGAGCTCAAGGAGAAGAACGAACAGCTTCATCAGACATACCGTTCCTTACAAGAGAAGGTGGGCGCGACAGGAAGCCAGGAATCCTCAGAAGAATCTCAAGTACCCACAGAAGAGAAAGAAAACCTCTCAAAACGGTTGCTTTCCTCTGTCCCTTATCCTCTAATCTGCACCGGAGAGGACGATCTCATATCGTTGTTCAGCAAAGCGGCGGAAGAGGAATTCGGTTACAGCAGCGAAGAGGTGATGGGCAAGCCTCTTAACATGCTGTGGGCTAATAACTTCTGGTCTTTTCTTGCCGAAGGGATTCTAGAGGAACTGCAGCGAAAAGGCATGTGGGAAGGGGAGATTATAGCCGGGAAAAAGAACGGCGAGCAGTTCCTCTCCTCTGTCACCATTACCGGATTGCGTGACGAACAGGGAACGGGCGGCGGAAAACTCTACTTAATAAAAAACGTGACTCAGAATAAGAGCCGGGAAGAAGATGAGAGAATGCAGGAAAGATTAGCCTTTAGGCGGACAACCGCCGAACAGATTGCCAATATCATGATCACGGAAATCAAGAAACTCTCCGTTGCTTTTGAGACCCTGCCGCTGGAATTGGACGAGGTCAGCCTGGGCAGGTCAGCCAGGACCATGAGCATTATCAGGACCGCCCTGCAGAATATGAGAAGTTTGGTCTCGGGTTTGACCGCTTCGCCGGCGCCTCCGGCACGCAAAGAGCCGCTGGACCTGGTGAATCTCATCCAGGAAGAGTTGCTTCTGCTGAAATCGCAGGAGAGGTTTCGCGATGTCATCTTCGCCACCCATTTTCATGATGCCGCGCCAAAGGTCAGCGGAGACAAATGTCAAATGCGGCAGATGCTCTATGCCATTCTGGAGAATGCAGCCCATGCTTTACATCAGGCCCCGGATGGGATAAAGACCATCACCATAGAGGTGAGCGGGATAAACCAGGAGCAAGAAATGCAGGTTCAGATCTCGGATAACGGAACGGGCATACGCGCATCCGATCTCTCTAAGGTGTTTAAAGAGCGTTTCACCACCAAAAGAGACGGACTGGGTCTGGGGCTGTTGTGGGTTGGCGAGACGGTTAAGGAGCACGGCGGCAGCGTTGAGGTTTACAGCGATGAGGGCACTTACACGCTATTCGTTATGAAGTTTCCCGCATTTGAAGAGACGGCCAAAGAGGAGGCTCGGGCCGAGCCGGCCATCAAAGCTGAGTTCTGAACAGGACGAGTCTAAAGGGCGTACGACCGGACGACGCCCGGGCAGAAGACTGAGAGAGCAGAAGAACGGAGTTGTTTTTCGGAGGATATCCCGCCTTCCACGGAGTGCGATTCTCACCGGGGCTCACAGGTTCGCGAGATGGGAACGCCAGCGTCTTTGAGACCGCGAAAGCAAGCTTTCGCACTCCAAAAACACCTTTTCAAAGGTGAACACCCCAGATTCTTTCTCCAAGCACTTTCCTAAGGAGCCTGTAGGGTTCTTATCCTCAAGGAAAAAAGCATATCGATGAAGACGATGGCCGCTCCGAAAAGAAAGGTGGCTTTAAATCCCAAAAGCTCCCATATCACGCCGCCGAGTATGGGCAGGATCACCGCCGAGATGTGATTCACCGTAACGCTGAAGGATATGCAGCTGGTCAGATCCGCCTTGTCCGAGATCTTCCTGATATAAGAATGAAGTGCAATGGACGAACCGAAAAGGATATTATCCAGCACGTAGAAGACGGCCAAGAGCGGCAACCAGGGGATGTACGCGTAGCCCGTGAAGATGAAGATCAAGAAGAAGGAGCTTCCCACCAGCACGGTTCGCTCCCCCCACTTCTCCACCAATACTCCTATCCGACGGTATGTGTAAATGTTAACCACGTTGGAGACGAAGAAAAGTAGCGCCGCTGTGGAGATGGATATCTGGTGATTGGCGACTAAAAGGAATATGGCGAAGGTGGTGAAGATGTGTCGGCGGCAACCTCTTAAGAAACTCAAAAAATAGTAAAGAGAGTACCTCTTCTTCAGGGTAACCTTTCTTTCCTCTTCCTTTGCCCGGTTGGATTTGAGCGTAAAGGTGAAGTAGATTCCCACCAGGATGACCACAGCCCCAAAAACTGTCAATGTATCGCGGTAGCCGAAAAAGAAGGTGGCTGCCAGAACGCAGGCTGTGGCGACGACTCCGGCCATGGATTCCGTGCTCGCTATCTTCCCCTGTGCCTTTCCCGATTCCCTGGTCTTGATGAAGTGAAGCAGAAGCGCCTGGTTGGAGGAGATGAAGCCGTGGAATCCCACGCTCATCACCAGCGTGCCTACGCCCAGCATGAAAACGGAATCGGAATGTCCCACCAATACCAACCCTGCGCCGGTGAGCACGATGCTTAAGGTGGCGATCCTGACCTCGGCTATGTAGAGAGCCAAAGCTCCCACGGCAAATCCCAAAAGCCCGGGAATCTCCCGAACCGATTGGATGATTCCTATCTGGGTGGGGGTAACGTCAAAGACCTCTTTGGCGAAATTGTTGAATATCACCCGCCAGACGGTGAACCCGAAGAAGAGGGCAAAGGAGTTCAGCGCTATGGTTAATAAACTGACTTCTTGTTTTTGTAGAAGCTTCATAAGATAAAGAAAGCTAAACTTGAGCCTTTCCTACCTTCTGTGCCCAATATAACGTCTATTTGTGATTATGCATTTGGGTTTTGGGACGGGGGTGCTCTCTCCATAAGCGGATAGAATCAGAGCGGAACCAGAAGGTTGGAACCCGAACCGTGCTGTTGGGGCGGGGGCTTGTCCTGAAGACTTGACATGAAGGATTGAACCCCCGCCCCCTTCTACGGTCAGACGGGCACGTCCGTGCAGGCCTGGAGGGCGTATGGGCGGACAGGGGTACAAACCCTGTCCGATCTGGTGGAAGCCCGGCGGCATCGGAGGGTCGGGACCAGAACCTAACTTAAGTTAGGTTCTGGTTATTTCATGAAAAGCTCCAGAAGGCAAGACCGGTGATAGTAGGTTATCGTGGAGTAGACAAAAGTTGAGGAAGGCACCAGCCTTCCTCAACTTCTTTACCGTATGTGATGATTGTTCGATTAGCTGTTTTCGGGTTTATGCGCAGCCCTCCACAGGAGGCGGGCCTCCCTTGAACAGATAGTTCACCAGGTAAACCACGTCTCCCACGTCGATTGTGCAATCGCCGTTGGCATCCCCGGCGGCCGGAGGCACAGGCGCTGATCCACCCTTGTAAAGATAATTGGTCAGATAAACCACGTCTCCCACGTCCACCGTCTGGTCGAAATTCGCATCCCCGTACACATAGATCCAGGGCGTGTTCAGCCAATCCAGAATCCTCTGCATCACTACTTCCGGCTTGCTCACGTAGTGCCCATGCATATAGATGCCGCTTGAGTTTATCGCCTCGAAGCCGAACCCGAAGAAAACCAGCTTATAGTCGCCCTTAAACTTTATGGCGGCAATCGAATCGGTGGGGGTAAACCCGGCGTTGGCATAGAACAGAACCGCGTCCGCCTCCGGATCGGGTGATAGGGCATCCTTGGAGCTTTGATTGTTGGCTCCGGGAGTGCTTCCCGGCCAAACCCACAAATCGTCTCCCACTTCGTCCCCGGGACCCTCGGCGATCAGAAGCCTGCTGCAGCTTCCAGCGTAGCCGGCGTGCAGATAGTCCTGCAAAAAGAGGTTATGCTGCGGATTGGGCGAGCCGGACAATGCCTCCGCCGCATCCTGACTGGTTAAGAAGAGCCTGCCGCCGTTATCCAGGTAGTCTGTTAAAGTCAGGATATCGTCATCCGAGAAGACCGACTCTCTGTGATCCCCGGTAAACCAGATTACCGCATCGTAATCGGAGAAGTTGTAGGATTTGTTCACCGGGCTGCTCTTATCCCACACGTCATACAGAGGACCCACTGCATCCACTGCCTCGCAATAATAGCTCTCCACGGTTGCGCCTTCGTCGTCGTCAACCAGAAGGATGGTGGAGCGACCTATCCAGACCTCCCTGGTCCAACTCTTGCTGTATTCCCCTCCATTTCCGGTGATCTCGAACGTGAAGGCTACCCTTGTGGAGGGGAAATCGGCGGGAACCCAAAATTGGATCGGCGCCGTAAAGTTGACCACCGTATCTGGCGCCAGAACGTCACCCAAATAGGCCTGATCCGTCGTCATAACCAAGCCGTCTGTGTCAGGCAGGGCGGTGAGTGTGGCTCCGATCAGCGGAACCCAGATGTTGGAGAAGGTCAGGTATAGATCCACGGTTTCTTCCGGTTCGGCTCTGCCGTCTCCATCGCCTCCAACAGCGTCATCCACGGTCAAGTCCTCCAGGGTGACGTACGGACCGGGAGGGGTGTAGTAAATCAGATCCGTGGCATAGCCGATCAAACAGCTATTGTACTTTATGTAGAAAAAGCCGTTTATACCCCAGCTTTGGCCCCAGCTGTTCTTCACGATCCAGGCGCCCTCGCCATCGCACATGGTATCGTCCCAGCCCACGATCAAGACGGCGTGATTACATGGCTCAGTATTCTCGTGTTCGTAGCAACCTCCACTGTAGGAACTAAAATCGTCGTAAGCGGTCATGGCACAGGATACCGGCCCGGTCATAAGAGCAGTTTTAATCGAGTTCACGTCATTGGCTACCGGAGTCCACCCGGTGATCTTTGCCAGTACCTCACAGGATTCCTGTATGCAGGGATCGGTATCGTTGGCGTGGTAGGGCATGTCCTGCTCGCTGATAGAGCCATATTCTAAGAACAACTCGTAGCAATAGCTCATCCAGCCGCCGTCACAACCCCAGCCGTAGCTTTTGCAGGAGAGAATCTGCTGCTCGGAAAGATCCAGTTCCGTCCCCCCGTAGATTTTAGTCATAGCCTCCAGGGCTCCCAGGGCGCCGAAGGCCCAGCAGCTCCCGCAGTTCTTCTGGTTTCTGGCCGGGGTGACGCCGGCCGAATCGCGCCAGTCGAAGGCCGGAGGAAAGGAAGCGTCCGGAGGGGCGGTCAACTTCTTGGTGCTCTCAAACCACTCATCGTACCATTCCGGTATCTCCAAACCGTAGAGATTCTGCCTTTCTGCTTCGGAAAGCTCCATCACTGAAGTTCTGCCCGCGGTCCAGTTATATCCTTTCTCATCGATCATCTTCTGGATCACCTCTATCTCTTCGTCAACTTTATCCTTGGGAACTGCAGAGCCGAACAAAAGAAAGAATAGAGCGAGAAAAAGAAAGGCACAGGGGAAAATCTTTACCCTTTTCATTGGTGACTCCTTCAGCCAGAATTAGGCCTTCTGATTTGCGGGTTGGAACAGGGTCTGCGCTTGTCCGCGTCGCAACCCTTTTCCCACTCCTACAACCTAACACAATTTCGCGATTAGTCAAGGGAAAACCGGCAGCACGCTAACGACGTAGGGACAGGGCTTGCCCCAAACCATCCGGTTCGGGGCTTGTTGAGCTTGCGAAATCCCGCCATGGCGGGGTCCCTATCCAAATTCCTTTCACCCTCGCTTTTATTCCCTCCCACTTGTGGTGAGCTTGTCGAACCATCAAGGGAGGGAAAAACCGAGTCCGCTCTCCCTTTAGGGGTGTGCAGACGGGAGAGGGTGATCCAGATAAGACATTAAAAAGGACAGCCAGTTGGACTGTCCCTACGATTTGAGAGCGATGTGCGCTCTCGTATCGTCATTGCGAGGAGTCACCCCGCCAGAGGCGGGGGACGACGCGGCAATCTCTCTTTTGAGATTGCTTCAGCCCGCCTGGGGCGGGACTCGCAATGACATTCTGCATGGTAACGGACAAGGTGTCCGTTACCAACCGAGGGAAATATCATTTTGCATAGTCACGTCTAATGTGCTCTTTCCATCCAGGAGGCAAAGGCTCGCATTCCCAGGGTAGCATCTGATATATGCTCAATGGATTCGTTGCGATCGCTTCTATTATTTGCCAAAAGTATTTGTCTATTTCACAAGGATAAGTTCCATTCTGAATTCTCTTTTTCCACTCCGGGCGTTCGTCCTTTGGTACGTGTGTCCACCACCAATCTACGGCTAGGTGATAGAACCGATAGACAATCCTCCATTTGTCTTTGTCTGGTTCAGGGTCCTCATAGTCACCTGCTCTCAGCGGATCGTGATCTTTTTCGCGGTGTTTCATACCGGGCAACTTTTGAGAATACTCATCCATCTGTTTATCCACAGGAACAGGGGGATAACCGCAACAGCTAAAAGCCATTTGCCACAGCCTTTTGTGAAGTCTACGATCTGGCATATTCGATGATGCCCGAATAGGGGTTCCCGGACCCACCTGGCGTCGGCATTTCCGTTGCCCCTCCTCGTTCACGACAAATCCTAAGGTCAACGCATCAGAGGTTCGGGGTGAGGGTTCATCCTGAAGGGATTTCCCTCGATCCTGAGATCTTCGGGATCGAAGGACACCCTGAAGGGCACCCCGAACCAACAAAGAGGGATTACTTCGTCCCGCCGATGGCGGGACGAAGTAATGATGTTCACACTGATTCTTGCGCTTAGCAACGGTTCAGTCCTAGATTCCAAAAACCGCGAAAGCAAGCTTTCGCACTCCGAAAAACATCCTCTCAAATGCGATTCACGTAAACGTTTTTGTCCCCGCAGAGGCACTTCAGTTTCGCCAGGAGGTCTTTAGAGACCTCCACCTCGGTGTTCTTGAGCCTCATCTTCAACTCTTCGTCGTTGGTTCTCACGTGCAGGATCACCGGGGATTTTCCCGGATGGTCGGAGAGAATCCCTTTCAACTCGGTGATGATATCCGGGCTGGCTCCGGAGGAGAGGAGAAGGACATGCATGGGGGGCCTCATCTTCTGATAAACCTTGCTTAAGCCCATGATATCCGATGCGACCACCTTGGCTTTTTCTCCCTCCTTGGTGGATGCTCTTCCCCTGACCAAGATCATCGAGTCTGCCCTTATCACCCGGCGGTTCTTCTCATAACAATCGGAGAAGATCACCACCTCCACCGTGCCGGTGAAATCCTCCAAGGTGATAAAAGCCATCTGTTTCTTCTTCCGGTCGATGTTGGTCTTCACGTTGGTGATGACTCCGCCGATGTAAAGCTCCTCCCCATCCTTGGCCTCCCCTATGGTCTGAGTGTTTCTGGTGACGAAGACGTCCAATTCGTCATGGTATTTGGTCAGCGGATGCCCGGAGGCGTAGAACCCGAGCATCTCCTTTTCCTTGGAGAGAATCTCGCTTATGGGCCATTCCGGAACCTCGGGCACCCTGGGGATGGAAGCTGTTTTTGTCTCGCCGGTAAGATCGAACAGCGAGGTTTGTCCCCGCTTCTTCTCCTCCTGCAGGTTCTGGCCATAGCTGGTGGCCACGTCCACGGATGCCATCAACTGGGCCCTGTGCTTGGAGACCGAATCGAATGCCCCGGCCTGGATTAGACTTTCTATCACCCGCCTGTTCACCGCGCCCATATCTACCTCGGCGCAGAACTGGAAGATACTGTCGAACTTACCCGCCCTTTCCCTGGATTCTACGACGGCCTCAATGGCGCCACGCCCCACGTTCTTTACCGCTTCCAGTCCGAATCGTATCTGCTTTCCCACCACCTTAAACTTCCCCACGCTCTGGTTGACGTCCGGCGGCAGAACCTCGATTCCCATCCTCTTGCATTCCTCCATCAGCGTCACCACCCGGTCGGTGTTGCCGGTCTCCGAAGTCATGCTGGCAGCCATGAACTGTACCGGATAATGAGCCTTGAGATAGGCGGTCTGATAGGCTAAGTATGCGTATCCGGCCGAATGGGACTTGTTGAAACCGTATCTGCCAAAGGTGGCCATCA
>JBARPX010000194.1:0-19804 GCA_049643405.1 Candidatus Zixiibacteriota bacterium
GGTTGTGGTGCTACTTATGTCTCTCAGCGTCCTTCTGATGCACCCGCAGGTCGACGGTTGCACCAACCTGTTGGTGACCAAAGGAGCCTCGGAGGATGGTTCGGTGATGATCACCTATACCTGCGACGGAGAGTTCCATCCCCATCTTGAGTACATTCCGGCAGCGGATCACGAGCCGGGTGATTCGCTTGAGATCACTGAATGGTCCGGGAAGGTTCGGGGCAGGATAAAGCAGGTCCGGCACACCTATGCTGTCGTCGGCATGATGAACGAGCATCAGCTAACCATCAGCGAAACGACTTTCGACGGGCGAGAGGAACTTCAGGATTCGACCGGCCTTTTGCACTACTGGGACTTAATGGAGCTGGCGCTCAGGCGGGCAAAGACCGCCCGGGAGGCTATCAAGATAATGACCGATCTGGTCGCTGAATACGGTTACCGGTCAACCGGCGAGTCCTTCTCCATAGCTGACACAAAAGAGACCTGGATACTGGAGATGATAGGTCCCGGTCCGGCGGGAGACGGAGCCATATGGGTGGCAGTCAAGGTTCCCGACGGATACATATCCTGCCATGCCAACAAGGCGCGGATCGGCAAGTTTCCACTGGACGATTCAGAGAATTGTCTGTATTCCGAGAATGTGATTTCCTTCGCCGTAGAAAAGGGATATTACGATCCCAACTCAGGCGAGCCGTTCCGGTTCTGTGAAGCCTACTGTCCATCCACCCCCAAGAACCAGCGCTACGCCGATTCGCGGGTCTGGAGCATATTCCGCCGCGCCGCGCCGTCGAAGAAATTCTCCCCTGAGTACCATCGCGCCGTTGAGGGGGCTGGGCCTTACCCGCTGTGGATTAAACCTGACAAGAAGCTATCAGTAGCCGATGTCTTCTCCCTCATGCGTGACCACTACGAAGGAACCGATTATGACATGACCAAAGGGATCGATGCCGGGCCATACGGCACTCCCAACCGCTGGCGGCCCATGCACTGGATGGTGGACAGCGCTGAATACGCCTGGGAGCGCCCCATCTCCACCCAGCAGACCGGATTCTCATTCGTCTCGCAGTCACGCTCCTGGCTTCCTGATCCCATCGGAGGCCTTCTCTGGTATGGCCTCGACGATACCTACACCTCCTGCTACATACCGTTGTACTGCGGCATCGATACCGTGCCCAAGTCGTTCACCGTCGGCAGCATAAAGAAGTTCTCCTGGGATTCGGCCTGGTGGGTGTTCAACTTCGTGGCCAATTTCGCAAATCTAAAATACTCCTATATGCTGCCTGAAATCCAGGCGGTACAGAGCGAGATCGAGGAGACCTTCCTGGCTCTGCAGCCCCTCGTGGAGAAAACAGCGGTTGAAATCTACAATTCCGATCCGGATCTTCTGACTCGTTACCTGACCCATTACTCCGTTACTCACGCCGAAAAGGTGGTCAGTCGATGGAAGGAGCTGGGAGAACATTTAATAACCAAATACCACGACGGGTACGTGAAGAACGAAAAGGGCCGGGCAGAGGAGAAAGGGTATTCCGAAACCTGGCTGAGGAAGGTTGTGAAATCACGACCTGATCAGTTCCGTTTGCCGGAAAAGAAGGAGGAAGTTCCGGAGACGAAACTGGTTGATTGATGGTTAGACCGTGACAGAAAAGAAACTCACCCTGAATCCCCCTCTCAAGAAGAGTGGGACTTTTGCCCCCCTTCTCTTGGTAAGTCGAAGATCCCGCCACAGGCGGGGAGAAGGGGTCGGGAGATGAGTTCGAAACCTGTGAGTAGAACAAGCGGATGAACTCTCCCTAAATCCCTCTCTTAAAAAGAGAGGGACTTTTGCTCCCCTTCTCTTGGTAAGTCGAAGATCCCGCCACAGGCGGGGAGAAGGGGCCGGGGGATGAGTTCGAAACCTGTGGGCAGAACAAGCGGATGAACTCACCCTAAATCCCTCTCTTAGAAAGAGAGGGACTTCTCCCCTTCTCTTCGCAAAAGAAGGGGCCGGGGGATGAGTTCTCTGTTGTGTCAGGTCTTGCTCATGGCTTGCCATGAGTGTAACCTGACAGAATGACGAACCTTACTTCTTCTTCTCCAACTTCGCCTTTGTCGATCTAATCTGCTTCTCCAGTGCCTTGGCAAAGTCTTTGGCTACCCGCTCGAACATGACATCGCCTTTTTCTGCGTAGCTTGTCACTTCCTTCCTGAAATTGCCGGCGAACAGAGTCTCGCCGGTGCTGCGATCCTCCAATCTCAGCGCCACCATCACTCTTGCATTGCCCGCACCGAACAAACCGAAGAAGCGAAGTACTCCACTCCCCCTCTTGAAGTCACGGATGCCGCCGTTCACCACATACTCAGCCTCGGGGTTCTGAAGTTGAACGGCTGGAAAAATCAGTTTTTCTTCGAGCGCGTTTCTCAGATGACGTCTGAATTCGTCAATCTGCTCGAAGGTCGGCTTATCCTCTTCGCCGAAACCGGCCGGTAACTCGTCCGCAATCTCTCCCACTTCACAGAAAGCGGTCTTGTCGATTGGCCGGTCAAGCTCGTGCGTGATCTTGTATGTGGCGCACCCGCAGACGATCAGCATGCCGAATAGCACAAGTGCCAAAAGGACAATCGCTACTCTTTTCATGGTTTCCCTCCTCAGTCAGTTAACAGGTACGACTTCTTCGATTCATCAGAAGAGGCCCACTAATCCGAGCTTCAGGTCAAAGATGTTGGCGTATTTCGATTCATCGTAGCCAGTGACCAATCGGCCGTCGGAGCTGCCGACGATGATCATGTCGAACGTGATGCCGAATTCTATGCCTAATTTCTCCGAGATCATAGTGACGAGACCAGCGCCGTAAGTCAGCATGAATTTGTTTTCGGTCTCCCCGGTGCCGTAAAGAAGCCAGACATCCCCCGTATCAGGTGCCGGTGCCAGCACCGTCGCGGAGCCTGTCATCTTGTGGCTGATTACGCCCAGGCCTGCAGAACCGTAATACAATATTCTGCCGCCAGTTTTCCAATCCGGCCATTGGTAGTACTGGCCGCATATTGCGTAGCGCCAGACATTGAAGCTGAGGTCGTCATCCACGACGATAGCGCCGGGGAATATCTCTTTCAAATCCTCCCTCAAGCCTGCCCTGGAAATCGAGCCTCTGATCGCCACATTCTTTGTCACGGTGACGACGGCGTCGAAACCATAACCGATCCCTGACTTGATGTCTTCGTAGTAGTCACCCATGGGAAAACTGTAGTTTCCTCCAGCGCGGATTACAAAATCGAACGGGCGCTTTTGATGGACCTTATACTTCGGATCTTCTTTTGACAACCATTCGCCCTCTCGTTTCCTCTCCACCGGCTTGTACTGATCGCCCAGGACTTTTGCGGTAATATCTTCTCCGCCCTCGTCCACGATTCGAGCGATATCGCCAAAATCAACCTTGTGCTTCCAGTCGCCGACCTGAATGGTCACGACCTGGTACAGTTTGTCCACGGTGAACGTGACGTTCTCGTACGCAGTGCCGTCGGCAAGCTCTATCCGGGATGCCTGATCGGCGAAGACGGGCTGAGCCAGGCAAAACATCACCAGGAGAAGAACCGTAAGGCAGACCGCTCTGGCTTGTAACACCATACTGAAACCTCCTGTTCAAGGGTTTGGTTTCGCGAGTATTTTCATAAAGAGATATGGTACCAATGCGACCTTATTGTGCCGAGAAGTCTTAGTTAGTGTACAAGAAGGGCAAGGCTTTGTCAACAGATTTCTTGGCTTGCTCGGAGTAAATGCGGGACAGATAGGACTGTCAGGTCACGTGCCCGAAGGTGCAAGACCTGCCAGAACCGGGAAACATGCTTTGCCCGGCTTCAGGGTTGGTAGCGGACATTGGAGCCTCAGAACTCCCGCAGCGACTCCTGTATGCCCTTGTGCATCTCATACCAGAAGCTCAAGGCAGCCTCTCCCCTGTCCTTCTCGAAGTGATCTATCCATGTGTCCAGGTCTACATCTTTTACGCTTTCCACGTCTCGTTTTCTTTTTAGGAATGTGTGCACAAAGTCAATGTTTCTCGCGCCTTCCCAGAAGATAGAGGAATTCCGGCTGTTTATCCGGCTGGCGGTGATGGAGATCTGGTTAAGGAACTTCGTCTTCATGCCGTAAAGAGATTCAACGATTTCCGACAGCATCTCTTCCGCCCACCCCCGGTGGAAACGACACATGCCCAGATTATCCAGTATCAGTTCCTTTTTCATTCGCTCTGCATTCTTCCGGCCCAGTTCCCGCGGCGGAAAGAATTCACTTCCGTAATGCATGTAGTATTTGCCCATGATAGCCATAGGTGAAAGTACCCCCGGGGTCCAATACTGGTTGGGAACCATCCAGCCCTTGCGGGCAAACGCAGTGTAGACGAACTTATCCAATACAGCTTTGCCTTTTTCCCTTGACAATCTGCGGGCCAATTTTCGTGCGCCTTCCCCGAGGTCAAGGATTCCGCGCTTCTCGATGATGGAGTCGAGCAGGGCCACACCAATTTCAGCGTTATGCATGGAGTCCGAGACGACATTGAATCCCTGGTGAGAGAACACCGGATCTCCTCTGACGCCGAGTTCCTCCGGCTTCAGAAGCCCCTCTGACATGCATTCCATCAGCCAGGAGACGACGCCGCCGATTGAGATGGCATCGAATCCGTAGGTGTCCGCATGATGAACAAGTTTCTCCGCGGCCCGCTGGTCAAAAACACCGACAAGAGGTCCCATAGTCTGGTAAGGCTCATAATCTTTTTTGAACTCACCCCGCATCTTTTTGCACAGGGCGGCACAGGGCTCGCCGCAGTTTTTCTGCTGCCTGGTCTCTATTGTCTCCTCGTTGAACTGCTTCAGATAATGGTTGACAATGAATTTATCGTGAATGTCCAGCCTTTCATCTTCTTCCATGTATATGCTTTTATAGTTGAAAGAAATCATCCGGCCGGCCAGCGTTGCGAAGTTGACTCCAAAGGTCCCCCCGGTGTTGAACTTTGGATCGTAGCGATATTTGGTGGTTGCATCCAGGTCCTTGGCAGCGAGCTTTTTTTCGTACTTATCCTCGAACCATCCGTCTGCCACCTTCCGGTCACGGAAGTCCTGATCAACATAAGTCCCTCCGTAGATTATGGCGACAATCCCGTGTTCTTTAAGCAACTTGCTGCCAAATCCTCCCCGTCCCGCCCAGGTGTCGACCTGAGTCAGTTTCCCCTGTCGAATCGGAACGGAGCCTATAGCACCGAAATCCGTGGACTCCGCGGCAGGGCCGACGGCAAGTATTCGTGGCTCGTTGGAATAGGATCCACCAAAGCGTTGAAGGACATGATCCATCAGAGAATAGATACCTCCGCGCCCTTCCTTCCACACCTTGTGTAAATCCACCGGGACAATTCTCACCTCGATTTCCTCACCGCCGGTTCTGTTGAGATAAAGAATGGAAGGGTTTGGTGCTCTGCCTACTACTGAGAGCATGTTGATTCCCAGGTTGTCGAAGACCAACGCAGCTCCCCCCATCGAGGAAATATAAAAACCGCCCCAGCAGGGCGAGAACCCGGTGAAGATAAGGCGGTTTGACCCCGGGAATATGGATCCGGCAAGAAGCCCCGCTCCGACGTTTAAGGAGTTGTGCTTCCCGGCAAGATGAAGTCCCAGGTCAACCGGGCCAAAGAAGTCGCTGCCCACTGGAAACCGTTGGACTCGGTAAAAAGACGTTCCGGCATCGACGAAAAGCACCTTCTGATTGATCTGCATGATTCACTCCCTCGCTATTTCGAATCAGGCGTGAACAGACTATTACCCGAAGAGACAGCCTCCCCTCGGTCTATTGCGGTGGTCTAGCGATGTCTCTTGATCTTCTTCCCGTTCGGCTTAACACACGAAAACACCGGATGATCATTGGCAGCCACCCCTGCCTTTTTCTCGCGGAACCGAAATCCCGCTTTCACTAATAGCTTTCTCCACGCCTCTAACTCAAAAAGACCGCACACGTGAGAATCGTGCTCTATTCTCAACTTCCCTTTCTTGCGAATCAAGTAGACTAAGCTTTTCTCGAAAGTATTGTCCTTCGGATTCGGGTCATACTGGTTTTCGATGAAGGTTATGTCCATATCGTCCGTTTTAGCTGTCCAGATGGTGGTCTCGTTTTGCTCAAATCTCCCCTTGCACTCGTCAGGATAAGTGATCATTACGCCCCCGGGTCTTAGATGTCGATGCGCCGCCCGAAATACTCTCAGCAGATCTCTTTTCGTTGTCATGTAGATTATGGCATTATTTAAGAAGACCGAGTCGAACTGTCGCTTCAGGTCGAAATCTCGCATATCTGCCGAACGGAACTTGCATTCCGGATTCAGCTTCCTGGCGTTGGCAAGCATGGGCTTGCTGATGTCGATCCCTGTCACTGCAAAATGCCGCTTAAGATGAAATGTATTCTTGCCGCCACCGCATCCCATGTCCAGCAAAGTGCGGACTTTGATCTTGGCATGTTTTCTTATCAGCCTGGCAAAAAGCTCGCTCTCTTCCCTGTAAACCTCAACGTCCTCCCATATCGGCCAGAGCCAAGCAAGATCTTTGTACAAACGATTCACGCTTTTCTTCATACTTCTCCCTAACCGGAGTGTTCCTGCGTGATAGTGATCACGAGAAATGCGCTCGGCGGAACGACAGTCAAAGCAATGGTGGAAGAGCTTGGTGGATTAGTCTGTTCGGGAAGTCCACATTGACCGCTGGGCGCGCCGAACTACGGGCAGGGTTCCCCTATGATCTCAATCTTCTCGCAGGCTAAAGCCTGCAGCTGCCAAGACAAGAATTCACACCCAAACTGTACTCGCGAAATGAACCGGGCTTCTTTTCCGGTAAAGATCGATGCAGATTCTTACCCATCACAGCTTGACTAATTCAACCCGGCGATTGTTTGCTTTTCCTTCCGCGGTATCGTTGGTATCGATCGGCTTAGACTCTCCCCAGCCCTTTGCCTCCAGCCGACCTGCGTCGATGCTGTAGGTGGAGATAAGATAGTCGCGTACGGAATTGGCCCGGTTCTGTGATAACGTTAAGTTGTGCTCATCCGAACCATCGCTGTCGGTGTGTCCCTCGATTGACAAACGAAGCTCGGCATCATCCTGCAAAAGCTGGCCGATCTCTTTAAGCGTCTTGTAGGACTCCCCTTTTATCCTGTGGGAGTCGACGTCAAACAGAATCCCGTGCGTTACGATCTTTCCGGTTTCGTCCAACTGCTCCCGCATGCTCTTGCCACCTTCGGCGAAACGGAGGCCCCTGAACAGGGTCGGATTGTCGGCATCACGGTATGGGCGGTGATGCAGACGGAAGCCCACCGGATTGAAACCGTCTACTTTCGGAACATTGGCGACCCGCTCCTGGTCGATGAAGCACTTGATCGTGCTCTTGGTGGCCATTATGCGCATGGTGTGAATGCCCTTCGTGAGGGCGTTGACCAGGCTCTTGCCGGCCAGACTCTTACCCTTGATGGACAGCCAGGTACTTGTTTGGCTGGAGATCCCGAATTCACCGACGTTCTTCCCCTTATCATTCACCCAGTAGATATAAAAGTAGTTGCCGGTGTACTCTGGACCGTTGTTATAGAACTCCAACTCAACGGTATACATAGGCGGGAGCGGGGCATCCGGCATTTTGGGGCGGATGGAGCCGTTATCGCTAGCCATGATCCAGAACCCCTTACCCAGCCGCACGACTTCGTAAACGCCCTTATCCAGATTCCAGCGATAGGGAAATTCGCCCTCCTCATCATCTTTCATGTCATCATAAAAGATCACTTTGTCGCCCGGGACGAAATCGTACTTGGTGTAGAGGGTCATGTCTTCGGCCACGGCAGTGCCTTCGCCTGCCTGCTCGGGTTGATCACCCTCTTGAGTCTGTGCCTCCTCCTTCTCCTCCTCCTTGCCCTCTAAGGCCTTATCCACTTCCTTGTCGGCTTTCTCTTCTGCCTTGTCCTTGGCTTTCTTCTTGGCCTTGTCCAGTATTCCCGCTTGTGTCGAGATGGCCGCTCCAATCATCCCTACCGCCACAAGTACCATCAGAATTCTCCGCCAGTGCAGTCTCATCACTACCTCCTGGTTAGCTGGTTTTCAAGAGAGGTGACGAACACCCCTCATCTCGAATTATCTCAGAGAACGTCGCAGAACCCCGGTCATTCTCGGCTAACATAGACAACTCCGACCCCGAGGTCAAGTTCTTTCTTGCTCCGTCATGTGGCTGGTCTGATCTGATCCCTGTAAATGGCCATCCACTTATCGCGCCGCTGACCGACCGGCAACCCAACCGGTAGAAAATGCAGCCTGTAGGTTATAACCTCCGGTGTCGGCATCTATGTCGAGCACTTCCCCGGCGAAATAGAGGCCCTCAACCAGTCGGGAAGCCATGGTGCGCGGGTCAACCTCCTTCGTATCCACTCCGCCGGCGGTGATGATCGCGTCGGTGAAAGGACGGTACCCGGTCACCTCCAAGCGAAAATCCTTCAACCAGAGTCGCAGCCCTTTGCGCTCCTCTGCCGTGATCTGGTGCCCCACCTTGTCGGGTGGGATACCTGTCAGATCTATACAGACCGGAATAAGTTTTGCCGGCAGCAACTCTTTAAGCAGCGTGCGAAACTTCTGTTTGCCATGCGCCTCAAGGTCACGAAGAAGACGCTCATTCAGCTTGCGCTGGTCGAGAGCCGGTTTTAGATCAATGGAAAGGATGACTCTCTGGTGCAAACGCAGCGCATCCACAATCAGCCTGCTTAAGGAAAGGATGATCGGCCCGGAAAGCCCAAAGTGGGTAAAGAGCATTTCGCCAAAGGCCTCTGCCCGCTTTTTCCCATCGATTAACACCTTGATGGTCACATTACGCAAACTCAGGCCCTGCAGCCTGGGAGCCGTCTCCCCGGCCGTTTCCAAGGGAACCAGCGCCGGTCGAATCGGCACAACGGTATGCCCCGCCGATTTGGCTAGGCGATAGCCATCTCCGGTCGAGCCGGTGATAGGGTAAGATGCCCCACCGGTAGCCACGATAACCGCATCGGCCCGAAAGACCCGTTCGGCTATGCTCTGATCGGTCGAGCCCTTTCCGATCCGAACTCCATTCACGCGTTTTCCTTCTACTAAAAGCCCCTCAACCGACGATCGCGGCCGCAGTGTCACACCAGATTTCCTGGCCCAGGCTGACAGCGCGTCCACGATACCCTGGGCCTGATCGCTGACTGGAAAAACCCGTCCCCCCCGCTCGGTCACAGTTCGAATACCAAGTTTGTCGAGAAAGGCCACCAGCTCAGAGCTGAAAAAACGGGAAAAGGCCTGGCGAAGGAAACGCCCGTTGGGTCCGAAATGCGATATGAACCTGGAGACTGGAGCAACGTTGGTCAGGTTGCAGCGTCCCTTGCCGGTGATGCGCAGCTTTCGTCCCGGGCGGTACATCTTTTCCAAAAGCAGCGTCTCGGCCCCCTGTTCGGCGGCCTGCCCGGCAGCCATCAAGCCGGCTGCGCCCCCTCCGATCACGATCACTTTACGTTGTGCCATATATCTGCTTGCCTACCGGCGCTATTCTGAATTGCAAAATACAAAACACATCCAGATATAATAGTGATTGTTACAGTTTAGGCAAGAAATAACGAGAGGCGGCCATACCCATCAGCAACCCTCAGAGGAAACTTTCTCAAGTTGTTCTCGTAAGAATAAGCGACATGCCACCAAATTCGACCCAAGATTCTGGCTTGACCAACATCTTCTCAAAAATGGGAACCCGACGACTGCCAACCGTAAACTCTCAAAAAATTGGAGGAACCATGAAGCCAGTACAAGATTGTCTGTTGCTCGTCTTGGTCGTAACGGCCCTTGTCTTCGGCTCCGCTATCGCGGATGACAGGATCGAGACCTTCTCCTTCGAAGGCATTCATTCGATCAACATCGAGACGGTCAGCGGTAACATCACGATAACACCCGGTAAAACGGATAAGCTCATCGTCGAATTGATAAACGATCTTGACGATCCCGAGCAGCTCGATCCCGAGTTGGATGCCGATGAAGGCGAACTGACCATCGAAGAGAACTTCACCGGCCGACACATCAGAGGAGAGACGCATTGGACTGTTTACCTGCCCAAATCGGCCGAGCTTCGCTTGATTGAGTGCAGCACCGCCTCCGGAGACATGTTCTTTGAGGGGTTCGACGTGGACTTCATCGAAACGGAATCGGCATCAGGCGAAGTATCGATCAGTTCTCTCACCGCAAAGGAACTTGAGCTTTCCACAGCCTCGGGGGCGATAATGTTGGAAGACTCTAAGGCGGATTTCGTCAAGGCCAACACCGCATCGGGACGAATATCAGCCAATTCCGTTCGGGCGAAGGAGATTGATCTCTCCACCGCCTCAGGGAAAATATTCCTCGAAGATTGCGAGGCGAAAATCATGGAGACGAGCACCGCCTCCGGCAAAATCTCTGTTGGTTCGGTTACCGCAGAGGAGCTTGAACTGTCCACTGCTTCAGGGCGAATAATCGTTGAGGAGTGCGATGTCACAGAGTTGGTCGAGGCATCCTGTGCCAGCGGTGATGTGGAGATTTATCTGAGCCGTCTGCCGTCCCAGCATCTTCGTGCCTCCTCCGCCAGCGGCGACGTGGATCTTGAAGTGCCTCAGTTCGGGGATAATTTTACCATGACCCTGACCAAGCGCGCCGACAGGGGAAAAATCAAGTGTCCCTTCGAGTACACGGAGGAAGAGACCATCCGGCTCCACAGGCACGATCGGTATCTTACCGATCGCTATCTGGTGCAGCGGGGAGAAAGCGGGCCCGATATCGAGCTGTCGACGGCCAGCGGAACCATCAGAGTCAAAACGCAGACCAAGGGCGAATAATCGAGAGGACCCCTCGGGAATGGCGGAGAAGCGTTCCGCCAGGAAAGCATAGAAGACTTATCTGAAGAAACGCCCAGGTGTTCAGATTTACTTGCTCTTGGGCGGATGTTATCATCTTGTGCCTGCCAGGTCCCCTGACCTGGCAGGCTTTAAATTTTGTAAATGCTGCGTTGAATGTTGATTTTGATTGAAAACCAACATCATAGGCAATAGCAAGAATTCTTTTATCTTTATTTTCGAGAAGTATTTTCTTTTCTTTCTTTATTCTATATTTAAATAGTATTGTTAAATATATTATCACTTTGTTATTGTTACACTCATTGTGTTTTTTAAAGCAATCTAAAATTATCTTTAATTAAATGCCAAATTGGCGTCTCACAGTCGGCACGGAGGCTCGTGTAACAATATATGCAATTATTGTTCTTTGTAAATTCCTGTATGATTTCGTCTTGCGAATTGTAGTTACGCATAACCAATCCACAAGGCGAGAAGGTTCCATCAGCATTTACAACGAAATATTTTTCACCGGCGCGACATTGAGGAAGAGATTTGGTTTCAAAAAACTTAATCATTTGATTAAAGACATACTCAGAAGTTCGGATGTTCTTATTTATCCTTTTAAGATGTATTAGCTGTTTGATTATATCTTTGAATTCTGGCAAATCTTCTCTTGAAAGCAGGAAGTCTTTTTTGTTTGTTCTCAGCCAGGTATAGGTGCTGTAATTAACTTTGACATTCCATTCTTTGCCTAACTCAGCTATTCGGATAATATCTCTAAAATTCTGTCTCTGAACGACACAACTGATGTTTATCGCTTTATCATTATCTGATTCAAGATCATTTACCAGTTTTTTAATCTGTTTAAAAAGCCCGGGTAAATGGCGAAATTTATCATGGCGCTCATCAGGATAGTCTAAGGAAATAGAAAATCGATCCACACCAGCCTCCCGTAGTTTTAAGTACTTCTCTCTTGTCAAAAGGAGACCATTAGTTGTCATTGCAATAACCGGGGTGCCGTTCGGACCTCTAATAGCTTTTACAATTTCTACCAAATCTTTACGTAGCAGGGGCTCACCACCGGAGACTAGTGCTACAATGGGTTGGATTTGTCGACAAATTTCGCCATATCTTTGAGGTGTTGCTCTTTGCTCTTCGATCTTACCTCCCAAATGACAATGATCGCATCGAGCATTACAACAATGAGTTACTTCAAAGGAAATACAGAAGGGTCGCTTGGAAATATAATTTATGAACCCCCGTTTTACAATAGATAGTGTGCGTGTTTTCGAATTCATAACAACATATTTTCCTTGTTTTAAAAATAATTAACCTTGATTTCTTTTATTTCATACTTTTTTTGGAATTGGATTTACTTCGCCTCTTTTTAATTATCTCCCTTACGATCGGGACATTAGCGATTACTGCAAGAAGAATGAATAATATCAGCAATAAATAATCTGGAATCTTAATGGCATGACCTAACACGGCCAAAATATAAAATCGAGGTGTTCTGGAGAGAAAAACAGCAAGGATATATTTAGCTAATGGATAGTGAGCCAGAACCACCAAAAAACGGAACGGGTAAAAAGGCACCGGAGTAAAACCTGCCGCCAACAACGCTAAAAAAGGAGCTTTGTTATAGATGTCTACGATTTTATTGATAAATCCACTCTGGCCAATTTTATTAAATTTTTTCAAATCAAAAACGAATTTAAAAGCAGAATAGTTGAGAATCTCTGCTAGTAAGGTGCCTGCGATAGATACTAAAGTTGTAGTCATTGGTCCATGAAATTTACTGAAATATATAAATACTGGTTCATGCGGGACTACGGCAATTAAAAATTGAGAAGGAAAACTGTATAAAAAGAGAACCAAAAGATTATTGCCACTCTGGACAGCGTCCGAACTGAGCCATACAACAAGGAGAAAGAGGATCAAACTAATCTCAAGAACGAATATTGAAAGCTTAGTTTTGGAGAAAGCCTTCTTTTCTTTTACAGGAGGTAGAATGCAAATATTTTTAAGGTTATTCATTCGATTATTTGTTTTAAATAATTTTCATGAGTTTGCCAGGCTATTTCCTGGTAGTATCAAAAAGCCACCAGGTGTTTCACCAGTTACTGAAGGGTATTTATGCCTCTCTCCATCTAACAACAGTCACCCAGAAATACCGAAAGTCTTAAAAGGGATTTTAATGTAACGGCAGACATATACCCGGTTATGTTACTTATTTTACCTTCAAACCTGATTGAATTTTGTAGATCTTCCTTTATTACCTTATCTTTAACATTTGAAATGACCTCCGAATCAGTAATCACGGCTATAATTTCCTGTTGTGAACGATAACTCAAATAGTCGAAGTTTGCTGAACCTATTATAAGGTAACTATCATCAATCAACATCAACTTCAAATGAGTCATCCTGCCTTGATAAAGTCGTAAATCAAAACCTGATCTAAAGGATTCCCATCGAGTATATCCATCGAATATTTTCCGGTTGTTTGATTCGGGAGCGATTATAACGACAGAGACGCCCTTTCGCTTAATTTCTCTAAGTTTTTCGTAAAAGGGAAATGTTATATAGGCGCTTTCAATAAAAATCCTCTCTTTTGCAGTTTCCATTAACTTAAAGATTTTATTAAAAGCAACTTTGTTTGAGTAACCGTCGAAGATATGAAAATGTATATCCCCAAAATATTTTGAAATATTTAAATTTTCTCCGTTCCATGTTGCCAGAAAATCTTCTTTGATGAATTTTGCAATATCTGAGCTTTCGATTCTGAGCATCATATCATGCCAGCAAAAATTATGTTCACTGAAATTTATGCCGCCTATATAAACAATTCTGTTATCTATTACTATGAGTTTTTTATGATTACGACGGGCGAGTTTTAAAAATAACGGTCCGTAGGGATTTACAAATTTTACCTGAACTCTGTTGTTAGTTAGAGTTGTAATTAACTGAGTTGTGTCCAATGCTTCTTGACGCAACCCGGAATTAAGAAAATTTCTGGGAGTATATAAAAACTTCTGGCTCAAAACATATTTAGTCCAATAATCAATAGCTATTCTTCTATCATTGGACTTCGAAGACAAAAGTGACTGCGTAAGTAATTTCCCAATACTATCGCCTTCGAACGAAAGGGTTTGTATATAAATATAATCTTTTGATAATAATATGTCCGTTTTTAAACTCTTCCAGAATTCGTTTGAATCAATCAAAATATCTATCTTCATTTTATTGAGCCTTGACTGATTTTTTGAATTATAAATTTCAATTTGTCACATTAAATGAAGAATCATAAGAGTAAAAAAGTTTATTGAACATTGAAATAGATTTTGTGATCATTTAATGTATTGGTACGCATAACAGTGATTATACGGTCTGTATAAGACGGGAAACACAGGCTGTCTCTTTCTGTATAATAAATTCTCTTCTCTTCTTGCTTTTTAACTTAATAGCATTCATATCAACCATTCACCAGCTGTTTCCTGTCAACCGCTCCCGGTTTATGCAGACCGTATAAGCCGGTCTATACCGCTGCCTACGGCGGGCGTCTGCCCGCGCGGCGTAGCCGCCCTTGTTCAACATTCTGCTCTTAGTGGTTCTGGCAGCAAGTCTTTCAAATGCGGATATGATTCAACAAGACGGAAAAAAGCAGCTGGATCTTTCTGACGTTTGCTTTTGCGTCTCTGCTCATCAGAATACGCCCATATTTTGCCCTGCAGGACGTTCTCTATGGCTGCAACTTTCATCTCGTTCAGCAAATCCAGCATTTGCTGTAAGATGTCCTCTCGCCCATCACCTACACAGTTCATGAACTCTTTTTTGGTCACAACAATCTTCCTTTTCCGTTGCACCAAACGATGGGTAATTATATGAATCAACAAATAAAGCTATAGTTAACACGCTCCGAGGTCAAGTCATTTTATTGCTGCGCCAACGAGTTTCTTTGACTGCAAGGTGTCTTGACCTGGTAGGCACGTGGAGGGTAAGGAATTACGTCATTCGCACCAGCGGCCTGGTCAGGCAGGTTGGTCCGCCGGCGCCTTTCCTGGAAATCTCTTCCCCAACATATTCTGAGACTTCGACGCCTTCGTCTTCGAGCATCCGTTTCGTCTGGGGATTCCCGGAAAGCATGATGCATCTACGCGGAGAGGTGGCGAGGATATTGCAACCCATTGTCTGGAATTCTGAGTCGGGCACTTCTACCAGTTTCATTCCGCGACTGATGAGCCATTGTCTGAAGGGAACAGGAAGCAATCTGGCGTAGACGACGGCTAAATTGAAATCAACCGGACTGATCATAGACATCAGGTGGAAGACGCCTTCGGGGCCACGCCAGTGAGGCAGCGGGACTATAATAAACTCATCGACAAGTCCGGCAGTAAGCTCTCTCAACTGGCGGATGCCATCCTCGTTCGTTCTGTAGCCCTGCCCTACCGCCAGGGTTCGTCCATCCAGCCAAATTAAGTCTCCCCCCTCCAATCTCCCCTCTCCGGTTATTGCCCCGAGCATCGGGATGCCCAGCGCTGATAGAAACTCCCCTGCGGCCGATGGTTCACCCCGACGCTCCTCCTTTCCCATGCTGCAGAGGATGACTCCCTTTGGACTGGTAATCACAGCGTCGCGCACATAGACTGAATCGAGGCCGGTTTTTTCGCTCCTGGGAAGGAACTGAATCTCTGACACATCCCTCCTTAGCAGGTTAACAAAGCGCTCATATTCGTTTAACGCCTTGCTGTAATCCGGGCAAGCTGAGTAGTTGAGCCTCCTCCACTGGGAGTCGACATTCTCCTGCGAGATGAAAACGTCTTTGGGATGCTTGATCAGGATCTTCTGGATTTTCCCGACTTCGGATTGACTGCCGAGTTTCATCAGATCAACTCTCCTTTGCTGCAACGTGTGACCGGCCGGTGCCTCAAGCAATCTCCTTGCACGTGTTTGATTCTCTATGTTTCGATTTGCGGCAATTCGATCTTCTTTCCATAGAACAGACCATCTCCTGAAAGGGAAACCGCGCGGGCGAACGACGAGCGTTTGATGCCCCCCCGCAGGATATTGTGAATTAGATTGTCCGGATGACTAAATGGACATACCTTCATGCAGAGCCCACAGTCAGTCCCGATGACCCGCCAGTAGTGATAGCATTTCTCGATATCCAACTGCCATTTCTCCACGCCTCGAACCATAGTCTTACTCCCGGTGGGAATTGCCCCAGGAGGGCAATTCTCGGCGCATTTCTTGCACTTCTCGCAGAAGTCCTGAACACCAAACTGGATCGGCTTATCGGGCACCAGCGGGATCTCAGTAGTTACCGCCCCCAGGCGTATTCTCGCGCCAAATCTTGGCGAGATGATATATCCAAACCGGCCCAGCTCTCCCAGACTCGCATCATAGGCCACCGGCGGCAGCATAATCTGATAATTGCTTCCGGAGACATGAGCACGGGCTTGATATCCGAGTTGGCGGATATGCTCAGCCAGCACGATTGATATTCTCTGCGCATGCAGGTACTGAAGAGCTGTCTCCTCGCTTATCCCGATTCCCGGCGCCTCTTGGACCTGTGCATAATCCATTTCCACGCTGAATGCGATGACGTAGGGGTGATCGTTTTTGATCTCTGCTCCCCAGGGTTCCGGCCCCCTGCCTACGTGAGAGTAAACCCAGTATGGATTCAGCCGGGCAATGCCGACCTCCGCAGCGCCCAGATGAAGCGTCATCCTTTTGAGAATCGCCGACGCTTCCCCAGGATCGACCTGGTGCTTGTCGGAGCTCACCGGCCCATCCACGAGAGTTACCAGCTGCTCCTCAAGCCTAAACTGTGATGCGACGTATTCCGACCTGACAGGATCGTGGTACAGCCCGGCAGGGCTTAACAACTCGGACAGGCTGCGAATCTTATCATCGATCTCTTTGTTTTCCGGCCTCATTCGGTAATAGGCATCATATCTCTCTGTACCGGGCTCGTACTTTGCCCTGGCGAATATTACGTCCCGTTCATCAACCCTTTCAGTGATCGTGTTAATTCTCAGCATCTTCGTTTTGCCGACAGGGAGGAAAAACAAAAGAGCCGGAACCGCTATCAGAAGCGCTGCTGCAGCCAGAACGTAATGCCCCGGGTGAAAAACGAGGAATCCGCCAAACCATATGCCGCCGAACACCACAAAGAGAAGCGCGGAGATAAAGGCGGCACGGAGCTTCCTCTCGATTGAAGACGAAGCACCGAACAAACCCAGAAAGAGACTAACCGCAGCACCTATGACAAAGAAAAGTAAGGACAGTAGGTTCATCTTGTTTGTATGGACTCAGTCGTGAAGAATGATAAGGGAACTTCCCGCGTAGTACAAGCACATTCAGAAAGGCATGGCAAGAAGCCAGTCGGGAGAGGACGCACTTTCCTTGGGGAACATTGTAGTTTCTGAACACTTCCATGTCGATCATCAGCAAGGTTTGTCCTGAAAATATTGTCACAAGCGGAAGAATTCTCTTTCATCTAAAGCTCCGCAGGAGGTTTTCCCCCAAGATGAACCAGAAGGCTGACCTCGCCGGCTGTGATCGCTGTCTTTAATACCGCGGTTCCCAGCACCAAGGCCGTGCAGAAACCCAGTATGGTGTTCATAGGCCAGGGGACGAAGTATGGAATGCCAAAGGCGACCCCCTCCTCCATGCTGAGAACATTGCTTCCGCTAAGCAACTTCGCCGCCAGAAGGAGAATACCAAAAGAAGCTGTTGGGAGGCTGGTATAGAGAGCTACGAAAAACGATGCTTTCAGAACCTTATCTGACGGTGCCCGTCCGCGCAGCCACAAGCCGAAGACCATGCCCCAGACGAAAGCCAATCCGATGCTGAAAACCTGCGTTGCCATACCTGCAGGAAATGCCACAGATTCAAGAAGGTATATGCCGATCAGCATTGCGAAGTAGCGAAAGAAGCTCTCGGGCTTGCCGGTCACCCGACCTAGCAGTCTGGCGATGGGACGGGAAAGACCAAATTCCCCGGCAAGATTCACTACGACCAGCACGATGACAAAAGCAAGTTCGGCAGGTTTCATTGGTTTGGACTTTCAGACCGACATCTGCATAATCCGTCCGCTCAAGCACGCCGAAACCGGTAGGTTGTCAAGCCTGCGCGCCTATCTCAGCGCCTGGATGATGGTCACAGCGAACGAGTCTGCGCAGCCCGGGCCGTAGGCGGTGATTATGTTGCCGTCCACGGTGACGCTGTCTCCGGTATATTCGCACCCTTTGCTCATGAGTATTTCGTGGGCGCCCTGGGCCTTGTGACCGGTGGCCCTTCTCCCTTCCAGCACTCCGGCATTAGCCAGCACCACCGGGCCCCAGCAGATAGCTGCCAGCACCTTATCCTGCTCAAGAGCCTCCTGAGCCGCGGCATGCGCCCTGGGATTTTCCCAAAAATCTCTCTTGACCCCGGAACCGCCGATGAAAACGAGTGCATCGAAGTTGCCCATATCGAGGCTATCTATCAGGACGTCCGGTTGGACCTTAGTCCCCCCGTCACCCTCAGCTGTGTCCAGCTTGGACGATACTATCGTAACCAAGGCACCCTCCATTTCGAACAAAGCCTTTGGGATGTTCAACTCCTCGTCCTTGAAATAGCGCTGCCCAACGACTATTGCTACCTTTTTCCCTTCAAGACTATGAGATGGCCTGACCGACTGTTCTTCACCGGGATCTGCGCAAGTCGAACAAAGCAGCAATAAGATGGATACGGTGGTAACTAATCTACTTCGGTTTTGTCTGAACACTGCACGTCTCTCGTGAAGAAATCAATACGAATTTAAGATCTTTCGCATGACGCGGCTAAATCTCTTCCTCGCTCGACACGCGATAAGTATCACCAGATTGTAATATACCTCAATTTTGGGCTGGGGCAACCATCCCGAAGGATTTATCCTGAGGGTACAGCCCGAAGGATTCGACCTGCGGATTTTGTCCTAAGGGCGGTTGACAATTCCTTTTGTCAAGCAGTCCCATGGATTCATCCTGCACTTCGTCCTGCCCTTCGGTCCTGCCTCGCACTGAGTGAGCGCGGCACGAAGTGAGACCTCGGGGTCGAAGGAAGACTCAGTGTCGAAGGAAGAGCTCAAGCAGACGCTTGCCCCCAGACGGGCCCGTATGGGCGTCTGGGCAGACCCGAAGGGCGGGAGAAGGACATGCTTGACCTAAAAGACTGATACTCTTGGAGTTATCAGCGCACCCCCTAAGCCGCGCCCGGAGGGGTGGGCAAGACGGGTTTCCTGGGCTTGAGGGTCGGTTGCAGAATTATGTAAAAATCTTCTCAAATAACTAATAAAATGCGTATACATACCGAAGTACAGATAGGAAAGTTACGATAGGTTTTTGTAAGCTCGAATTTGTTCAGCCACGAAAGCTTATTCTGATGAGACTTTCGTGGCTTTTTTTATCATGTAGGAAAGGAGGTGATTTTTCTTGACGCAGGGTACAGTAAAGTGGTTCAATGAGTCCAAAGGGTATGGATTCATCACTCCTGATGAAGGAGGACAGGACCTGTTTGTGCACTTCTCTGAAATACAGGGGGAAGGATTCAAAACTCTTCGTGAAGGTGACGGAGTTAGCTTTGAAGAAGGACAGGGACAAAAAGGACCTCAGGCAACAAATGTCCAAAAGATATAGTTTAGAGAAACCAAGTTTCTAAGAACATATCGTTGGTCTTTCCGGGGCCTCCCTTGGCGTCGGAAACTAAATGTGGCGGGAATCAAATCCCGCCACATTTATTATGTGTTTTGATGCATCGGCATTGGGCAGTTGTGTCGGGTCACACCCGCCAGACTGCACCCTGGTGGGTGGGCAGGACCTTAGAGAATGCGGTAAGCAGGTCAACTACCCCAAAGGGCTTGTCAAGCAGCGCGATAGACATGCCCGACCTAAGAGACTGATACTCTTGGAGTTATCAGCGTACCCCCTAAGC
>JBARPX010000195.1:0-17210 GCA_049643405.1 Candidatus Zixiibacteriota bacterium
CCACCAAATCTCGATTTAACAGGGCGGGGGGCCTCCCTTGAATAGATAATTGACCAGGTAGACCACGTCGGATACGTTGACTATTCCGTCGCAGTTCACGTCACCCGATTCCAAAGGAAGCGGTTCCGGCCCGCTGGCATATAGATAGTTGACTAAGTATATCACGTCCCCCACATCGACAACCAGGTCGTGGTTGACGTCCCCCCTTATGTACTGAACCTCCGTCACCAGGATGTATAGCTCCTGAGTGTCGGTCTTATTCGGGGCGCTTGAATCGGTCACCTTAACGGTGAAGTGAAAACTGTCCTGGACCGTCGGGATGCCGGAGATTACACCGGTTAGGGAGTCCAGCGCCATCCCGTTTGGTAGACTGCCACTCTCCAGCTCCCAGACGTACGGGGCCACCCCTCCTTTAGCCAGAAGGGTCTCGGCATAAGCGCTGGCCAGGGGGGCGGAAGGCAAATCCGTGGTGACTATGTTCATGCCATATGAGCCAGACGAAACCGATCTTAGGATCCATCTATCCGGGTCCACAGCCACATTGATGCCGGACATGCCGTATACGCGCACGCCTATGTCCTTGCGTTGGGGATCGTTGAAGAGCACGGCGGTGGTATCCATAGTGTAGGAGCTAACCTTTATCTCGACCGGCATGGTGAAGTGTGTGGGATCGGTTGTCTGGGTCTGTTCCAGGTGAACGTATACGTTGCTGTAATTCCCGCCGACAGGCTCCCAGGTATAAGAGTACTGATACTTGGGATAATACTCCCCGTAGATCCACTGCTGGAAGAAGTAATCCAAATCCATCCCGGAGGTCGTCTCGCAAACATCCTGAAAACCCTCTGTGTCTGCTGACCCGTGAGCGAAACGGGGATCGGAGTAATAATTCCTGAGAATCTGAAAGAAGACCTCGTCTCCCACCACGCCTCTCAACATGTGCACTACCCAGGCTCCTTTGTCGTAGACGATGATATCGAAGATATTCCAGGCGTTGGTGGTGTCTTCGACGAAGATGCTTCCCCCGCCCCAGTATTGCATGCTGTTCATGTAGGGATGATATTGGTCCGCTCCGTACGCGTATTCAGCCCACAAGGCCTCGCTCCAGGAGGCAAACCCCTCATTCAACCAGATATGATGCCAGTTGTGGCAGGTGATGTAGTCTCCCCACCACTGGTGAGCCAGCTCGTGGGCGATAACCCACTCGGAGTACCAAGAGGAGGAGAAGCTGGTGTTGGTCTGGTGTTCCATGGCCCCACCCCAGGTGAAGTGTGCCATCCCGTATTTCTCTTCCACGAAGGGATACTCACCGAAGATGTCGGCAAAACATTCGATCATGGATGGAGTGATGGGCCAGAGCGCCGCAGCCTGAGTGTAGCGCTCCGGATAGACGTAGTATATCACCTCCATGGAGTCTCCCCTGATGGGATGATACCAGTTGGAGAATATGGTGTAATTGGTGGCGGCAATGGAGACCAAGTAGGTGGTGATGGGATAGCTCTCGTGCCACTTGTAGGTCTTGGTGGAGCCGTGATCGACTATCTCTCTCAAAAGCCCGTTGGAGGCCACGTAGATGTCCGAGCGGACGGTTATATTGATGTCGACGGAGTCCGCCTTATCCCGGGGAAGATCCTTGCAGGGCCACCATGACTGGGCAAAATAGGGTTCGCTCAGGGTACACATGATCGGCTTGGAGGGGCTTCCGTGGTATCCCCAATCAAAGGATTGAAGCCCGCCCTCCAGGGGATGACCATGATAGAAGACGGTTACGCCGAAGGTCTCATTGGTATCGTAGGTGCCGTTTAAAAAGATGCGTATAATGTCGTTGGTCCAGGTATAAGAGACCGTCGCACCGTTACTCTTGACCGAGTCGACATACATCTGGGGGTTATCAAAGAAGTTGATTTCGAGCACGTTGAAGCCATCGATAAGCGCCTCAGCATATAGGTAAACCGATCCGGAGACAATCTCAGTGGTGTCGTTTAAGTTCAAATCCAGCCGGTAATACCTGGCATCATAGTGGCTCTGGGCCAGGGTCCCCTTCATGGGGACGGTCAGCCCTGCTTCACGAAGTTTGTTCACCCTTTCCTGTTTCATCTGGGCCAGCATCTGGTGGAACTGGCTGGGGGTGGTGTTCTGGTCGGTGAATGACGTCTGTTCTGATTGACTGCTTGCCTGTTGAGAAAAGGCATTGTTGACCGGCACGCCGGAAAAGAGCACAAACGCAGCTAACAGAGAAACACTAAAGAAACGCTTCACGAAAACCTCCTCGGAAAGAATAGTAGTTGGCGAATCAAGTAAAACAGCCGAGCAAAAAGGCCAAACCCATCTGCGATTATGAGTTTAGCCTATTTACAATTTAACACAAAATCCAATTTTGTCAACATCTTTCCTGCTAATCGGTTTACTCCTCTCGAAAACCCCAAGAATCAATATTAATACGATTGACATCGCTGCACCGTTCAGTTAAATTTCGCAGAGCCGGAAAAAACTCAAAGGAGATAGCCATCTCGTGGTAAGGAGGACTTTGATGCAAAACAGGCTTTGGCCTTTCCTCGCGGCGCTTCTGGTCTCTCAACTGGTTGCGCCATCTGCGTTTTCACAGATCGGTGTTCGTACTGATCTTACCGTTGTCTCGCGTTACGTCTGGAGAGGATTCGACTGCATCGCCAACGATCGACCCGCCATTCAGCCCTCCATAACTCTTGATTTCGGTAAAAGCGGAGTATGGTTTAACGCCTGGTCTGCCTTTGCCTTAGCCGATACGGATTTTGTGGAGCTCGATTTGGTTGTGGGCTATGATAGGGTTTTTTCCGAAGATTTCACTTTTTCTGCAGGAGCAGGTTATTTCACCTTTCCCAGCATATCCGGTTTTCCGGATAAGAATTCAGCCACGCCGGAGGTGTATGCAGGAGTAACCTTAACTTCGTTTCCCCTCTCGCCGAACTTGACGCTTTATTATGATTTCAACATGGGGGATGGGATATATACAACCCTTTCGGTAAGCCGGGAGTTTCGGGTGAAGGAAAAAAAGGTCAGTTCGACGGTTCTGGCAGGTTACACCAGACAATATCGGGGGATAGGAGTTGATCCGGGTTTCTCGGACATATGCCTGGGAATTTCGACTGATCTTGAGTTGAAGGGCCTGACTCTGACTCCGACCATCAATTATGTGATCGTGCCCAACGAGACAGTAAACGATGAAAACGAAATCTGGGTGGGGTTGTCGGTGGGTTGGTCAACGGATGAAACAGATCGGTCAACGGATGCAACGGATTAAGCGGATTGGTTAGTGGATGGGGTCTTGCGGGCTGGTTTCAAACTGAACTGGATGAGCAACCCATGAATTACCAAGAGACGCTTCAGTATCTGTACAATTTAGAGCGTTTTGGCATCAAGTTAGACTTGTCAAATATCACGTTAATTCTGACTCGCCTGGGCAATCCTCAACTAAAATTCCCCTCCATTCATGTGGCCGGCACCAATGGGAAGGGATCAGTTGCCGCCGTGCTTCACTCCATCCTCTGCGAATCGGGATACAAGGCGGGTCTTTACACCTCGCCTCACCTGGTCGACTTCCGGGAGAGGATCAGGGTGGGACGGGAGTTGGTGGAAAAGAACTTCATATGCGATTTCGTAGAGGGACTAAGAAAAGAAATTGACGAGAAGCACTACACCTTCTTTGAAGTAACCACGGCAATGGCTTTTGAGTATCTTGCTCAAAAGAAGGTCGACTTAGCGCTCATCGAGACCGGACTGGGGGGAAGGTTGGATGCAACCAACATGATCAAACCACTGATCTCGATCATCACCAACATAGGGCGGGAACACACCAAACAGTTGGGGAATGCAATCGGCCGGATAGCCAGGGAAAAGGCGGGGATCGTCAAGCAGAAAGTCCCCACCATCACAGCAGTGGATCAGCCTGAAGCTTTGGAGGCGATACGATCCGTCTGTGCTGAGAAGAATTCAGAGCTTATCCACGTACAGGATGGATCGGGCTATAGCGTGCTCAACTCTTCCATCAACGGATCGAGATTCAGCTTTTCTTCAGATTCTCTCGAATACCAAGACCTTGAGTTGAATTTGGCAGGCGAACACCAGGTTCTAAATGCTGTCACTGCCTTGATTGCAATTGAAAAATTAAACCAGTTGGGCTGGAAGGTCGAAGAGCCGGCGATCAGAAGCGGCCTGAAACAGGTTAACTGGCGGGCCAGATTGGAGGTCTTTAGGAAAGAGCCCCTGGTCCTTTTAGACGTTGCCCATAATCCCGCCGGAATCAAAGCCATGATCAAAGCCCTATACCAGTTTTTTCCGGAGAAGCGAGTGATCTTCGTCTTCGGGGTCATGCAGGACAAAGACCACCATTCGATGCTAAAAGAGATTGTTGGGAAAGCCAAATTCATGGTACTCACAAAACCGGAATACAAGAGGGCGGCCGAACCGGAATCATTGACACACACCGTGGAGGAGGCAAGCATCCCTTATCAGATCGTCCCGCAAGTCAGTCAAGCATATCTTTTTGCACTGAAGAAAGCAGAGGTTGATGATATCATCTGTGTAACCGGTTCGCACTTCACGGCTGGTGAATTCCTGAGTTCGTTTGAGAACGTTCAACATGCTGTTGGTTCATAAGAGACCCCTGGCCAATCCAGCAGCAAAAAGGACTTTGCCATCGCAGACTCTTTGTCTCGCATTCCAAATAAAAGGCCAATGGTCTTTAGCTTAAGGGAGGAGAAAAGATGGAGACGTTAAGAACTATTATGGGTGAAATAGGCAGAATCATAGAATACCCCATAGTCCACGTCAACCAGAAGCCTCTCACCATCATGTCTATTGTGCTTGGTATCATCATCCTTCTGGTCTTTGTATTTGTATCAAAAGGGCTGAGGAAGCTTGTCAAGACCCGGCTCTTTGACAAATACGAACTGGACGAGGGAATTCAGCTTGTTATCCTGAAGCTGACGCACTACCTGCTGGTAGGTTTGGGCGTTATCATAGCCGTGCAATCCATAGGGCTGAATCTCACCAGCCTGGCTGTGGTATTCGGGCTCTTGAGCGTGGGCATCGGATTTGGACTTCAGAACGTTGCCTCTAACTTCGTATCCGGCCTGATCATTCTGTTTGAGCGTCCCATAAAGATAGGCGACCGGATCACCATAGGGGACGTCTGGGGTGACGTGGTGAACATAAGTCTTAGAGCCACCCTGATACGCACGGTTGACAATATCGCCATAATCGTACCCAACTCAGAATTCATCAGCTCCCAGGTAATAAATTGGTCCCACGGCGACCCTAAGGTGAGGGTCCATATTCCCGTGGGAGTAGCTTACGGATCGGACGTCCCATTAGTCACCAAATCCCTGCTTGAGGTGGCAGGGAATCATCCTGAGGTCATGAAGGACCCTCCTCCCAAGGTCTGGTTCAGCGAGTTCGGAGATTCGTCCTTGAATTTCGAGCTTTTGGCTTGGACGCTTGACCCCAAAAAGAGGCCCGACATTCTCAGTGAGTTGAACAGGGCGATTGATGAGATATTCAGAAAGAACAAGATAGAGATACCTTTTCCCCAGAGAGACCTGCACGTTCGGTCCTCTGTTCCCATCGAGGCATCGAGTCGCAATAGGAACGAAAGCAATCGGGAAACTTAGCACTTCCGTCTGCCACGTGGCGGTTTCTCGTTTTCCGCTTTCATCTCTATTATTGATCGTAACTTTCAGTTGACAAGGGGTTGTTCCAGGAGTATACTTAGTCCATAGGTAAATCGGACTTTTTCCTACCTGGAGATAGAAATGAAATTCAAAGCTGATTTTCACGTGCATTCCAAGTACAGCCGGGCCACCTCTACAATGAGACGAAACACCGGAATGAAACTCATAGCTGCAGCAATCATATCAATGCTTTCAATTCTGATCTCCGGTGAGCAAACAAAAGCTTGGATGGCTGAATGGGCGACTTACAAGAGGCCAGCCCTATCACTGAATGAAAACAAGGTGATCTTTGAATGTTGTCGCAATTCTGAAGGGCCCACCTGCGAAGATTCTTCAATGCAGAATGAAATCTTCCTGGTAGATGTAAACACAAAAGAACTGAGGCCAGTGACCTTCGATATGGAAGATTCTCAGCTGTCCCCGGATGGATCCAAAGTATTGGTTCAGACCTATTACGGATTATATCTGTTGGACTTGCTCAAAAAGACACCCCCCAGAGAGATCTTCAACCGTTTCTCCTCGTGCGGCTTTGACAGCAGGAACAGCCCCATCCTTACAGTATCTTGGTCCCCGGACGGCAAGACGTTTCTTCTTGTCCGAGCTATAGGTTTTGACGGCAAAAGAATATCTTCCGTTTTCAATTCGGAAACCGGTGAGGAAAAAGTCCTCAATCTGGACCTCCTTCCTTGTGCGGTCGCCTGGCACCCGGATGCAAGTAGAGTCTATTTTGACCAGGGCGGAGATGTCAGTTATCTGGACTTGACAAGCGGCAAGGTGGATCTAGTTCTTTCGGGTTTCCCCGACGATCCTTGTCATGACCCCATAATAAGTCCTGATGGCACCAAAGTATTGTACCGAGCACTGAGGTTCTTCAAATTCCGCACAATAGGTTCTTTCGATAAAACCATATTTGCCCAATGGATTGACGTGCCAGATTGGGCTTCACGAGAGCTGAAAAAATCCATCTGGGACACGCAGCGGGAAGTGGCTAAAGAGATGCAGTACCTTCTGCTGGATGGTCCCATCTCCAATCTCCGATTCCACTGGTCACGGGACGGAGAGAAAATCCTGATCAGTGACAGAGATGAGATTTGGCTGTACGTGCTTTCTGATTCTTCCTTTGTCCCCATCCATTGCGATTCCAATACTATATCTCACTTGGCTTGGAGCCCGAATCAGGAGGAAATATGTTTTTTCTCCCGATACCGGAAGGATACAAACCAAGATGGGGTTATTAACCGTCGTGACAAGACCTTCGGCGATTTGAGCCTTTTCAATCTCACTAATGGACGTTTAAGGATGATCCTCTCCGAGTTGGAATCGCCAAGGAATCCGGTCTTTTCGTCTGACGGGGGACTTTTGGCTTACGAAACCGCCGGAAACATCTGGGTGTTGAATACATCTGATTCCCAGGGTTATCCTTTGACTGCTTCCGGAGGGACCAAGGCTCAGTGGTTAGCAGACGACAAGGCGATTCTGTTTGAGAAGGAAAAGTCGCTTTACGCCGTGGACGTAAACGGGCAAAACCTCATCCGTCTGACCATGGCTAAAGGAGCAGAGCCGGTGTGGTTGAGCGAGCAAGAAGTTGCCCTCAAAAGCGGTGGGAAACACTGGAAAATGGCTTTGGACAAATTGGCAGTTGAGGAGGTGACTGAACCCTTTACGGCAGTCCCGAGATCGACAGGCAAAGAATACGAGGTCTACGTAACCAATGAGCGATTTGGCCATCAACCTTGGGATGTGTCAGAGATTTGGATGAAAGAGATTCGGACTGACAGAAGCTGGAAAATCAAGGAAGCTTGGAAAAACTGGTAAGTCTCGGTCTCGGTTTACACCAATAGAGAGGCAGATAATGAAATTCATAGCTGATTTTCACGTGCATTCCAAATACAGCCGGGCTACCTCCAAAGAGATGGATGTGGAGAACATGGCCCGATGGGCAAACCTGAAAGGTGTGGGGCTTCTGGGAACGGGCGACTTCACCCATCCCTTCTATTTTGCCGGGTTGAAACAGAAATTAAAACCTACCGGCTTCGGGCTTTTTACCTTGAAAAAGGAGTTCAAGCAGTCCGCAGGAATGGTAGATAACGGCTCCCACGACGAAGTTCATTTCATGCTCACCACCGAGGTGAGCAATATGTTTCAACAGGGTGGATCATCCCGCAGGGTTCACACCATGATCTTTGCCCCCAGCTTTGAGGTGGTGGAGAAGATAAACGAGGAGCTGGGTCAATACGGCAAGTTGGGCTCGGATGGTAGGCCTATCTTCGGATTCCCCACCAAGGAGTTGGTGGAGATAATCACCGACATCACGGACGAGTGCTTCATCGTCCCCGCTCATGCCTGGACCCCCTGGTTTTCGGTGTTCGGGGCAAATTCCGGTTTCGATTCGATCGAGGAATGTTTTGAGGAGCAAACCAAACACATTTCCTGTATTGAGACCGGCCTCTCCTCCGATCCGCAGATGAACTGGCGCTGGTCTGCATTAGATAAGATTGCTTTAATCTCTAACTCCGATGCGCATTCTCCCAGTCGCATCGGCCGGGAGGCGAACGTATTTGACTGTGAGATGAGCTACAAGGAGATAATAAAAGCCATCAGAACCAGGGACAAGAAGAAGTTCCTCTTCACCATTGAATTCTTTCCGGAGGAAGGGAAATACCATTATGACGGTCACCGAAACTGCGGCATCCTCTTCTCGCCAGCCGAATCGAGGAAGAACAAGAACAAATGTCCTGTCTGTGGACGGAAGCTGACGATTGGGGTAATGCATCGAGTCGAAGCCCTGGCCGATCGCCCGGAGGGATTTACCCCGGAGGGAGTTATTCCCTTTAAACATCTGATTCCTCTGATGGAGATAATCGCGGAGGCGTTAGGTCAGGGAGCGGAGACCAAAGGGGTGGAGAAGGAGTACCTCAGGCTGGTTTCCTTTTTCGGCTCGGAGTTTAGAATATTGCTCGATCTTCCTCCGGAGGAGTTAGAAAAATCCACGCCACCGAAGATCCTTGAGGGGATCAAGAGGGTCAGAGAGGAGAACCTGCACATCGTTCCCGGCCATGATGGAGTATATGGGAAAATCGAGATATTCGCAGAAAAGGAGAAAGCACACACCGAGCAGTTGGGATTGTTCTAGGGCGGTTAGATGCTTTGTAGCCGCACTCTTCAGAATGCGCAAGGGTGGGGTGGACGAGATATGAGGAGCCGCACTCTCTAGGGTGCGAAAAATGGCGCAGGCTAAAGCCTATGGCTAAGGCCTGCGTGGACACCTGAGGAAGTGGCTCCACCCTTCCCCCACAGGCGGGGCGGCTACCGATATAGATTCCTGTGCATAGCGGCGGGAATTTATCCCGCTGGAAAAAAGCTTCTTAAGAGTCTAGGGTCTTGCGGGGAAGCCGGGAAAGGGTTATATTTACCTCACCCCCTGCTTCCCCCTCTCCACAGAGTGGAGAGGGGGATCGAAGGGGGAGAGGTCTTTAGAGAAATGAGGCGATAAGACTATGGCAATGGAAAGACAAAAAGTTATTCCGGTATACATCGAAGAGGAGATGAAATCCTCCTACATCGACTACTCCATGTCGGTGATCACGGCCCGGGCCCTGCCGGACGTGAGAGACGGGCTGAAGCCCTCCAACCGGCGAATTCTGACGGCGATGAACGATCTGAATTTGGCTCCGGGAAGGCCGCACCGTAAGTGCGCCAAGATCGCCGGCGATACCTCCGGAAATTATCATCCCCACGGAGAGCAGGTGGTCTATCCCACCCTGGTGCGAATGGCCCAGGATTTCAACATGCGATATGTTTTAGTCGACGGGCAGGGCAATTTCGGCTCAATCGACGGCGACGCTCCGGCAGCCATGAGATACACCGAGGCCAGGCTTGCCCCACTGGCCATGGAGATACTGCAGGATATGGACAAAGAGACGGTCGGTTATATGCCCAACTACGACGAGACCAGGCAGGAGCCGGTGGTGCTTCCCAGCAAGTTTCCCAATCTCGTCTGCAACGGCGCCTCCGGTATCGCCGTGGGCATGGCCACCAACATCCCCCCTCATAACTTAAGGGAGGTGGTGGATGCCCTGGTTGCTCTAATTGACGATCCAGAGTTGGAGGAGGAGAAGTTTTTAGATTATGTGCCGGGTCCGGACTTTCCCACCGGAGGGATTATCCAGGGCAAAAGGGGCATATTCGAAGCGTACAGAACCGGCCGGGGACGGATCGTGCTGAAAGCCCGGGTGAACGTGGAGAAGCAGAAGAGTGGCAAGGAGAGCATAATAATCACCGAGATACCCTACCAGATCAACAAATCCAACCTTCTGGAGAGAATTGCTCAACTGGTGCGGGATAAGCTCATCGACGGTATCTCGGATTTAAGAGACGAATCGGACCGGGATGGGATGAGAATCGTGGTGGAGCTTAAACGGGATGCCCAGGCGGATGTGGTGTTGAACCGCCTCTTCAAACATACCCAGATGCAGACCACATTCGGGGTCATCATGCTGGCCCTGGTGGACGGGCAGCCCAGGGTTCTTACCCTAAAGCAGATGCTCTCTTTCTTTCTTGATCATCGGCATGAGGTCATCACCCGCAGAACCCAGTTCGAGCTGGACAAGGCAGAGCATCGGGCGCACATCTTAGAAGGCCTGAAGATCGCCCTGGATCACATAGATGCAGTGATAAAGCTGATCCGGGCATCCAAAACTCCGGAGGAAGCCAAGCAAGGCCTGATGACAAAGTTCAAGCTCTCCGAGATTCAGGCGCAGGCTATCCTGGACATGCGACTCCAGAGGCTGACCGGCCTGGAGAGGGAGAAGATCGAGCAGGAGTACCTGGAGTTGATCAAGCTGATCGAGAAACTGAAAGGGGTTCTGGCCAGCAAGACCAAGAGAATGAACATAATCAAAGAGGAGCTTGCCGAGCTTAAGAAGAAGTACGGGGATGAGCGCAGGACTGAGATCAGGGAGGAGGAGGAAGGGGAATTTACCATCGAGGACCTGATCGCCGAGGAGGACATGGTTATCACCATCACCCACTCCGGATACATAAAGAGGCTCAGCGTCACCTCGTACCGAAGACAGGGCCGGGGGGGAAGAGGAGTCATCGGAATTGAAACCAAGGAACAGGACTTCGTGGAGCATCTGTTCATCGCCTCCACCCACAACTACATTCTCTTCTTCACGCCCAAAGGAAGGTGTCATTGGATCAAGGTGCACGAGATCCCGGTGGGTGGCAGATTGGCCAAGGGCAAGAACATCGTCAACATGCTGGACTTGGGCGAGGAGGAGAAAATCGCAGCCTTCGTGCCGGTGAAGGAGTTCGACGACAAGCATTTTGTGGTGATGGCTTCTCAGAACGGGAGGATCAAAAAGACTCTGCTCTCCGCCTTCAGCAACCCCCGCAGGGGTGGAATTAACGCCATGAATGTCCCAAAGGATGATAATCTGATCGAGGCCAAGATCACCGATGGAACCTGTGACATCGTCCTGGCTACCAGGGAAGGACAGGCCATAAGATTTCCGGAGGATAAGGTCCGGAACATGGGAAGAGCGGCCTATGGGGTGAAAGGGATCAATCTGGCGAAGAATGATAGGGTGATCGGGATGGTGGTGGTCAAAAGAGACGCCACGCTGCTGTCGGTGACGGAGAATGGCTTTGGGAAGAGGACCAATATCGCGGACTACCGGGTGACCAATCGCGGCGGCAAGGGGATTATCAACATAAGGACCACCCAGAGAAATGGTAAGGTGGTGGACATAAAAGAGGTGCTCACCGACGATGAGTTGATGCTGATAACACAGAAAGGGATCATCATTCGTCAGCCGGTAAATCAGATAAAGGCGATCGGACGTGCCACCCAGGGGGTAAAATTGATTAACTTGGATGCCGGAGACAAGCTGGTGGACGTGGCGCGGGTGGTCACGGGAGAGGTAAACAATAACGCAGATCAAAAGCCGGGCGAAAAGGACGGCTAAGGGTCTGCGATAGTACGCATATGCCGGGAACTCCGAACCAGAACCTGACTTAAGTTAGGTTCTGGTTCTCTCATCTTGGTTTGCCAGCATAGAGGAGACCTTCAGGTCTCCACTCTCATTCTAAAGGGAATACTTCATTATGTTGCAGGATTTCGGCGGGCTGAAGATAGCAATGCTTGTCCTTTTCTTCATTCTTGTCTTCAGGCTGATCCTGAGGGGGTGGCAGAAGGTGGCAATCTCGCGTAAGGGCGAGAGGTTCAGATTCCTTTTGACTAAGTCGCCGTTCTCCCCCGATGTTACTTGGCGGGACCTGAGATATTCCATTCTGGTAGTGATTGATGCGCTCATATCGATGGTGATTCTGATTTGGGTGATGGATAGATTATTCTGACCTCACCCCCTGTATCCCCTTCAGGGTGTCCTTCGATCCCGAAGATCTTCCTTCGACCCTGAGGTCTCAGGACCGAAGGGCAGGACGAAGTGCAGGATCGAGGGAAATCCCTTTCCTTCGACCCTGAGGTCTCACTTCGTGCCGAGCGCACTCAGTGCGAGGCAGGACCGAAGGGCAGGGTGAACCCCTCTCCATAAAATGGAGAGGGGGAGAGGTATCGTTAGACGCCATGAAGGATGAAGTACTCGAGCAAAAAGAGCAATTGAGAAACGACATCTGGACTCTTCTGGAGCAGTCCCTGCTTTGTTCTCCTCTGCGCCTATTTACACTGCAAATCAAAACCAGCCGTAGGGACAGCCCTCGTGGCTGTCCGTCGCGGTTCGGACAGGGACAAGCCCTGTCCCTACGTGTTGCCTGCTCCAAGCGTACGGGACTTTATCCCGCCCCTGCTTTGTTTTCTTCGTCACTTCTTTACATAATAGCCTAAAACCGGTATATTTCCTTCATGCGAAACCGAGAGAAGGCTAACGTTTCGGTGCTTGAGGATACTATCGCCGCAATCTCCACCCCTCTGGGTGAAGGGGGTATAGGAGTGGTCCGCATCTCCGGCAAGGATGCGATCAAGATTGCGGAAAGGATGTTCAAAGGCGAAAAACCGGTTAGCCGGCTTCCTTCTCATCGGGTGACCTACGGGGAAATCGTTGATTCCGAAAGCGGCGAAGTAATAGACGAAGTTCTTCTTACCCTCTTCCTGGCCCCGAAAAGCTACACCGCAGAGGATTTAGTCGAAATAAGCTGCCACGGTGGGCAACTGGTGCTCACAAGAGTATTGGAACAGGCCTTGAAATGCGGAGCACGTGCTGCAGAGCCGGGCGAATTCACCCTGCGGGCCTTCATCAACGGAAGGATCGATCTTTCTCAGGCCGAGGCGGTGGCGGAGATCATAAGGGCCAAGACCGACCTGGGACTTAAGTTAGCGCTCAAACACCTGAAAGGTGATCTATCCGAGAGAATCAATTCCTACCGGGATAAACTCATCGACATCTTAGCCCGGCTGGAAGTGGAGATAGACTTTTCGGAGGAAGATGTTAAGCCTTTGGACAGGGACAAAGCTGTGAAGGAGATCGAGTCTATTGAGAAAGACCTGGACGCGCTGCTCGCTACCTACGATGAAGGCAAGATTCTTAGAGAGGGGCTGAACGTGGTGATCGTGGGAAAGCCTAATGTGGGTAAATCCAGCCTGCTCAATGCGCTTCTGAAGGAAGACCGGGCTATCGTGACTCCCATCCCCGGGACCACCAGGGACGTGATCTCGGAGTTCGCCAACTTCAGAGGAATTCCGGTGAGACTCGTGGACACGGCGGGATACAGAATATCCAAAGATACCATAGAGCTGGAGGGTATCAAGCGAACAAAGATCGAGATGAGCGAGGCGGACCTGCTACTTCTGGTCCTCGACACCTCCTCGGAAATCGATCAGGAGGATCTGGATTTGAAAGAACAGGTGGAACGCAGTAAGTATCTCCTGGTTCTTAACAAGATCGACATAGCTTCGCCGGATTTGATCAGAGAGAATGAGCGAAGGCTCGAAGAGCGTGCAACCAAGGCGAAGGTGTCGGCTTTGAAAGGAGACGGGCTGGACAAGCTCAGGCAGATGATCGTGTCAAGCTCCCGGCATCTGCAGAAAGACCGGACTGAAGGAGTGATCCTCTCCAGCTTGAGGCACAAAGACGCGTTGAGCAGGGCGAAGAGGGGCTTGGGGCTAGCAAGGAAGAGTCTTGAGAAGAAGATGAGCCCCGAGTTTGTGGCGCTGGACGTGCTGGTTTCTCTTGGCGCCATTGGCGAGGTGGTGGGGAAAACCGTAACCGACGACATATTGAACAAGATATTCTCAGAGTTCTGTATCGGAAAATGAACTTGACCCGAGAGAGTACTTGACGAGGTCGGATTAATGATTATAATGGATCCGTAAACAGAATGCATTCTTCCAGTAATCGGGTCAGTGAGACATCGGGAGCCCCTGCTCCTGAAATCATTGATCTGTCAGTTGTAGATGTGATAAACCCGGCCTGACGAGGAAAACGGGCCCCGTCCGCTTGGTGGAATATGAAACTGAGATTTCAAACCTTCTCTTTTCGATTTGCTGAACAAGTTTTAAACAGCAAGCTTGCGTTAAAGCAAGAGATCGAAAGTATTCTGCAAGATCCTTCAATTGAACCATCCAGTTTATCAAGGCCCAAGTTTAACGCAATTCTTGAGAAACTGTTCGTTGCGAAAGGCTGGGAGACTCAACCTACAGTCTTTGATGAACCTGGCGATCCTTCTGCGAGAATGGATTTCTTGAAAGAAAGACTCGGTGTAGAAGTAGGTTTTGGGCATTCTTCATTCATGGGAATTGACTTACTTAAGTTCCAAGTCTCATCATATTCTGGCCTCGACAAAATTGATGTTGGTGTTTACATTGTCACGACCAAGGCATTCCAGCGAGTCATGAAGAATCAGTTTAATCAGAATTGGGAAGGGAGTTTGCAATTTGAGAAATTGGTAACGTATTTGCCGCATTTCAAGAGCGCAATTCAGGTGCCAATTTATGTAATAGGTATTGATTTGTGACACGCTTACCAACAGCGGTATCAACTAGTGAGTCAGGGCCCCCGTGCTCCTGACCCAAGGGGCTTATGAGAGACAAGGAGTGTAACCTCGTGCAGAAAGAAGAAGCTATTGCAGAAGGGCTGGCACTGATCAATAGCGCCAAGATCGCTATGTTGGGGACGAACGGAGAGGACGGATATCCCGGTATCAAAGCTATGATCAAAGCGGAGAACGAGGGTCTGACGAGAATATGGTTTAGCACCAACACTTCATCAAGAAGAGTAACCCAACTCCTCCGCGACCCGAAAGCCTGCGTTTACTTCGTAGACTTCGACCAATGGAAGGGGCTGATGCTGGTTGGGACCGTGGAGGTGCTTCAAGACCCGGAATCCAAACAACGTCTGTGGACAGAGGGGTATGAGAAGTATTATCCTTTAGGCGTCACTGATCCCGATTACTCGGTCCTCCGCTTCACGGCCCAGTGGGGGAACTATTACCACGCGTTACACAACGTGACTTTTGAACTGTAGGTCTGGAGAGTAGTAGCTGAGGGGCCCCGTGCTCCTTACTTACGACGTTGTGCCTACAACCAAGGCAGACAGAGATTCGTATACCCAACCGCATGAGGATAGTCAGGGGCGGCTGGCTGCTTTTGTCCGCGAGATCGCTCTCAAGTGGGAAGGAAGAAGATAATGGGCAAGAAAAAGGTAAGCGATCTAATGGGCGTAAAGAATCTGCTTTTCCCGTATCTGCCGGTCATAGTTGGTGCCAATGTAGATGGCAAGCCCAACTACATAACCATTGGCCTGGTCGGATGGCTGTGCTACGATGCCATGTCGGTTTCCGTCGGACACAAGCAATATACCAACGCAGGTATCAAGGAAAGCCGTACCTTCAGCATCAATCAGCCAACGGCCGGCATGGTCAAGGAACTCGACTACTGCGGTCTGTATAGTGGTAGGAAAGTTGATAAGTCAATCCTCTTCGAGAACTTCTATGGCGAGTTACAGACCGCGCCGATGATTAAGGAGTGTCCTGTGAACATAGAGTGCCGGGTGGTCCAGATCATGGAGCGCTCCATACATACCGTCTTTATTGGTGAAGTTGCCGCTGTATACTTGGATGAGGAATGTCTAACCCAGGGTGTGTTGGATATCTCCAAGGTGGACCCCGTCTTTTTTGCTCCGGATAAAAAGCAAGGCAAGTACTCCGGCAGCTATTGGAGGTTGGGCGAGTACCTAGCCCGGGCTTGGGAAGTGGGTAAGGATTTGAGGGACGACAAGGAAGACCAAGCCGTGTCTTGAAGCGGAGTGCAATCGGCCCTTTGGCTTCGCCGGGTTCCAGCCGGAGTTGTGCAACCCGTCATAAGCAAAACACGTAACATACCAAGGATGCGCGAGGAATGGGTTTAGGCCATTGGCGGCAAAGAACCTGGGACTCAACGCATACCGATGTCCTACGCCGAAGCAAAGCGGCATAAGGGCGATTTGGAGACTACACAATCGACAGCCAGACAGACTAAAGAGAGAATATTCAACACCCGGATACTGATTGCCGTGGCGGCCGGAGTTCTGTCCGATAGAAAGTGCCTTTTCCCAATTCACGTCGCAAGGACAACAACCAGGTTTGCGGAGTCAGTACGGAAAACGTTGAAACACCAAAAGGAGGAGTCTTAAAATGACGTGGAACATGAAGCTCGGGTTCATCACCGGATCGCTACCGCTGTTCACCGGGGAGGGCGGCTCTAACTCTCCGACAACAGATGCTGCGGCAGAAAAAGCCAAAGTCGCGCAGGCAATTCATGACAACATCGAGTGGCCCTACCCGGAGAAGAACCTAAAGAGGCTCTACTCAACAATAGCCAATGACCCCTCGTTTTTCATCTTTCATCCAGATTCAAAATCCACCGTCATCGGTTTCGATGCCATGCAGAATCTGGTGGAGAAGGTTTTCATGAACCCGGGTTTCAAAGCAACAGGAAACAACATCAGAGATTTGAGGGTCAATCTGTCGCGGTCCGGCGACGTTGCCTGGTTTTCGGCCATTATGGATGACTTCGGCGAAGATAACGGCGAGCCTTACGCATGGTTGAACACCCGATGGACCGGCGTTCTGGAGAAGCGTGAAGGAAAGTGGCTGATTGTTCAGATGCACTTCTCATTTGCATCCGATGCTGGTGGCGGCGACAGCACCAAATCGCAGGAATGAACGAAGACAGCTCGAACGTTCGACCGGCAAGGTGAAGCAGGCAAACGAAACCTCTGCAGGAAAGACGATTCTGGCGACCAGCAGTAGTCCAGGAGTCCCGAGTTCCTGAGGTTATTCATTTGTCAGGTGCTCGAACGGCCTATAGACCTGCAGGGAGTTCCCAGCCGGGTTCCTCAGGGCGCCGGGCACCTGACCAACGAGGTCACGATATAGAAACCGCGTGTCTTGCTTCGCTCCTTCTTTCGAGAAGTGATTCGGGAATAATGAGGTAATTATGGAATTCAGCAATGTGTACGACGATGCTCAGCGTGCAGAAGCCTATGCGAAATTAGAGTTTCCCGGCAC
>JBARPX010000196.1:0-16509 GCA_049643405.1 Candidatus Zixiibacteriota bacterium
TCGACCGACAACTTCGTTATCCTGGATTCCACCGACAGAAATAGGATAGTCGGTGAGATGGATTATTTCAGCGCACCCATCTTTCTGCACAAGGATGCCATTTATCTTCATGGTGCCGATCAGTACCAGATAGAGGAACTCGACTGGGAGGGAAAGAAAGCTTACGCCAAGGAGGTGGAGGTGGATTACTACACCGACACCATAACCAAGACCGACCTGAAGGTGCTGGAGGTGGCTCAAAGGCAGGAAGAGCCGGCAGGAAACTGCGCGCACGGTGAGGTCTCAGTCACTACCCTGGCCACCATGTTCAAGAAGATCAAGTTCCGCACGCATGAGAACGTGGGGTTCGGAAAGATCAATCTGCCGGAACTGGAGATGCACACCACCTCGTTCTGGTTTGAATTCCCTCCTGACATTGGTTCCAAGCTGGGATTCTCCGGTGAGGAACTTGGGGGCAGCCTCAGAGCCTTGGCCAATGTACTACGTAGCGTGGCGCCTCTGTGGGTGATGTGTGATCCGAAGGACATAAGAGCCTTTCCTGAGGTAAAGTCGCCTTTTACGGACCGCCCGACGGTTTACGTTTATGACAACTACCCGGGAGGAGTTGGATTCTCGCAGAAGCTGTTTGACCTATCCAATGATGTATGGAAAGCGTGCGGTGAAATGATACGATCCTGCGAATGCACGGAAGGCTGCCCCTCGTGCGTGGGACCGAAGATGGAAATAGGGGAGAGTGGAAAGCAGGGAGCGCTGAAGTTGATAGAATGGATAGTCGGACGGTAAGGTTCTTTACCCAAAGACGTAGGTATTGGCTTCTTGGGGAAACCTGCTTTTGAAGATTACCGCAATTCGTTTCCGGCCCACCCGAAAAAAGAAACACCCCGACCCGCTGTTGGTCGGGCTGGGGTGCTTTTCTTTTTTGGCTTCATTTCAAAAGCAACCAGCGTTTAGTCTCGGAGTAATCATCTGTTGAAAAGCGACGGAAATGGATCCCGCTTGCCACGGAGTTTCCAACTTCATCTCGGCCGTTCCGGTGAACACGGTGGGTTCCAGCAGCCATTTCCCCATTTGCCAGGGTCTTCACCTTCTTGCTGGTCCTGCGGAAACCTGGATGGTTCGTTTATCAACAACGATGAGGCAATCACTAGCCGGTGCTTATGCCACCACAAGTCATCGCAGATCGGGAGTGTCGATGGTTCGACTGCGTTTGGCAATAACGACGATGCAATCACTGCCCTCTATGCCAATGCCATCATAAGTTGTCCCGGTAAGCGTTAAGACTATCTCCTGGCCATGCTCGAGCGACCCCTGTGCCTCCAAGGAAGCTACAAGCTCCTGGGTCGGGAATTTCAGGTGCAGATCCATAAACCCATCGGCCACACCAATGATGCATTCGCATGGATCGCCATCAACAACCGGAGTGCTCACATCCTCAAATTCCCATTTCACAGGAGCAATCCCCTCAAGCAACAAGGTGTTTGGATCCACATTGGTCACATCGAAATTCTCTGTGCCCAGGATGACCGTCGGCAGAAGACCTAAGGAGTAAATGTTCATTGGATTGGGACAGTTGTGGGGCTTGATATCGAGCTTCACGGTTTCGGCGCTGACAAAGGAGAAGGAAATTATCGCCAGAGCAATCCCGAAACATAACGTTCTTTTAGTTCCTGTCATGACTATGACTCCTATTCTGAAAAGTTAGAACCAAGTCTGTGGTCGGTATCTCACTTAAGAGCACTCCTTCTTCACGCTGATGTCATCACCTCCTTTGTGCTCTATTATGGGTGCATGTATATATCATGAGTCTTTGCATATATGCTCATTGTAGCATATTGTACGCATCAACATCCTCCCTGTTTGCCTCTGTCTGAAATTCTGTCCATGCCTGGCAAGAAATCATAAGCCCTCCCGGGCAAAGGTTTTTTTGGGAAGGTTCCCAGAGAGGGCTCTTGAATCTGGTTCTTAGGCAGGTCCTATCAAAGCTCCGAATAATCCGAATCTCGAATGAGATTTCTCAACCTCTGGCCCCACGGCTGATTTTAGAAAGTGCTAAATGGCGTTTAACTCGTTTTGCGGCGCTCGCGACGTCACGATTAAGAGTGGTTAGAATTCAGCCCGGGAGGTTTCAGGATTCAGTTACGGGCAATATTATCGACCTGTAGGTTGGCTGATAAACCAGGACCGTATTCATTTTCTATTGGCAGCCGCTATTTGTTTTCTACGTGACGGCGGCAGGGTTAACAAGAAGGGACAAGGCTGAACGTCAATTGGACCACGGCAGTCAGCAGACGATCTGTGCGCCTTGAGTCCATCAAAGCGGACCGGTTCACAAACTAACAGGCGCATCCTTACGCCGGGACTCAGGTTCTTTCGACTTTGGTGGCTGAGATTTTTGAAACCTTACCCCCTTTATCCCCTTCAGGGTTAACCTTTCAGGGTGTGTTGAAAAACCTCTTGTTCGTGCGGGAATTGGATTTTTCCGCCTCCGGCGGAATCCTGATGACTCACACGAGGATGGTTCGGGAATTCCAATTCCCGAACCAACTTAAAGCCTCTTCGTAAAAATTGTAGGTGTTGGCTTTTTGGGAAACCAGCTTTTGAATACCATTGCGATTCGTTTATGTTTCGCTGTAAAAAGGAACACCCCAGCCCGCTGTTGGGTGGGCTGGGGTGTAGGAGGACAATTCTCAATCTGCCTTCGTCTTACTTGGTCAACAGCATCTTCTTGGTGTCGGTGAAGTCACCAACACTTAACCTGTAGAAATAGATGCCGCTCGACAAACCCTTCGCCTCCCAGTCCAGGGTCTTTCGTCCCGCCTCTTGATATTCATCCACCAAAGTAGCCACCTTCTGCCCAAGAACATTGTAAATGTTCAGCGCTACACAACCATCTTGGGGAAGAGTGTAGCTGATCTGAGTCACCGGGTTGAAAGGATTGGGGTAGTTCTGAGAGAGCTCAAACCCAGAGGGAATTTGAGAATTCTCGTGAGCCGTCTTGGGTGATGGTGGAATCTCTTCCCAGATCCCTTCCTGCAGACGCCAGATTATGTCCTCAGCTTGAGTAATGAACGAATCAGCATCCGATTCGAGAACCTTCTTGCCTCTCTGAGCTTCAGTCTCGTTGATAAAAGCTCCCATTATGTTTGCAGCTGCGTTGAACATCTTCACGGCCTTGGTAGCATCTCCTGCCTCCAGATAATCCAGACCTTGGTGTTTCTTGCGCTCCGCATTATAGAGCTTGACCAGCAGACTATGTTTGACGCTGTCTTCAATGCTGGCCGCCCCAACCTGGGCAATCAGAGAATCCAACAGTATGTCGGTATACCTTACCCGGCTCCCGGGGGTAGCCTGAGCTAGGATGATTACGGTTCCCGAGGTGGTATGTGAGACTTCTGGATCAGTGAGAGAGGTACAGGCGACAGCAAAAGGATACTGCGTGTCAACCCAGATTGCCAAGTCGTAGGGCGGAGTAATCCCTAAAGGAAGCTCAGCAGTATCGGAACCTGGAACGTCCCAGACCGTATCTGGTAAGCTGCAGGTAAAATCACCTGGGAGGCCGGACAATCCCATCACATAGTCGTCCTCTTCACTACCGACATTCATTATGAGTACCGTGAAGTCAGCCATTTCACCCGGGTCCACCGTGACAGTATCCGGCGTAATGGCTATCTGCACGGAGACCCGGATTCCTCCCAGTTCGTAGATGCAACCAGTGGTCCAGCCCGCAGAGTACCAGAAGTTGCCGCGCGGGTCGAACCCCATTCCCTCCAGAGCCACGGCCTCGCCTTCTCCAGTATAAGTGTATTTTATAATGCAGGTGCCACTCATGTCATACTGGAAGATGGTGTCTGTGAACATCTCGGATATGTATACGAAGGGTGGAACCACCTCTATCCCATCTAGATGATCCCCTGCAACGGACACGTCATGATGGAATTCCCACGACAGACTGCCCTCTGACGGTTCCCAAGAATACACATCCCCATATCGCTCCGCGATCCACCAGCGCCCGGTGGTTGGGTCGAATGCCATGTCTTCGGATCGATAAAAGGAAAAGGTAGGAAGCAAGAGGGTGTCAACCACATTCCAATCCCAATCATACTTTACTATGGCATAGTACGGGGGCGTATCCAAGAGTGGTCCCAAATAGACATAGTCTGCATCCACATAGCAGCCACTTGCATGGTAGGTAGGAGGCACAGGGCCGGAGGATATGATATTGCCCTCCAAATCTATTCTATAGCCAATATCCGTGTCATAATCAACAAACCATAAATAGTCTCCGTAGCCGTCTACGCCCACTGGCGACCCTCCTACGCAAATGGTATCGACTACCAAAAAGGTATCTATCTGTTGTGCGGTGACGGTTGAACATGCGGACACCACCGCAAAAGCCGCGCAGATTAGAATTGACTTTCTTAGCATGGTTCGAGCTCCTTTTTCAGATTAGGGATTAGTGATTTTCATTCATTTCCGCCAATTGACCCAGCTTTCTTCTCCAATCATCACCTCCTCTTCTTTGAAATTTGTTTACTGAGTGCAGCGTCACCTCCTTTCGGGTTTGGGGGTTTTTGCGTTAGGATATTGGCAAAAGAGATAACATCGTTTACCGAAGCGTTTTTACTCCATACAATGATCAAGGTAGGGAATCTTTATCCTATGATAGTAGCCAAGGATCTCTCTCCCTAACCATTCCTATCATCAAATTCCTATTTTGGATGAAATAGGGCAAGCCAAAAACAGGCTATCATTCCGACTCTCAAGAAGTACTAATATACCACTCCCCCTTCACTTTGTCAAGCCTTTTTCTAATGGAAAGGTGCTTTTTTCTAAATCAAACTGGGAACGTTGCTTATAGAAGAAAAATATGAAGGTCAGTTGAAACAGAAGAGCGGTTTTTCGACTCGTCAAAAACAAAAGAAGAGAAAAACAAACCGGCTTACTTTTTTTATTTGATAATTTATATTTTCAATTGCACTTACACTTCAGATGGCTTTTTTCCTGCCGATACTATTTCTACGAAAGGCGCAGATTCAAACGTTTAGACCTCAAAAGCAATGAAACAAATATTGGTGGTAGGCTCAGACCCGAGGATTTCCCAAGATCTCGACAGATACTTGGATCCCAATGAATTCAAGCTCTTAGCCTGTCCCCACGGTAAAAGTGCGATTACCTCCTTAGCCAATGCCAAACCCGACTTAGTCATTCTGGATTTCGCTTCCGTGGACCGGTCTGGTGAAGAAATCATCAGGAAGATAAGGGAGTTGGACGTTGCTCTTCCCTTGATAGTGCTGTCGAATAACCCGGCTCACAAAGAGATGGAGGCGGCTGACAAAAACTACAGAATGCTGCTTGCTCCTTTTCGGGTGGAAAGGATGGCGAACATGGTCAGGGACACTCTGGCTTCGAATCCGGTCGGAGAAAAGCAAAAGGTCCTGCAAGGTTCGGTACGGTTGACGCGGGAGAAGGATAGACTTGAAGTGGGAAACAATCCGCATACGCCTGCCGAAGATCAACATCCGGGAAACCAGGGCTATGATCAAGTATTTGACCGGACCCTGGGTCCTATCTTCGACCAGATAATCCGGGACTGTCGCGGCCACGTTTACGATCGTCTTCTCTCCGGTCTGGAAAAGACCATGCTCTCGGAAGTATTGAGGTACGTAAATCATAACCAGGTCAGGGCCTCCCAGCTTCTGGGCATCTCGCGAAATACTCTGCGGGAGAGAATGAAAAGGTACGACATATTCTAAAGACCGCTCTTACCTACTTTCCGACCCGAAAGTCGCCCTCTCCGGAACGTTATTTTAGGCGCTTACCTCCACGCTGCTCTCTTCCACAGGGAATCATCCTGGTATTCGGCTAAAAGACTCCGCCATTGTGTCGATAATATAAATACAGTGAACCGAAGAGAAGAGGAGCGATTGCGCGTCGTCTTCCGAGGCAAATCATCTAAATGAACGAACTCTTTTAACTGTCCGCTTTTCAGATATTGTTTCCTTTTTTGTCCTCTCGCAGATTGAGAGGATAGTTTCCGTTGAACCGTCAGATGGCAATAGAAATTCCGTCCCCGGTTAGATGTTCACTAAGAGTGACCTTCTTTAAACCATTCTTCGGGAGGGAGAAAAATGTCTAAATTGACGCTTGAGGCAGCGGTACTCTTGTTCTTCTTGGCCTTGCTGGTTTTGGTTTTGAGACAAAAGGAGAGGCATTTCCAGTACTATCCGCAGAGCTGGAGGGCCCTGACGCTGGGAGGAATCTTGCTTGTTCTGGCCGGGGGGACAAATCTTGCTTTGGTCTTCGGCTGGGGTGAATTTGCTCCTGGGCTGCAACGAATTGTGCGTGCAGCCGGAATAATCGGTTACACGCTTGGTCTGGGCCTGGTGCTGGTTGGGCTGGCGACATGGTGTCGGTCCCTTATGGAGATGGGAAAGAGCGCCGCCCGGCGGCTTCGACAGCTTACTTGTTTGAAGTCACTTCTGTCCGTGGGCAGTCACCACCGGGACTTGGATGAGATATTGAAGGAGTCGTTGCCCAGTTTCATCAATATAATGGGATACAGAATAGGGGTGATTTTCAAGCACACCTTCAATTCCTCGGAGATGACGTTAGCCGCACACCAGGGGGTACCGGCAGAGAAGCTTTTTACCCTGTTTGACGTATACTCAAGAAACAGGTGGTATAGGGAAGCCAACAACTCCAGAGAGGTGGTCACCACCTCGGACGTCAACACCCTCCCCGAATACGGAACCCTGTTTGGTGACGAAGAGAAGATACAGTCCTTTGCCTGTGTACCGATTAAGTCCTGCGGAAAGGTGCTGGGGCTTATGGGACTTTACGATTCGAAATCGGATCGTTTCTCATACCAGGAAATTCAGTTTCTAACCACACTGGGCGAGACCCTGGGGCTGATGACCAAACAGACCCTTGTATCCGGCCGAAACAAAAAAAGAAGAGACTACATCTCCGCCGTGGAAAACATGCTTAAATCGATTGCGCGGGCCAATGCGCTGGAGGAATCTTTTCCGAAGATATCGATGGAACTGGGGAGAATAATTGAGTTTGATCACGTCTCCCTGGCGGTGATGCCAGAGTCAGGCGGGAATACCAAGCGGATATCCATGGGGAACTCCGGAGGAATGCTGGTGGACACGCTGGCGGGAGTCCCCGCCGGGGACACCGCCTTAGGGAAGGTGGCCAGATCCGGTGAGATATGCGTCGATAGAGACATCGATCCGAAAGGAAACTCCTGCGAGGACTCTCTTTTTAGAGCTTGCGGAATCAGGTCCCGCATCATTCTTCCCCTGTGGTACGGCGACTCGATCTGTGGGGCTTTGAGCTTAGGACACAAGAAGCCAAACTTTTACTCGACCAACGACTGCAAGTGGCTGGGCATGTTTGCTCTTCAATTATCTCATCTCATCTGGCAGCAACGGCTTCGGGACAATCTGAAACGAAAGGAATCTTTGAGCCAGTCGCTTGACGAATTTGAAAACAGGCTGGCCGGCGAGGAGAATCTCAAGCCCCTTATGGAGGATGCAGCAGCAAGTCTCATTTCAGAACTGCCCAAGAGCTTCGCCCGGGTGACACTGCTGTCTAAGGAAAGAAGAGAGTTGATCAACTGTACAACCAAACAGATAAGATCTGAGGGAATAAATCTAAAAGAACAGGAACGATTCTCACTTAACGATCTCCCCTGGCATCGCCTGGCCCTGGAGGCGAAGAGACCCATGCTGGTGCATCAGGATGATCCGGAGAGCGTGATGTCGAAAAAAGAAGCCCGGCTCATCATGGACGAGAAGATGAACTCGGCGCTCTTGGTTCCCCTCATTCTCTCGGGCAAGCCGGTGGGGATCGTCTCGGTGGGCGAGATGCGCTCTTGGGGCCGACAGCCGTTGACCGAAGAGGAAACGGCCTTTGTCAAACACAGGGCTAATCAACTCTCTCTTGCGCTGAAAAAGAGCTTACTCTCCCGCGCAAATGAGAGACTTAGGAAGAGGATAGAGTCCTCGGACAGGGGCGAAGACGCCAGGGAGGCCCGGGCAAGGGCCCGTTCGTGGCTTTCGAACTTGAGCTACCAGATCAATAATCCCCTGACCTCAATTCGGGGATCGGCCGAACTCCTGAGGATGAAGGAGCCAGGTCTGAGCCAGGACGCTCTCAGATACCTTGGAAACATCGAAAACGGTGTAGAGCGAATACAGGGACGCTTCCAGGAATTCTTGGGTTCAGCTCTGGGAGAGAAGGAATCTGAGTCAGAAAAGCTTACAGAGCATGCGGTGCAGGGATAAATTCAGAACGCTTTTGCTCTCCAAGCCAAAGAGCTGATGGTGATACCTGGGTTTAGCGGATTGACCTTGTCGCTAATATCCTGCCCCACGCTTTTTTAATATCCAATCTAAAAAAAACGGGATGCTGTCGGCACTACTGCCGCCGGCATCCCATTCTCTTTTTGACGCTTTCCGTCTCAGGCCTGTTTCCCGTCAGCTTATAGACGCAGGAGTATACCTTCTGTATCATTCCCGTTTTCTGCTTGCACAGTCTTAAGTTTTTGAGTATAGTTAAGGCAGGGAATGAAATTCGAATCCAATCGTTTTGGTGAAAGGAGCCCGTTATGCAGATCGGAGTGAAGCAGGGAAGAGTCGAGATGGCAGAGGATGAGGCCCTTCTTCTGAGCAGCTTTGAGGGGGTCAAAAATTTCGTCGGCGTGTTCAAGACAGTCGACCAGAAGCTCTCCGGAGCCTTGAGCCACCTGTTTGAGACCGGTGATTTTACTGGAAAAACGGGACAGACCGCCGTGTTGTATCCCGGGGAGAAACTGAGGTTCGGCAAGGTCATTCTGGTGGGCTTGGGCAGAAGAGACCAGATCACCATCGAGGGGGTTCGGCGGGCATTCGGTTTCGCCGGAAGGAAGGTCAGGGAGTTGAAGCTCAAGAGCCTTTCGGTGCAGGCGTTCGAGTCAGGTCTTGCCGGCATAAGACTGACAGAATCCTCGCAGGCAATGGTTGAGGGGATACTTCTCTCCCACTACAGGCTTGCCCGTTACAAAACCGACGCGGAAAGTAAGCCGCCTGCGCTGCTAAAGCTTACCTTCTGGAAGGAGAAGCGCAAAGGCACCGGTGAGGTCAAGCAAGGCGTTACCGACGGGGAGATATCTTCCTGGGCAACCAATCTCTCCCGCGATCTGGCCAACCGGCCGGGCAATTATCTCACGCCCACTCGCCTGGCTGAGGAAGCCACAAAACTTGGGCGCGAGAATAAACTGAAATGCACGGTCTTGTCCGAGCCTGAGATAAAGAAACTAAAGATGAACACGTTCCTGGCCGTGGCCTCAGGCAGCAAGGAGCCTCCCAAGCTTATCATTCTGGAATATGTTCCCGCTCGTAAGAAGCCGAATACCCTGGTTTTGGTGGGGAAGGGGATCACTTTCGATGCCGGAGGGCTGTCGTTGAAAAGCACCGAGGGGATGTTGGAGATGAAAACGGACATGACTGGCGGAGCTGTCGTTCTCGCCACCGTTGCCGCCTGCGCCAAGATGAGGTTGCCCATCCGTGTGATCGGAGTAGTTCCCGCCACCGAGAACCTTCCCTCCGGCACAGCTTTAAAGGTGGGGGACATCATAACCTCGCATTCGGGCAAGACCGTGGAGATATTAAACACGGATGCGGAAGGACGCCTGATTCTGGCGGACGGGCTCTCCTACGCCCGCAGCTACGAACCTGATGCCATCGTGGACGTGGCAACATTGACCGGTACCATTAAGCTCGCTTTAGGAACCCTCTGCGCCGGACTCTTTGGAAATCACCGCGGACTGAAAGCGCAGATGCTTAAAGCCGGTGAGTTGAGTGGTGAACGGGTTTGGGACATGCCTTTGTGGAAAGAGTATGACGAATTCCTGAAAAGCGATTTGGCTGACGTCAAGAATGTGGGTGGAAGATTCGGAGGATCGATTCTGGCCGCCAAGTTCTTGCAGAGCTTCGTGGGAGACCTCCCCTGGTTGCATCTGGACATCGCCGGGGTCGACGTGAAGGAGAAAGATGATTCTTACCATTCCAAAGGTGCCACCGGGTTTGGCGCCAGACTTCTGTTGCAGTTCTTGAAGGACTGGAAGAAGATGTAGTTAGACCTGAGAATTGTAGAAAAAGATTAATGCTTTGTCGGGCACCCTGCGGGAGCCCGACCTACGAATGAAGTCCACGGTCATTTGACTCAACTGAGATTCAACGGATAGGGCGGATGAAATCACAAAGTCCAATATTTCCGTTTAATCCATACAGACGGACGCCCCCGGGCGGGCCCGTCTGGGCGCCTGGGCGATCCATCCGTTGACCGATCTTGATACGCGCCGCCAAAGGGGCGAACCGTATGTTTCACCCCAGAGGCGGGACACTCCAGGTCGCCTGTCAGTTTGGAGTGTCCGGCTTCAGCCGGGCCGTCGCCTATAAGGTCCGATGAAGTGCGCTGGCTGTTAGTGCAATGCCTTCACCTGGGCTCGATCCGATGCTGGTTGCTTCGAACTCTCAGGTTCTGCACGTAGGCCCTGATGCCGGCACGCCCCGAGGTCAGAATAATTCAATAACTTCGATAGTTGAGGACTTCTCCCAGAGGAGGGAGCAGCCCAGGTCCTTTCCACCTGCCCCCGGGGGTCTGTCCCTCCATGGCCAGGGCAGTTCCGTTTCGGGCATTCGGTGCATAACGACATACTTGACATTGGTCGCTGCCAACTTCTCCATGTCCACTGCATACTGAAACTCTCCAGCCTCTGTTTTGCCTCGCTCATAAACAACCCGGTTGAGGAAATCCATGCTGTAGTATGAGGGGCGGGAAAGATAGCCGTTGACCACCCTTTTGCCGTGATAGGTTTGATAGAACATCCGAACATTACACGCCAAGCTGGCTCCCCGGCAAATGTGAGGGAAGTCCAGTACGGCGAAATCTCCTCTGGCATTCCTTATCCTGTCGTAACACTCCGGGATCTTGACTTTGATTAGCTTGGTGGGGAATACGATAAACTCCAGGCAAACCAGCACTACTAACAGGATGGGCGTTCCTCTCCTCTTCAGGAATCCCCGGAAGAAATTTCTCACCTTGGAGAGGTCCACCGTTTTGGAGCCAGAATGGCGGAAGAAACGCGCCAGTCCGTGGCTGGAGAAGACAATCAGGCATAGCGTAACCATGATGGAGAAGCGGCAGGGTGTTCGGCCTACCTGGAAGGGCGGAATGCAAGCGCGTAGGATCCCATAAGGAAGCCATTTGAAATGAAGCGATTGATTGTACAGGTGGATCGCCTGGCCGAGGGAGAGCAGCAGAAAGACCAGCGAACTGAAAAACCAGAACTTAGCCTTCCGCGGAGAGCGCCGAATCCATGTATATCCCGCGAAGAAGAGCAAAACGTAGCCGAGAAAGATCTCCCCGCCGGAGATCCCGTGGTAACTGAAGAGGGATGGAAGAAAATGACTCCCCAAAAGGGATTGCTCCTTAACCGGCAGAAAATAGCCCAGTAAGTTGGCGCTTAGCCGATACATGGTCTGTCCCGAAGGCGCCCAGTCAATTCTGGTAGAATACAGAGAGTACAAGAAGGGAGACAAGACCACGCATACCAAGAGAAGTGCAACCAGGAGATTTCTCGGCACTTTCCTGTCAAAGAGTAGCTTTCGGGATCTTAGCAGCAGATACACAAGATAGAATAAGGTAAGAAGAGCAAGGAAGGATGCATAGGTCAGGGAGGATAAGAAGGTGAGAATGAAGAAAACCCCAGCCCAGAGGGAGTGCTTCAAGGAGTTGCTATCCACCGACTCAACCAGGTAGAGCATGTAGAAAGGGATCCACTGCGTGCTCAGCAGATTCAAATGGTTCATGTGCCATAGCCGGTAGGGGCAGAAGGCGAAAAGGAGCCCGCAGATGAAAGCGGTGAGGGGGTCTTTGACCAGGCGCCTGATGAGCAAATACATCCCGAACCCGCTGAGCACGAAGGTGAATATCATCAGCAGATTGTGACTGATGATCAGGCTCCCAGGCGTCTCAGACAAATATTGGAAAGGGAGAGCCACAAGGCCCAGCAAGACTGAGGTGTGATAGGTCAGGCTGGTTCCCTGAGGATAGTACATGAAATCCGTGTGCAGAAAGTTGGTCTTCAGTTCCAGCAGGGAGGTCTTGAACGACCACCACAACCACATCGATTGAAACTGATCTCCGGCTCCGTCAGCCAAAGGTGTGGCCGTGGAAATATGTAAGATCAAAGGAAAAGTGAAGATCAGAGTGAATACCAGATAGAGCGAAATAACGGTGATGTTCAGCTTGTGGCGCCGAAGGAATTTCAGGGGGACGGAGCACATGCGTTTGGCCCTAAGTTAGCTCCGGTTCCGGGGCACAGGGTCCGATACCATACCGAACTCTGCGAAAGCCGCTGGTTGCCAAGGGAGACAAGCTCCCAAAAAGAATAGATAGATGGTGTGCTGTACTTCGCACTGCCGCTAAAGGTCTTTGAAGAAATTGATAATTCGCACATAGAATGTTACGGCCTCTTCCGGCAGTTCATTGAAAGGGGAGGAGGTATATTTTCGGATTCCTCCTGGTTTGCCTGGATGAAGTATCCTCCAACACAATGGTCAACAACCAGCTACAGGCTCCCTATTAGTGAGCGGCGCCCAGGGCGTTATCTTGCCGTCGCGCAGGATGTGCCCGGGACAATCGAGGGACCGTTTAGTCATTCACGGTTGGAGCATCTTTCGAGTGTTGAACGTAACCGGTGCAGAGGTCGCCCTCACCACCGGGAGGACCGAGGCGGACTATCGTGGGATATGTTGCCTGCGAGGGTGGGGCGATCGTAATTGTCATTGTCCCGATCACCGACACAAAATTCCTGTATTTATCTGAATGGTTATCTTGAGTTCGCGGCTGAGTAGAACGATCTTATGATCAATATCATAAAAAGGTGTTGACATACTTGCGAAGAAGTGTTAATATACACCGGGGTAGAATTAGTCCTCTTTAATGGAAGGAGAGTGATTTTATGGTACTTACCAGGGCGGGCGATTACGGGATTTTCGGAGTGCTGTACCTGGCCAAGCAGCCTAAAGGAAAGATAGTCTCCTTATCGGAGGTCTCGAAGTCGGAGGATATCCCGGAGAAGTTCTTGGCGAAGATATTCCAGAGTCTCACCAGAACGGGCCTTATAGTGTCCCATCGCGGAGCCAGAGGGGGATTTTGCCTGGCCCGGCCGGCCAACCAGATCACCGTCAAGGAGCTTATGGAAGCCATCCAGGGACCAATCTGCTTCAGCAAGTGCTTAAGTGACTTACAGGACTGTGGGAAACAAGACGTCTGCAAAGTACGCAAGGTCTTAAAGAAAGCTCAACAACATACCGTGAAGCTTCTGAGCCAGAAGACCCTGGCAGACCTGGCCAAGTAGACCGGGACTTCGTTCCCGGTTGCCTCTCCTGGTTGGTCTGGCACAACAACTTGAAAGACGTGTTTCGTCAGATGCTTTGGGGCCGACAACTCATATCTCCTCTGGACACTGAAAGCTGGCTTGCAGGTTTGCTCAGTAGATTGACTGATTACATTCAAGTGAATACTCGAACGGTTTCTTTCGCAGAAAAAGGGAGGAATTGATCTCTTGCATCCCTCGAACCCCAAGAACCGGGGGCAATGATGAAACCAAGACCTGCCTTAAAGGACTTAGATCTCAGTCTGGGGAAAAGAACCAGACTTCACCGTCTGTTACATCGAAACGGTCCCGCTAACGGCACCTTGCTCTTGTTGCCGATTGATCAGGGACTGGAGCATGGACCGGTCGATTTCTTCGCCAATCCCGATTCGGTTGATCCTCTCTTTCAACTGAAGCTGGCCAAAGAGGGTGGATATTCGGGGATAGTATTTCACATCGGTCTGGCGCAGAAGTACATGAAGGATTTCGCCGGCGAGGTTCCGCTGATTCTGAAACTAAACGGCAAGACCAATATCCCCGGGGAGACTCAAGCATTCTCACCGCAGACCGCATCGGTGGAGGATGCGGTGAGGCTGGGGGCGGACGCAGTGGGATACACGCTTTATGTGGGTTCGCCCGCCCAGGAAGAGGACATCCAGCAGTTCTCCGAGATCAGAGAGGATTGCGAGACCCTCGGGATGCCTTTGATCATGTGGGCCTATCCCAGAGGAGAGGCCATCGAGGCTAAAGGGGGAAGGGATAGTCTCTACGCGGTCGACTATGCCGCAAGGGTGGCCTGCGAATTGGGTGCGGACGTGGTCAAACTGAATCTTCCGGAATACGATGAAGCAAGGGCGAAGGACCTGCCGAGGCCGTACGATCAGATGAAGCTGACGGCTGAAGAGGCAATGGAGAAAGTGGTGAGATCAGCCGGGAGGACATTGGTTTTGGTTTCGGGGGGTAGCAAGATATCGGAGGAGGATCTTCTGGACAAGGTAAAGATCTCCATGGAGGCAGGCGTAACCGGTTTGATCTTTGGCCGCAACATGTGGCAAAGGAGCTTGGATGAGGCGCTGAAGATGACCAAGAAAATCAAGAGGATAATGTCCGAATACGGCGTCTGAAATTCAAAATCAAAAAAGCAAAATTGCAGTTGAAGATTCAAAATTGCATTCCTCGATCTGAGCAGACTCCAGCAGCTTCAAAGGTTTTGGCCTGCAAATTTCAAATTTGGAACTGCAATTTTTCATTTGCAATTCTCAAATCCCATGCCAATAAAATCAGACAAGTGGATCAGGAGGATGTCAAAAGAGCATCAGATGATCGTGCCGTTCTCTGAGAAGCAGACCAAGGAAGGAGTGATCTCCTTCGGGCTCTCCTCGTATGGTTACGACATTCGGGTGGCGGACGAATTCAAAGTGTTCAGCGCCGCAAACTCCACCACGATCGACCCAAAGAAGTTTGACTCTCACTCCTTCATAGACGTCAAAGGGGAAACGTGCACCATCCCGCCAAACTCCTTCGTCCTGACCAGGACGGTGGAGTATTTCAAGATACCCAGAAACATACTGACCATCTGCCTGGGAAAGTCGACCTATGCACGGTGCGGGATAATCGTTAACGTCACCCCGTTTGAGCCGGAGTGGGAGGGATACGCCACACTGGAGATCTCCAACACCGGCCCTGTTCCCGCCAAGATCTATGCCAACGAGGGAATAGCGCAGATCATCTTCCTGGAGGCGGACGAGGTGTGCCAGACCTCGTATAAGGACAAGAAGGGGAAATACCAGGCTCAGAAGAGAATAACCCTGCCCCGGCTGTGAGCCCTGAAGAGGAATCCGCCAAGTTGAAGGGCGTGTAAATCCTTGGAAGACCAACGCTCAGGAACAGTTTTGGTATTGAATTATTTCAAAACTAAAAGATCAATACTCCGTAGTGTATTTAAGTTGTGAAATTTTTCACTAAGTCGCAACGTACTACATTAGTTGGTAACAGATCTTTGAAGTTTTAGGAGAGGAGGATTATGCTAAAGGAGATAAGGATACACGGTCGGGGAGGGCAGGGTGTGGTGACCGCGGCTGAACTTCTGGCAGTAGCCGCCTTCGAGGACGGGAAGTATGCCCAGGCATTTCCCTCATTCGGCAGCGAGCGCATGGGAGCCCCGGTTCAGTCATTCGTCAGGATCGCTGATCGCAAGGTGCATAACCGAAGCCAGATATATGAACCGGATTACCTGATAATTCAGGACAACACCCTGATCGGCGCCATCGACGTTCTTTCTGGCCTCAAGCCGGACGGAATGGTTCTGGTGGATACGGAAAAAAAGCCGGAGGAACTGGCGCTGAAGACATCGGCTGAGGTGAGGACCATCCCCGCCACCAAGATTGCCATGGAGATCATCGGTAGAGCGGTTCAGAACACCACGTTGATGGGCGCCTTCTCCGGCATCACCGGGCTGATCTCAGTGGAGGCAATCATCAAAAGTGTGAAGGAAAGATTCCCCGGCGAGGTAGGTGAGAAGAACGCCCGGGCAATTCAGAAGGCGTATGATCTGATGAAAGGAGGACAACGTGACTAAGCCGGAAGGAATAGTGGTCAAGCCGGGATCAAGCAAGGAATACAAAACCGGAAGCTGGAGAGTGAAAAAACCGGTTTTCAAATATGACAAGTGCACTGATTGTCGCATCTGCGTGATGGTCTGCCCGGACGGAGTGGTCTTCGGTGAGGATAAGAAGTACTGGGCGGACATGGACTTCTGCAAGGGATGCGGAATCTGCGCAGAGGAATGTCCGGTGGATGATATCGAGATGGTACTGGAGGTGAGATGATGAAGAAGGTGATAGAAGGATCCATGGCGGTGGCAGAGGCGGTCAAAGCATGCCGCCCGCACGTGATCTCCGCCTACCCCATAACCCCCCAGACCCACATCGTGGAGAATCTCTCCCAGATGGTGGCAGATGGAGAGCTGAAGTCGGAGTTTATCAACGTGGAGAGCGAATTCGGCGCTGCCTCGGTGATTTTGGGAGCATCAGTCACCGGTGCCAGAGCATACTCCACCACCACCTCCCAAGGTCTGCTTT
>JBARPX010000197.1:0-16297 GCA_049643405.1 Candidatus Zixiibacteriota bacterium
CCGGGGCGTTGTCTATCTCATCATAACTCTGTGACTCCGCCAAACCCTGACGATTCAATACATACGTTATCGCCGCAACCAACGTGGTCTTACCATGATCAACGTGGCCTATGGTCCCCACGTTAACGTGCGGCTTCGTCCGTACAAATTTCTCCTTGGCCATAAGTTAACCTCCAAGCCTCTCTTCCTCTTTCTTCCTCCGATAACCTCATCCTGTACAGATTGCGGTTGAGGCAGGTTCCCGCCAAACTCACCGCCAAAAGCCTCAAAATCCTCTCAGTCTGGTTATCAATCCATCCAAAATGTTCTCCGGCACCTCTCCGTAATGATCAAACTCCATGGTGAAGGTGGCCCGGCCCTGACTTAAGGACCTGAGCCGGGTGGCATAGCCGAACATCTCGGAGAGCGGCACCACCACCGCAATCGCCTGGGCATCTCCTTTGGGATGAATTCCCAGGATATTCCCCCGTTTTGAATTCAGGTCGTTTATCACGTCACCCAGATAATCGTCGGACACGATGATCTCCACGCTCATGACCGGCTCTAACAGCGCCGGATTGGCTTTGGCGGCCGCTTCCTGAAAAGCCATGGAGCCTGCAATCCGGTAAGCCAGTTCGCTGGAGTCCACCTCATGATACTTGCCGTCCAAAAGGATGGCCTTGATGTCAATCATGGGATATCCTGCCAGAACGCCGTTCTGCATTGATTCGGCGATTCCCTCCTTCACCGGGCGAACGAATTCTCTGGGCAGAGTTCCTCCCTTGGTAGCGTTCTCAAACTCGTATCCCCCCCCTTTGGGTAACGGCTCCAGTCTTATCTTCACCCATGCGTATTGACCCCTGCCGCCGGTTTGCCGGACAAACTTCCCCTCCACCTCGGCCGGGGCGGTGATGGTCTCCTTGTAAGATACGTGCGGTTTTCCCACGTTGGCTTTCACCCCAAACTCCCGGGTCATGCGCTCGACTAAAACCTCCAGATGGAGCTCCCCCATTCCCGAGATTATGGTCTGCCCGGTCTCCTGGTTGGTCATGACGGTGAAGGTGGGGTCCTCCTCCGCCAGCTTGCCCAGCGCCTCGCTCAACTGATCCTGATCCGCCTTGGTCTTGGGCTCGATGGCAACAGATATAACCGGCTCGGGGAATCGCATCTTCTCCAGCAGGATCGGCCTTTTCTGGTCGCAGAGGGTATGACCGGTGGTGGTCTTTCTCAGTCCCACCGCCGCGACGATGTCCCCGGTGTGGACCTCCTGCCTATCCAGCCTTTTGTTGGCGTGCATCTCCAGAATCCGCCCCATCCTCTCCCTGACCTTGGTGTTGGCGTTGAGAACAGCACTCCCCACCTTGAACTTGCCGGAATAGACCCGAAAATAGATCAGCTTGCCCACGTGGGGATCCGAGGCGATTTTGAAAGCCAGCGCGCAGAAAGGCTCCTCATCCGAAGGCAGTCTTCTCTCCTCCTTATTCTTTTCCGGATTCACGCCCTTAACCGGGGGCATGTCGACCGGAGAAGGAAGGAAGTCGACCACCGCGTCTAGGAGCTTCTGAACTCCCTGATTCCGGAAAGCCGAACCACAGAGTACGGGAAAAACCTTGACGTCCAGCGTGGCTTTCCTCACTGCCTTCTTTATCTCCTCTGCCTGGATGGGTTCATCATTCAAGAACTTTTCCAGGAGTTGGTCATCATAAAAGGTCAAAGCTTCAAGCAGCTCCTCCCTGCCTTTTTTGGCTCTATCCATGGAATCTGAAGGGACGGGAAGATCTTCAAAGGTGGCACCCAGGCTCTTCTGGTGATAGACCCGGTACTGCATGGCGATCAGATCGATTATTCCGGAGAATTTCTCTCCCTTGAAAACCGGCAGCTGTATGGGTAAGGCATTGGCCCCCAGACGCTTCCTGAGTGTGTCAACCGCGTTTTCGAAGCTGCATCCTACTCGATCCATCTTGTTCACGAAGACTATCCGGGGAACGTGATACCCGTCTGCCTGTCTCCATACGGTTTCGGATTGAGGTTCCACTCCCCCCACGCCGCAGAGGATGGCAATGGCCCCATCCAGAACCCTCAGCGACCTCTCCACCTCCATGGTGAAATCCACGTGTCCCGGGGTGTCGATTATGTTTATCTGGTGTTTGCCCCAGAAACAGGTGGTGGCGGCAGAGGTGATGGTTATGCCCCTCTCCTTCTCCTGTTCCATCCAGTCCATGGTTGCCGCCCCGTCATCCACCTCCCCCATCCGGTGAGTCTTTCCGGTGTAATACAGGATGCGCTCGGTGGTGGTGGTCTTGCCGGCATCGACGTGCGCCATTATCCCGATATTTCGCAGCCTATCTAATGAAAAACCTCTGGGCATAAAAACCATCCTGCCTGAAGCCTGACTTGTCTGTTGTCTCTTTGTCCCTAACACGTTAAGCTAATTTAAATTACCTTCTTATGAGTTTATCTGACCCTGCCACACAAAAAAATCCCTCGTGAACCATATAAAAAATCGAGAGGCTCTGACCGAAGATCGGTTTTTCGCAGATCCTCTCTCTCAGCATATCCTCTACCATCTGAAATGGGCGAAAGCCTTGTTGGCTTCGGCCATCTTGTGGGTATCCTCCCTCTTCTTAACGGAGGCGCCCTCATTCTTGGAAGCGGCCAGAAGCTCCTCCGCCAGCTTCTCTGCCATAGAGCGCCCGCCTCTTTGTCTGGTATGACCTATTATCCATCTCATGGCCAGAGCGATGCTTCTGTCCGACCTCACCTCCACCGGCACCTGATAGGTCGCACCTCCCACCCGACGAGGTTTTACCTCCAAGACGGGACGCACGCTGTCTAAAGCCTTTTTGAAGACGTTTATCCCGGGTTGACCGGTCTTCTTGGCGAGAATATCCAAGGCGTCATAGAATATCTTCTCCGCCACGCTCTTTTTTCCCCTTCGCATCAGGTAGTTAACGAACTGGCCGGCCATGACGTCCTTAAACTTATAATCCGGAGTCTTCTTTCTTTTTTCCGCCGCTTTTCTTCTTGGCATATCTTGTGGTCCTTAAATCAGAAATTTCTCCTGCACACAAAAAACTCTGCCAGGGAGAAGATTCACTCTCTGAAGCTTCGATCCCCTAAAGCTCGTTCAGGCCACGGTCGTCTTTTTCGGCCTCTTGGCTCCGTATTTCGACCTTCCCTGCCTCCGGTCAGTCACCCCGCTGGTATCTAAGGTACCCCTGATCACGTGGTATCTAACCCCGGGCAGATCCTTTACCCTTCCTCCTCTGATTAATACTATGGAGTGCTCCTGCAGGTTATGTCCCTCTCCCGGTATGTAAGAGGTGACCTCGATGCCATTGGTCAACCTCACCCGGGCCACCTTCCTCAAGGCGGAGTTGGGCTTCTTGGGGGTGCTGGTATAGACCCTGGTGCAGACTCCTCGTTTTTGAGGACATCCCTGCATGGCCGGAGTAGAAGATTTCCGCTTTATGACCTTCCTTCCCTTCTTGATAAGCTGGTTAATGGTCGGCAACGATTCCTCTCCTTGTAGTTTACTCAATTACACCTATGTACCATGATGCGTAACCAGACCTTCGCGTCTGGGACTTTTATGCTCCACGGCCCGCGTTCTGCTAAAGAGCAAGGCCGAGACAGACTTGCATTATATCCCCTTATTGCGAAATGTCAAGCTTTTTCTTCACTATTTTCAACTCCGTTTGTAACAAGCCAACCTGAAGGCTCATTCGATCTCCTCTAAGATCTTCACCTCCTCCTTTGGCTCCTCCTTCTCCTTGATCCTGATGCTCCTGTATTTCTCCAGACCGGTGCCCGCAGGGATAAGCTGTCCGATGATCACGTTCTCCTTCAGGCCCAGAAGGTAATCGGTCTTCCCGTTTATCACCGCCTCGGTCAGCACCCGGGTGGTCTCCTGGAACGAGGCCGCGGAGATGAAGCTCTCCGTAGAGAGAGAGGCCTTGGTGATTCCCAGAAGCAGGGGCTGGAACGTGGCCGGCTCTCCACCTTCGGCGATGACCTTCTCGTTCTCCTCCCTGAACCTGTGCTTATCCACCTGCTCCCCTTCCAAGAAGTTGGTATCCCCCACGTCCTCCACCTTCACCTTCTGCAGCATCTGCCTGACTATGACCTCGATGTGTTTATCGTTTATCTTCACTCCCTGAAGCCGGTAGACCTCCTGGATCTCGTTCTCCAGATACTCCTGCACGGCGTTCACTCCCTTGATCCTGAGGATGTCGTGAGGATCGATGGGACCTTCACAAAGCCTCTGGCCGGCCCTGACCCGATCCTGGTCATGGACTCTCAGGTGCTTCCCATGGGGTATCAGATACTCCCTGACCTCACCTCCGAATCCCTGGACCAGAGTCTGGGTGGCTCCCCGGACGATCTTTCCGAACTCCACCACCCCGTCGATCTCGGTCACCACTGCCGGATCCTTGGGCTTGCGAGCCTCAAACAGCTCTGCCACCCGGGGGAGCCCGCCGGTTATGTCGCGGGTCTTGGAGATGTCCCGGGGGATCTTGACCAAGAATTCTCCTGCTTCCACCTTGTCCCCGTCGTGAACCAGAAGATGAGCCCCGGTTGGTATGGAGTAGTTCCCCAGCTTCCTTCCCTTCGAATCCTTGACCTGGATGTGGGGACGGAGCTGTTTCTCCCTCTGTTCTACGACCACCCTCTGTCTTAAACCGGTGGTCACGTCCAACTCCTCCCGGAAGCTTTCGTTCTCGATGATGTCCACAAAATGCACCTTTCCGGCACGCTCCGACAGAATGGTATGCGTGTATGGGTCCCACTCGAACAGTGCGTCCTCCTTGCTCACTTTAGCGTTGTTCTTGACCTGGAGTATGGCTGAGTAGGGAACGGTATATCTTGATCTGACTCTCTCCCTCTCATCCAGAAGCTCCAGTTCCCCCTCTCTTCCCAACACCACCATGTCGCCATCCTGCTTGGCGGCGAATTTTATGTTCTTGTAGACCACCTTTCCTTCGCTCTTGGAGGTCACCTTCGATTGCTCGGCGATCCTGGCAGCGGTTCCTCCGATGTGGAAGGTGCGCAGGGTAAGCTGGGTTCCCGGCTCTCCTATGCTCTGAGCTGCGATCACCCCTACCGCTTCTCCCAGATCCGCCGTGTTTCCGGTGGCTAAGTTCCGCCCGTAACATTTGGCACAGATTCCTCTTCTGGATTCACAGGTCAAAATGGATCTGATGCGCACCGACTCCACCCCGGACTCGTCTATTCGAGTGGCCGATTCCTCGTCGATCTCCTCCCCGGCCTTAGCCAGGAGATCTTCGGTGATGGTGTCGTATACGTCTTCTAAAGCTACCCTTCCCAAGATCCTGTCCCTGAGAGACTCGATCACCTCCTCCCCCTCCTTCAAGGCGGACACGCTTAAGCCTAAGATGGTGCCACAATCTCGTTCCGAGATGATGACGTCCTGAGCCACGTCTACCAGTCTTCTGGTGAGATAGCCGGCGTCGGCTGTCTTTAGGGCGGTGTCAGCCAAACCCTTCCTGGCTCCGTGAGTGGAGATGAAATATTCCAGAACGTCCAGCCCTTCCCTGAAGTTGGCCACGATAGGGGATTCGATGATCTCGCCGATCTGTCCGGTGATCCTCTTCTGGGGTTTGGCCATCAGTCCCCGCATTCCGGCCAGCTGCCTTATCTGTTCCTGGCTTCCCCTGGCTCCCGAATCCGCCATCATGAAGATGGGATTGAAGCCCCCGTGCTCCATCTGCAACCTCTCGAACATCACCTCCCCCACCTCGGAGGTGGTGCGGGTCCAGGTATCGATCACCTTGTTATATCTCTCGCCGTTGGTGATCACGCCTCTTTTATACTGCTTCCATATCTTTTCCACTTCCTTGCGCGCCTTTTCGATCAAGACCTGCTTCTCCGGCGGAATCACTATATCGTCCACTCCCACGGTTATCCCTGAGAGGGTGGCATATTCAAAGCCCAGCTTCTTCAATGCATCCAGGAAGGCTGAGGAACGAGACGCTCCCAGCTCTCGATACGACTGGGCCACTAAGTCGGCCACCTTCGCTTTGTTGGCCAGGTCGTTGAAATAGCCCAGCTCCGGGGGGACTATCTGGTTGAAGACCACCCGGCCGACCGTAGTCTCGACGATCTTTCCGTCCAGGAGTACCTTGATTCCGGCATGCAGTCCGACCTCCTTGGCGTCAAGGGCGGCAATCACCTCGTCGGCGGAGGAGAATATCTTTCCCTCACCCTTCTGCCCGGGCTTCTCCTTGGTGAGGTAATAGCATCCCAGCACTATGTCCTGGCTGGGAGTGGCAACGGGGTTGCCGCTGGACGGCGCTAAGAGGTTGTTCACCGAAAGCATCAACAGCTTCGCTTCCAACTGCGCCTCGAACGATAGAGGCACGTGCACCGCCATCTGATCTCCGTCGAAGTCCGCGTTGAAGGCGGCGCAGACCAAGGGATGCAGCCTTATCGCCTTTCCTTCGACTAAGACCGGATAGAAGGCCTGAATCCCCAATCTGTGCAGGGTGGGGGCCCGGTTCAGAAGAATGGGATGATCCCGGATGATCTCCTCCAAGATGTCCCATACCTCCGGACGCTCCTTCTCCACCAGCTTCTTGGCCGACTTCACCGTCTGAACGTAACCCTTTTCCTCCAGCTTCATGATGATGAAGGGCTTGAACAGCTCCAGCGCCATGGTCTTGGGCAAACCACACTGGTGAATTTTCAATTCCGGTCCCACCACGATCACCGACCTGCCCGAGTAGTCCACCCTCTTGCCCAGAAGGTTCTGCCTGAACCTTCCCTGCTTCCCTTTGAGAAGGTCGGACAACGACTTGAGAGGTCGCTTGGAGTCTCCCCTCACCGACTGGGATCGCCTGCCGTTATCCAAAAGGGCGTCCACCGCCTCCTGGAGCATCCTTTTCTCGTTGCGCAGGATCACCTCGGGAGCCCTTATCTCCATCAGCTTCTTCAAACGGTTGTTTCGGTTGATCACCCGGCGGTAAAGGTCGTTTAAATCCGAGGTGGCGAATCTTCCTCCTTCCAGAGGGACTAACGGTCTTAGGTCCGGCGGAATGATCGGCAGAACGGTCAGGATCATCCATTCCGGCTTGTTCTGGGACTGCCGGAACGCCTCGATCACCCTGAGTCTCTTCAGGGTATCCTTCTTTCTCTGAGCCGAGGTCTCGATTTTCACCTGGGCCCGCAGCGATATGGAGAGTTCCTCCACGTCCACCTGCCGGAGAACTTCTAAAATCGCCTCAGCCCCCATCTTGGCGACAAACTCCTTGCCTGACTGCTCTAATTCGGAGTACTCCTCCTCGGAGATTATGTCCTTGTGCTTCAGAGGGGTGTTGCCCGGATCAATGACCACGTAAGACTCATAATACAATATCTTTTCCAGCTGTCTTATGGACAGGTCCAACAGGTATCCGATTCGGGTGGGGATGGATTTGAAGAACCAGATATGGCTGACCGGCACCGCCAGCTCGATGTGCCCCAGTCGCTCCCGGCGAACCTTGGACTGGGTAACCTCCACCCCGCACCGATCGCAGACGATCCCCCTGAATCTGACTCTCTTGTATTTGCCGCACGAGCATTCCCAATCCTTGACCGGCCCGAATATCCGCTCACAGAAAAGACCGTCCCTCTCCGGCTTGAAGGATCTATAATTAATGGTTTCCGGCTTGGTGACCTCCCCGTAAGACCATGATCTTATGGTCTGGGGAGAGGCCAATTGAATCTTTATGGCGAAGAAGTCCGATGGCCGCATAAATCTTTTTGGTTGAAATTCAACCATCAGAAACCTCCTTTCCCCTTTTGGGGATTATAAGACAGGCTCACCTTTGCGCCGACGTCCGCTTGGCCCCCAAACCTCCCGGCGGATGAATGCCGACTCTTCAGCTCTCAACCAACTCCACGTCAAGTCCCAAACTTTGCAGTTCCTTGACCAGCACGTTGAACGATTCCGGGATTCCCGGTTCTGGAGGATTCTCCCCCTTTACGATTGCCTCGTAAACCCTTGATCTTCCAGCCACGTCATCCGATTTCACCGTCAGCATCTCCTGGAGAGTGTAAGCGGCTCCATAAGCCTCCAGCGCCCATACCTCCATCTCCCCAAACCTCTGTCCCCCAAACTGCGCCTTTCCTCCCAGGGGCTGCTGGGTGACCAAGGAATAGGGTCCTATGGAGCGGGCGTGTATCTTGTCATCCACCAGGTGGGAGAGCTTCATCATATATATATATCCCACGGTGATCGGCTCATCAAAAGGCTCTCCGGTCATGCCGTCGTAAAGGGTGGTCTTTCCCGACTCCGGCAGGCCGGCCTTCTTGAGCGCCTGCTTCACCTCGCCTAAGTCGGCTCCGTCGAAGACCGGACAGGAAACGTAGTAGCCGTCCGTCTTGGCGGCCCAACCCAGATGGGTCTCCAGTATCTGACCCACGTTCATTCGGGAGGGAACGCCCAGAGGATTTAAGATCAACTCCACCGGCGTTCCGTCGGGCAGGTAGGGCAGGTCCTCCACCGGCACTATCTTGGAGACCACACCTTTGTTCCCGTGCCTCCCTGCCATCTTGTCTCCCACGGAGAGCTTCCTTTTGGTGGCCACGCTGACCTTGGCCAACTGCACCACCCCGGGAGGCAACTCCGCCCCGCGGATCACCTTCTCTGAATCCACGTCGAACTGAGCTTTTCTTTCGTTCATCAGATCCTCATAGCCGGAGAGAAGCGCCTTCACCTTCCTGCTGACCTTGGGATCCTGGGCCAGGCCGTCATCGGCAATCAAATCGTCCAAATCGACCTTCTCCAGCGAGTCTGCCTTGAACTTCGATCCGGCCCTGAAGACGATGGAGTTGTCTTTGGCGCTGCGGATGGTCCTGGCGGTCTGACCGTCCAGTAACTTTAACAGCCTTTCGTCTCGCAGGCCTTTCAAGATCTCCAGTTGCTTCTGGAATTCTCGCTTCAGCTTGGCGACCTCGCTTTTTTCTGCCTTCTTATACTCCCCTCCCCACTCCTTGCGGGAGAAAACCTTAGAATCGATGACCACTCCTTTCATTCCCGGAGGGGCCTTTAAGGAAGCGTCCTTCACGTCTCCGGCCTTCTCTCCGAAGATGGCCCGAAGCAGTCTCTCCTCCGGAGAAAGTTCGGTTTCTCCTTTTGGAGTCACCTTTCCCACCAGGACGTCCCCGGCCTCCACCTCCGCGCCGATCCTGATCACCCCTCTCTCATCCAAGTTTGCCAAGGCTTCGTCCGATACGTTGGGAATCTCGGGGGTGATCTCCTCTGCTCCCCTCTTGGTCTCTCGCACCTGAAGCTCGAACTCCTCAATGTGAATGGAGGTAAATATATCCTGCACCAACAATCTCTCGCTGACGATGATGGCATCCTCGAAATTGTATCCCCTCCAGGGCATGAAAGCCACCAGCACATTTACCCCCAAGGCCAACTCCCCTGCGGAGGTGGCGGGACCGTCGGCGATGCAGCTGTCTTTTTTTATCTTGTCCCCCACGTCCACCAGGGGCCTTTCATTTATGCAGGTGTCCTGATTGGATCTTTTGAATTTGAGCAACTCGTACTCGTCCACCCCGGAGATGTCCACCTCCGAGGTATGATCGGTGGGCCGAACGACGATCTTCTCGCAGGTTACGGACTCCACCACCCCGTCTCTTTTGGCCAGCACTATAGCTCGCGAATCCATGGCCGCTTTCCCTTCAATGCCGGTCCCGATCAGGGGAGGCTCGGTCATAAGTAACGGCACCGCCTGCCGCTGCATGTTGGAACCCATCAGTGCCCGGTTGGCATCGTCATGTCCCAGAAAGGGAATCAGAGCGGCAGCCAAGCTAACCAATTGTTTCGGAGAAACATCCATGTAATTGATGTCCTCTCCCGGAACCGTCTCAAAATCCCCCCGATGGCGAGCCTTCACCAAGCTGCTGACGAATCGACCCTCCTTGTCCAGAAGCTCGTTGGCCTGAGCTATGACGAAGCGATCCTCCTGATCCGCGGTAAGATATTCGGTCTGTTGGGTCACCTTTCCCTTCTTCACCTTCCGGTAAGGGGTCTCCAGAAAACCGTATTTGCTGATCCGGGCGTAGGTGGACAGCGAGCCGATCAGCCCGATGTTGGGACCCTCCGGAGTCTCTATCGGGCACATGCGCCCGTAGTGAGTATGATGCACGTCCCTTACCTCAAATCCGGCCCTCTCCCGGGTCAATCCCCCCGGCCCCAGGGCGGACAGACGTCTTTTATGGGTCAGCTCGGATAAGGGATTGGTCTGATCCATGAATTGAGAAAGCTGAGAGGACCCGAAGAAGGTCTGTATCACCGCCGAGACGGTCCGGGCATTTACCAGATCGTGCGGGGTAATGGTCTCGGTATCCTTCAGGCTCATCCTCTCCCGGATGGTCCGCGCCATTCGAGAGAGCCCGATGGAGAACTGATTCTCCAGAAGCTCCCCTACGGTTCGGGCCCGGCGGTTCCCCAGATGATCGATGTCATCCACAAAGCCCTCTCCCTTCTTCAAGCCCACCAGATACTTGATTATGGTGACAAAATCCTGCTTGTCCAGGATGGTCACACTCAAAGGGATGTTGAGTTTGAGCCTCCGATTTATCATGTGCCTGCCAACCTCACCCAGATCGTAGCGCTTGGAGGTAAAAAAGAGTCTCTCCAGAAGACTCTGGGCCACCTCCTCGGCGGGCGGCTCCCCCGGCCTCAGAAGGGAATATATCTTCATCAACGCTTCTATCTGGGACTTGGTGGCGTCCTTGCCCAAGGTGTTGATGATCACGCCAACGTCCCTCTGAGGATCGAATACCAGGAGCTTCAGCTTGCCCATTCCCAACTCCTTTAGTCGGTCCAGGTGAGCATCGGTGAGGGCCTCTCCTGCAGATACGATCACCTCGCCTGTCTCCTTGTCCACCGCGGTCTGGGCGCACACTCTCCCCGGAAGCTTGGCGCGTTTCCGGCCGGATATCTCGGCCTTCTCGATCTCATAAAAAAGGTCCAGGATGTCCTCGTCCGTGGAATATCCCAGCGCGCGCAAAAACGTGGTCGCGGGGATTTTTCTCCGGCTGTCTATGTTGACGTGCATGATGTCGTTGATGTCTAAGCTGAATTCCACCCAGGAGCCGCGATAGGGGATGATGCGAGCGGAGAACAGCCTTTTTCCGCTGGGATGCGTCTCCTGGTCAAAGAAGACGCCGGGGGACCGATGCAGCTGGCTCACCACCACTCTCTCGGCACCGTTGATTATGAAGGTTCCCTTGTCGGTAATCAAGGGAAGTTCGCCTAAGAAGACGTCCTGTTCAATGATGTCCTTTACCGTCTTGCTTTTTCCCTGGGCCTCTCGCACCACCAATCTCAGGGTGGCTTTCAGCGGAGCGACATAGCTCATGTTTCTCTCCAGGCATTCACGCATCGTATAGCGCGGGGTTGCCAGCGTGTACCTGACGAATTCCAAAGAGAAGTTCTCACGTATGTCGCTTATCGGAAATATGTTCTTAAAGACCATCTGGAGTCCCTTATGCTCCCTCTTCTCTGCCTCCACGTCGGCTTGCAGGAACTCATTATAGGATTGCAACTGGACGTCCAGAAGATTGGGCATCTCAATATCCGATATGAGCTTGGAAAAAGAGATCCGCTCCACTTTTTTGATCTTATCCAATTTTACCACGCTCCTTTGGCTCAAAAAGATCAACCACCCGGGTTGACCCTTTTGCCGAGAGAGTTCGGGTTAAACTCACCTTTTTCATCTGCTGCGAGGTTTACCTCATTCCTCTGTAGAAAAAACTGAGGTTAGCTGTTCTCTGCACCTTGTCGGGCAAGTGTCGATTTCTCCGATTGAAAAACCCGCGGGCTTGGCCCGCCGGTTAATCCGAACCACTCGCGCGGGGCTGTTACACCTTCAACCACCGAAAAAGACCGGTTTGTTACGCTTTGAGTTCCACCTGCAGATGCTGCAAGGTCTCAAACGCCACCAAAAGACTGAATCCGAATGCATACGCCCTTCTTCAGGTCGAACCACAAGCTGCGGCGACAGTGCAGCTTGACCGCAACGGCACCCGGGGCTAAAAAGACTCCAGCATGAACCTCTGCTGATCTTCACCACCGCAGCGACTCCCGCAACGCGGCATGTAACCTCTTCGGTTTACTTGATCTCGACGGTGGCGCCCACCTCGCTCAGTTTGGCCTTAACCTTCTCCGCCTCCTCCTTGGGAACATCCTCCTTGACCGGGTTGGGTGCACCATCCACTAAGTCCTTTGCTTCTCTCAGTCCCAGTCCGGTCAGCTCCCTCACCACCTTGATCACCTGGATCTTCTTGTCTCCAATGGCAGAGAGAATTGCCGTGAACTCTGTCTTTTCCTCGGCCGGCGCTGCTGCTTCCGCGGCCCCCGCGGGAGCAGCGGCCTGAGCCACCGGGACGGCGGCGGTTACGCCGAACTTGTCCTGAAGGCTTTTTGAAAGCTCCGCCAGCTCCAGAACGCTCATCTTCTCGATAATTCCTATCACCTGTTCAACGCTGCCGGCAGCTGCCTTCACCTTCTCCTCCTTGGGCGAACTTTCCGCTTTCTTGGCACTGGCCTTCTTGGTGGTTTTCTCGGAACCTGTGGTCATGATTTCTTCAACCTCCGCATTAGCATTAACTTTTGCCTTAACTTCTCGTCTCCTCCTCGATTCTGTTGGGTGAAACGGGCCCTCTGGGCTCGTTTAGAAGCACCACCCGGACACTTCGAGGCCGACAGCACAGTTTACACTGCCCTGGTTGTATATGCTCACCTTACTTCACAACTAAAATCTTCGATCCTCTCTTATGGTCACCTCAATAGTGCTACTCCCGGAACGCGACCTTAAGGATAATCTCAAGCCGCCTTTGATCGGGCTTCTCGTACGGCGTCCAAGACTCCTACGAAGTTTCTCATCACCCCCTGCAGGGTTCCCACGAGATTCACCAGAGGGGAATTAAGGCCAAAGACGATCTGAGTCAGGATGACGTCCTTGGAGGGGAGAGCGGCTAAGCTCTTGAGGTGGTTTTCGTCCAGCAGCTTCCCCTCCATCCAGATGATCTTGATCTTCGGTTTCTCAATCTTCTTATGAATCTCGTACAGCACCTTCGCCGCGCCGACCGGATCCTCAAAGGAGAAGACCAGCCCGGTGGGACCCTTGAGGTAATCTAAGACCCCTTCAAATCTGCTCTCCCTGGCCGCCAGCCGAATCAAGCTGTTCTTGGTGATCCTGTATTCCGCCTTTTTCTCTTTTAGATTCCTTCTTAAATCGGTCATTTGGTCTACGTTGAGTCCTCTGAAATCCGTGAGAAAAAGACTCTTGGTCAAGGAGAACTTCTCCCTCAACTCATCGACCGTCTTTTCCTTTTCAACTTTCAACATAAGTTAAATCCTCTTAAACCCTCTCACTTGAGTTGATGGCACCAACAACTTTTCAGCAAATTCAATCCCGGACACCTCGTCCTGAAACTCCAGTCCGGGGACTTCTAAAGACAAGCAAGCTCTATTGCTTGAGCACGTTCAAGATCGATGACGTATCCAGCCTGACGCCAGGTCCCAGAGAGGAGGAGATGGACGCGTTCTTCAAATAGGTGCCCTTGGCGGCGGCCGGTTTGGCTCGGACTATCACGTCTAAGAAAACCTTGGCGTTTTCGTACAGCTGTTCCTCGGAAAAGGAGAGTTTGCCTATTGACGCTCCGATGTTTCCTCCCTTGTCCACTCGAAATTCGATCTTTCCCGCCTTAAGCTCCTTTACCGCCTTGGCCACGTCGAAGGTCACCGTTCCGGATTTGGGGTTGGGCATCATCCTTTTGGTTCCCAGTATCTTCCCCAGCTTTCCCACCTGGCTCATTACGTCCGGTGTGGCGACCACCACGTCTACGTCTAACCAGCCCTTGGTGATCTTCTCGATGTATTCCTCCAATCCCACGAAGTCTGCTCCCGCCTCCTGGGCCTCCTTTTCCTTTTCTCCCTTGGTTAAGACTAAGACTTTCACCTTTCTTCCGGTTCCATTGGGCAAAAGGGTGGTTCCCCGAACCATCTGGTCGGCGTGTTTTGGATCCACCCCCAGTCTCAGCGACATCTCCACCGTCTCGTCGAACTTGGCAAAGGTATATTCTTTGAGCTTCTTGATGGCCTCAGCCAGCTGGTACGATTTCCCCTTCCCTACCTTTTCCTTGGCCTGCCGGTATTTCTTGCCTCTTTTCATAGCTTGCTTCACACTCCCTGCTTTGGCTCATCGTCAGTCCACAACCTGTATGCCCATGCTTCTGGCGGTTCCCTCCACCTGCCTCATGGCCGACTCCACGCTGGATGCGTTTAAGTCCTTCATCTTCAGCTCCGCAATCTTCTCCACCTGCGCTCGGGTAACCTGACCCACCTTCACGCGATTGGGCTCACCCGAACCCTTCTCCACCTCGGCCGCCTTCTTCAAGAGCACCGATGCGGGTGGAGTTTTGGTGATGAAGGAAAAGGACTTGTCTACATAGATGGTTATCACCACCGGGATTATCAGACCCGCTTGCTTTTGTGTCCGGGAGTTGAACTGCTTGCAGAAATCCATCATGTTCATCCCGAACTGGCCAAGCGCCGGCCCCACCGGGGGAGCGGGAGTAGCGTTTCCCGCCGGGATTTGAAGCTTGACGTTTCCTATCACCTTCTTGGCCACTTTTCTTTGAGTCTCCTTGTCTTGTTATAACCGGCGTCCTTCGGGAACAGCTGATCAAAGCGACGCCAGCAGATTCGTTTTTTCAGTTACCTTTTCATTGTCCGGCTTACCGGAATCATATGCTTTTGAAGGTTGAGACTCTCCTTTGTTATGTCAGTTCCGGGAAAGTTCGCCGTCTACAAAAACCTCCTGCACTTTTTCAAAAGCCATTCGGAAAAGGGACTAAAGGTTCTGGACCTGGAGGAAGTCCAGTTCCACCGGAGTGGGTCGTCCGAAGATGCTCACCATAACCTTCAGCTTCTTCCGCTCCTGGTCCACCTCACTCACGAAACCCGAGAAATCGGTAAAGGGCCCGTCTATGACCTTAACCTGATCCCCGTTCTTGAAGGGAACCTCCTCGAAGTCTCTGGTTCGTCCACGTTCAACCTGCTTTAAGAGCCTCTCCACCTCCTCAGGCTTTAGGGGAACGGGTTTACCCTGAGCGCCCACGAAACTCGTGACCCCGGGCGTGCTGGTCACCAGGTGGGCGGTCTCCTTGGTCAGCGCCATCTCCACCAGAATGTAGCTGGGAAGGAATTTCTTCACCGTGGTGGACCTTTTTCCCTGCTTCATCTCCACCACCGTCTCGGTGGGAACCAGCACCCTTCCCACCTCTTCCTCCAACCCGTGCGTGACTATGGCACTTTCCAAGTACCTTTTAGCCTTCTGCTCATGACCTGAATAGGTGTGAGCCACAAACCATTTTTTGTCCATCTATCTTTGGATCAATCCTCCCCGTAAAGCGAAAATCGCACTTTGAATCTTTCACCCCAAAAGCAAGCTGGCCAGATTGGAGAGCACCAGATCGACCGCGCCAACGAAGATCGCCAGAACCAGGGATACCACTGCCACCATGATGGTGGAATAAATCAACTCCTCCCTGCTGGTCCAGGTGACCTTGCCAAGCTCGAATCTGACGTCCTTTATAAACTGCTTTATCTTTTCAAACATAGCGTAAGGATATCCTGTTGGCAGGTCTGGAGGGACTCGAACCCCCAACATCCGGTTTTGGAGACCGGCGCTCTACCAATTAGAGCTACAGACCTGTTCTATTATTGCCTTTGGTTTTTCTCCTGAACAAGAATTCCAATGCGAGTGACCTGAAAGCTCTCACCCTTCCAACGTTAACACACTCACTTTGTGACAAAAGGCCATTCTATCCGTTCCGGAACGCGGTTTGGCAGGATCTCGAATGATGAGAAATACGGAGTTTTTCGCCGGAGCAAATTCAAATTATATTCCCGTTGCGCCTTTCTAAAGATTTCCTCGCCTTTTACCTGGTTTCCTTATGTTTGGTATGCTTGTTGCAGAACGGGCAGAACTTCTTATAGCTCACCCGCTCTGAGTGTTTTCTTTTATTCTTGGTGGTGCTGTAATTCCTCTGCTTGCACGCCTCGCAAGCTATGGTGATGATATCTCTGGGCATAGACCTCTATTCCTTAAAACAGAGAATGTTCTCGTCCTTCGGACCTATCCGGCGAATCTACTCAAGCCCGTTGACCTATTCTATCACCTCGCCCACCACGCCTGCGCCCACCGTGCGTCCTCCCTCCCGGATGGCAAAACGCAACTCCTTCTCCATGGCTATGGGGGTGATCAACTCAACCCCCATGGTGACGTTGTCCCCC
>JBARPX010000198.1:0-2644 GCA_049643405.1 Candidatus Zixiibacteriota bacterium
TTCTGCCGGATCACCAATGAGGAGGGAAGAAGGGGAGATATCCCCGAGACCATGAGGGATACCGACGTCTGCATAGCTTATTCGACCCCGGGACCGGATGTGATAAAGAAAGAGTGGATTGCTTCCATGAGGAAGGATGCCATAGTGTTTGCCTGCGCTAACCCCATTCCGGAGATATGGCCGTGGGATGCCAAGGAAGCAGGAGCTCGAATCGTGGCCACCGGCAGATCCGACTTCCCCAATCAGGTGAACAACTCTCTGGGCTTCCCGGGAATCTTCCGCGGAGTCCTGGACGTTAGGGCTTCCACCATCACCGACGAGATGGTGATCGCCGCGGCAAACGAATTGGCGAAAACCGCTGAAGACAAAGATTTAGACGAGGACCATTTGATTCCAACCATGGACGAATGGGAAGTGTATCCCAGAGAGGCCGTGGCGGTGGGGCTCAAGGCCATCGAACAGGGCATAGCCAAGATCAAAGCCTCAAGGCAGGAACTTTTTGACAGAGCTTCGGCGATAATAAAACGTGCCAGAGATCAGGCCAAGGTTCTGATGGATTCCGGCATAATCGCTCAGCCTCCTGCCGAAGAAGAAGAAGGAAAATAGCGGAAGTAAGAATCTGTCAACTTTAGTTAAAGAGTGATCTGACACCACAAAAAAAGGAGTCAAGCATGTCAACAGTGGAGAGGGTGGATCTGACCGAAAAGCCCTATAACGTAAAGTACATAACCGATCCCTCGCAGCAGGAGCTGCGGGAGTTAGCCCTCAAGAGCACGCCGGCCATAATGAAGACCGCCCACGGTAACATCAACAAACTCACCCGATTAAAGGCCAGGATGGCCAAGTTGACCTACATCATTGCGCCGGAATCGGAGAAGGGCAACTTCTCCGGCAACATCATCAATCTGGCCAAAGCTCGTGAACTGATAGAAAGGCAAAGGGATTACATCCAGAAGCAGGGAAGGCTTATCGAGATCGACGGATACTACGGCTACGGCAAGGGTGCGGTTCCGGTCCAATGGTTCTACACTCAGGAGGCAGCCAATCTGGCGGGCATGCAGCAGGTGTTGGCCTTTTCTCGCTCCGCCATAGAGACCGGCGAACAGCTTAAGCAACCGTTCAAACCCACATTTCGCGTGGTCTTCACCGCCGGGCTGAGTCTGGAAGACATGCCGGGCAAGTTGGCCATTATCGTGGACTTGGACAACTGGACCACCCACGTGATGGGATCGGACTACTTTGGCGAGACCAAGAAGGGCGTGCTGCGAATGCTGAACGAGTACGTGTATAGGCGAGGGGGGTTGGTCCTCCACGCCGGCGCCAAGAAGGTCACCATCGACGGCAAGGCCATGACCATGGGGATAATGGGGCTTTCCGGTACCGGCAAGACCACCACCACCTTCAGCAGGCAGGGAGAGTTGGCCCAGCCCATCCAAGACGACATGATCGTGATGTGGCCTGATGGCACCGTTACCATAACTGAGAACGGCTGTTTTGCCAAGACCTTCGGGCTGACTCCGGAGACGGAGCCGGTGCTTTTTGCCGGCAGCACGCACCCGGACGCCTGGGTGGAAAACGTGTTCCCGAATCCCGACGGGACTTACGATTTCAGCAAAACACGCCTCACCCCGAAAGAGGTGGCGCGTCTTAAGGACATGCTCATCGCCACCGGGGCACCGCCGGAAAACGTCGAGGCGTTCATCACTGGAAAGGTGAAGATCGACGAGGTGGTGGACGAGTATGACATCCCAAAGGACGGCTGGGATTTCACCGTCTGGACTCAGAACGGCAGATCGATCATTCCCATGGAGGCGATAAAAGATGCGGCCAGCTTCGATGACATTCCACCGATGAGATCCCTGGGAATTCTGAACCGGGATGAGGGTCCCGACGCGGCTGTGCCGGGAATCGTTCGTCTCCAGACTCCAGAATTCGCAGCCGGCTACTTTATGTTGGGTGAAACCTCAAAGACCTCCGCGGCAGGCAAGGAACGAGGCAAGACCCGGTCGCCCTTCACCCAACCGTTTTTCACCAGCCCATTTGGACTCCAGGCGAAGAGGTTCGGTGAACTGGCAGCCAGGCTGCCCGGTCTTGAAACGTGGCTGATGAATACCGGATACGTGGGCGGCGATCAGAAGGACGAGGAAAAAGGAGAGGCTCTCAAGGTGAAAATCCGCCACTCCTCGGCCATGCTTGAAGCCATGCTCTCGGGCAGCATAAAGTGGGAAAAAGACCCGGATTTTGGCTACGAGATCGTAGACGTAGATGCCCCGGAGAATGCGGAGCTTCTCAGCAAGGTGCCCAAGGAGATTCTCAATCCCAAGATTTTCTTCGAGAGCAAAGGCCGGTCAGACCTGTACAAGAGCTGGGTGGCGCAGATGAAGACCGAGCGCGAGGCCTTCCTGAAGCAGTTCAGCGTGGACGACAGCATCGCTAAAGCAGTGGCGAACAAGTAGAGAATAGAAATGTCACTACGTACCTCACCCTTTTGGTTCCCCTCTCCGTGAGCCGGAGAGGGGACAAGGGTGAGGTTAGTTTTATCCGGCCTACACTTAAAGACCATGGCAGCGAAGAAGACCAAGGGTCTGGTTATAGTCTATACCGGCGACGGGAAAGGTAAGACCACGGCCGCCTTGGGCATGGC
>JBARPX010000199.1:0-5275 GCA_049643405.1 Candidatus Zixiibacteriota bacterium
AAGATGCAGGCAATGGAGCATTTTCCGGCATCCGGTTTTCCATTTGATCCTGCTCTGGAACCTGGTTTATCTGATCGTGTATGGCTTCATCCTGAGGGCACCGGCTTATTACTGGTATTACACTCCGCTGGCCCTGAGTATGTCCCTGATCATCACCCTGCTGGCTGAGGAGCTCTACCACTATTTTTCCGAGCCGATCAGTACCCGAAGGGTCTTCCTGCCGACGATTTACGTGCTTCTCATCCTGGCCGGATTATATGTGCCCTTCGTTTTGACCCAGGCTCCCACATCCTGGACATACAGGGCCTACACCCAGGCGGCGGAGTGGCTGAATGCCAATGCGGAAGAGGGGTCCAGTGTGGGGGCCAATGACATCGGGATACTCCGGTACTTTTACGAGAAGGGCCCGGTGATTGACGGGGCGGGCCTGGTTGATCCTGAAATAGCTGAGCATCTCAGGAAACACGACTTCGATTGGTATATCCACCACCACCAGCCGGATTTTCTCATGTTCATCGATCCGCCCCGAGGGGCGCTGGGCGGGATGACGGACGAAGATTGGTTCCAGAAAGAGTATGTTCTGCAGAAAATCTTCAGGGCGGGGAGATGGGGAGTTGGGATATACGAGAGGCAAGGGCCATGAGAGCAGTAGGTGAGAAGCCCCGCGCTCCTGACAGCATTCCGGGTGTCAGGTGCTGTGAGTCCTTACGACGACGGCGAAGGAAAGGCAAGTGAGTCTATTCACAGCAGATGAAACGGATTAAGCAGATAGAAGTCGCTGATATCAGCTTAATTTGTTTGATCAGCTGTGAGGGAGCTCTGTTTCTTGTGCTCGCCAGTTCCCTGTACCTGTCATTGCGAGGACCCGTAGGGGACGAAGCAATCCCTTGGCCTCTCTCTGCCGGCCGGAGGAGATTGCCGCGTCCCTCCGTTGGAAAGCACCTCACCCCCTTTGGTCCCCCTCTCCATCCTTCGACAAACTCAGGACGGTGAGCGAAGTCGAACCGCAGAGTGGAGAGGGGGATGCAGGGGGAGAGGTCAGGTTTTCTGCCCATGATTCTTATACCAAGGAGGAAGGCACATGTATTACATTCTGTTCTACAAGACGGTGGACAACTACGTGGAGAGGCGTGCGCCTTTTCGTGAGGAGCACCTAACATACGCAAACGCAGCCCACGAACGGGGTGATTTGGTAATGGCCGGAGTACTTGCCGAGCCAGTGGATAGTGCGGTGCTGGTGTTCAAGGGAGAGGAAGCATCCATTCCCGAGGAATTTGCCAAGAATGACCCGTATGTGAAGAATGGGTTGATCACCGAATGGGAAGTGCGTCCCTGGACCGTGGTCATTGGCGGCTAGAAAGCACGGCCCCCAACGGATACCCCGATCCAAATCAGACATTGCCGACCGAAAAGGCAACTTAGAAAGTGGTTGACAATCTTCCATGAGTGATTATAATGTCTATTGACCATGTGACAAAAACGGCCTACGTGCGAGATTGGTGCGTCTGTTTGACTGGCGCCAAGTCGGACAAAGGCCTTTTTACCGACAGTGCATAATTGGCAGTTAGCGCTTCAAAAGGAGTGAAATGTTGAATGAGGTGATATCAAGAATTCTCGGAGATGCTGTGTTGCTGGGAGGTCTGGGAGGTCTGCTGCTTTATTTCCTCAGGAAGTACATCAACAAGGCGGTGGAGTATCACTTCTCGAGATTCGAGAATGAATTCAAGACCAAAACTGAACTGGAAAAGGAAAAATCGAAATACCTTATTACTGAAAGACAAGCCATATATCCGGATTTGGTTTCTTTGATCTACCGGTTACGCAACAAATATCGTGACGCCCTCGGAGATATGAAACAAGAGTTACAATGTCATGAAATGTCTGTATGGAGTTTCGCTCCAAGTTTCGGCGAAGATCTCTATATCCTGACTCACAACCTGTACAAATATCGTGTATTCATTCCTGGGCAGACTTTTGAACTTGTACATCACTTCAAGCGAATTCTTCAAGACGTGGATGTCTATGCTGACAGGGTTACTCGGCGTGACGGATCAGAGAGAGAAAATGAGGACGAGGCGAAGAGTGAATGGGGAAATCATCTACAATACTTCGAAGATACGTACCGCGAGATTAATGAGCTTTATCCCAAGATAGTGAAACAAATACAGGATCACATGAAGGGATTCACCGATGATTTCTGATCTTCTAATTCAGTTAGTTGCAGACCAGTAGGACCTAGCCCTGTCACTATTCATTTGGCAGGTGTTCGGACGAGCTCGTCCGGGTTCAGCACACCTGACCCACGAGGCTGACACAGCAAACAAAACTCAAAGACAGTGAAATCGTATATTAATCCCAAGATCATAACCTGGGCCCGCAAGAGAGCTGGCCTCACAATCGAGGATCTCGCCAAGAAGATGAAAAGAGATCCTGGTGAGATCAAGCTCTGGGAAAGTGGACGTAAGGGGCCGTCCTATGCGTGCCTGGAACAGTTGGCATACACGTACCTCAAGATCCCGCTCGCAGTTTTTTTCTTTCCTCAACCACCGGATGTTGACGACCCAGTCAAGAAATTCAGGCGACTTCCTTCTGACGAACTAGAGCGATTCTCGCCGGACACATACAGAAAGATTTATCTCGCCCAAGGCTACCAAGATTCCTTGGAAGTGTTGATGATGGACACCGTGAGGGAAAGAAGGGTGTTTCGCGACATCTCTCCTGAGCATCTCAAACCGGCTGTGCTGGCAGCGAAGACCCGTACGTACTTGGGAATGAGCATAGAAAAACAGAGGGACTTTCGATCTTGCGAGACAGCATTGAAGGCATGGCGACATATCATTGAAGAGGCAGGTATTTTCACATTCAAAGACTCGTTCAAGAATCGGTTTATCTCAGGTTTCAGCATACTTCACGAGGAATACCCTATTGTTTTCGTCAATAACTCTAACGCATTCGCCCGTCAGGTGTTCACACTTATCCACGAACTTGGTCACGTTCTGCACGGTGTCAGCGGAGTCACGGATATCGATAACTCGTACATCAATCAGATGCCCCCCAGAGAACGCGCGCTGGAGAAGAAATGCAACAAGTTTGCCGCACATTTCCTCGTGCCCGAGGATGCTTTTGCAGAAGACATCCGGTATTTTCGGACAGCTGGCCCAGGGGCGATTTCCGAGATAGCGGCCCGTTACTCAGTTAGCAGAGAAGTGGTACTTCGGAGGCTCTTCGACTCTGGGGAGGTGACGCAAGAGTATTACGAAGAGAAGTCCGCCGAGTGGAATCGGGATTATCTTACTCGCGAGAAATCCGCTGCGGGAGGCAATTTCTATCTGACGCGTTTGTCGTACCTCGGAGAAGGGTTCGCCCGAGCAGCCTTCGAGAACTACTACGGGGGTCGCTTGAGCAGACCCGAACTTGGCCGCCACCTCAACATGAATTCGCGCTATCTACCGAAACTTGAGAGCTACATGAGGTGGTAGGAATGTACCTTGTTGACACAACCGCCTTTTACACCTTTGGGAACTACTATCCTTCTACGCTTCCCGAAAATATGGAAACGCATAGGCGAACTTGTTCAGAAAGAGAAGTTCTGGTCCGTGCGCGAAGTGCGCCGAGAACTCGAGAACAACTGTCCTTTTGCCCACATTGACAATTGGGTTCGTGCAAATCGTTCGGTGTTTCGCAAGCCCACGGCACAGGAGCTAGACGTTGTTTCCCAGATATTTCAACGAAAGGAGTTCTTGGGCTTGGTTAAGCGCGCCAATGTGCGGAAGGGTCTGCCCGTGGCCGATCCTTTTATCGTGGCTGCCGCGAGGGTGCACAAGGCCAGCGTGGTCACAAGAGAGTATTTCAAGGCAGGGGGAGCTCGTATCCCGACTGTGTGCAAGGAGTTCGATGTTAAGTGCATCAACGTTGAGCAATTCTTGGCGCGCGAAAAGCTCAAGTACTAGATTGATAGTAGCAGTCGGTCAACCGCCGGTGCTCCTGACACTATTCATTTGTCAGGTGCGCACCATGATAAACCCGGGCAGACGACCCAGCTGGGGCACCCGTCGCACAAATCCCATACGGAGGTTCTATGCCAGCAAAGCAGAAGAGGAAGGTTAGCTTCGAACACCAGGGCGACCATCACCTTGCTCGTATTACCGCCGATCCCACCACGAAGAAAATCTCGGCCGGAGTGATTCGCAATTTCTCCGACCACGCCTCGGCCGCCCTTCAGATTCATCAAGGAAAGCTGAAGGGAACGATAGTTCATTCAGGCGACACGCACGCCCTTCGTATTGAGATCAAGAACGATGGTAGGTTTCAGGGCACCTATAGGGACACCCGCTTCGGGGGACTTGAAATCCACCTAAAAGATGATGTCGCGAGAATCAAGAAGGGCAAAATCCCGGTCGGCGGGATTACTGTTGATGGAGACAACCACAAGCTCTGTCTCACCATGACTCCCGCCGGCAAGCTCTCCGGCATGATTCAATCAAGAGCTCTCAAGGATTGCACGTTTCGCATGAACCTTAAGGACGGCAAGGTGGAAGGGGCCTTTGTTCATCGAGGTAAGTCGCACAAAACCGAGGTGACTATCTCGCCAAAAGGGTGGAAGGCAGGTCTTTCAGTGGGCAAGGGCAAGGCCAAACTCTCTTTCAACGTAGAGGGAGGACGCGTCAAGAAAGCCTTTGGTGGAATAGAGTTTGATTTCTGAGGCTGTGACCAGTGTTTTATGTTATGTAAGGTTACACCTGTCAACGCCGGCAAAACCTCGCAGAACAGAAGCAGCTTGTCCGGAAACCATATAATCAATAGTCAGGCGCGTGTCGGAGGAATGGGCATGAGTAGTGGGGTTCTGACCCGGTGGATTGACTCGCTTCTGCGTAAGCCCTTAAGACATCTGGTAGAGACTCCCAGGAGAATGCTCAAGGGTTATGTTAAGCCTGGCATGACCGTTCTTGACGTTGGCTGTGGGGCCGGTGATCACAGTCTCGGCATGGCCAAGCTGGTGGGACCGAACGGACGGGTCGTCTCGGTCGACACCGACGCTGAGAGCATCACAACTCTCAAAGAACGGGCAGCCCGGGCCAAGCTTTCCGGGCGAATCCAGGCGCGGGTCTGCACCGAGCAGGACCTGGAGATTGATGACCTCGCCGGTCAAGTTGATTTCGCGCTGGCTGTCTACGTCATCCACCATGCCGCGGACGCCGCCGGTTTGATGAGAGACATACACGGGGCATTGAAACCGCGAGGAATGTTCCTGGTTGTGGAACCCAGACACCATGCC
>JBARPX010000200.1:0-2595 GCA_049643405.1 Candidatus Zixiibacteriota bacterium
CGAGGTCATAGAAGTAATAGAGGCTCCAATCGTCAATTACTAAATCCAAGGCTCCGGTATAAAGATCCACCTTGTAGGCGCGCGGAGCGAACGCTTCGGCAACGTAGACCTCGTTATTCACGACCTCAAGATCAGCGAAGAAATAAAAGGAGTATTCGAAGAAATCGATGACCGTTCCGTTCATTCGAAGGACATATATGCGGGAAAGCCAGTCCTGGTGGGCTGTATAGACAATGACGTCTTCACTATACCGGCCAGCTGTTGAGGTGCGACTTGACGACGAAGGTGCAACCCTATCAGTTGCACCTGCTCCAATGACCGAAGGGAAAGCCGCCATGAGCAGGCAGACGGACGCCGCTGCAATCTTTCCTTTCACCTGGGCCCCTTCCTGACAGTAGACGGGCCGCTACATGAACCTTTCGAACCTGTCTTTTTTGGCCTTACACACGGGACACACTTCGGGCGGCCCATCTCTGGCGCACAGATAGCCGCAGACTCTACATCTCCAGACAGGCTTGGAAGGGGAAACCATTCCCCGGGTTGGCTGCCCTTTCCCAGCTTTCATCTGCGCCCTCTCCTCTCGTGGGGGGCGACGCTCCGGTATGGAGCCAACCTCCTGCTTTCCGTCCACAACTGCCTGAGACACGTAAAGCGCGCAATAACAGGCGCCATGTTCGCCGACGTCCGCGTCCCTGTAATCGCAAGGGCAGATTATGTCCAGATCCTCGCTCTTTTCTCCGGAGGCAAGCCGGCACGGGCAGGCCCAGTACCCGTATCTCTTCTGGTTTACCAGGATGCCCTTCAGCAGTTCCTTGGTGAACTCCACGTCCGGATTGAGATGATAACCTCCGTCCTCTGCCTCCTGGTATAGCCTCGGATACAGGTCGTCTATTTCTCTCTGACTCATCTCGTCGTTACCGTTCATTTCTTTACCGCCTCTTTAATCTCATCTTCCTTAAACCCAACGATGCATCTCTTGTCATCGATTACCAAGGTGGGGAAGGAGGATCTGGGGTTCCATTTCTTCAACTGCTCAACCGCCTCTGCTTTTTCATCTTCCTCCGCCTGGTCTACGTCCACGTAGGAATAAGCCACACCAAGATCATTGAGGAGCCTCTTGGTTTTCTTGCACCACCCGCAGGTGCTCAAGGCAAACAGGACGACTTTCCTTCGGTCTTCTCCAGACACCTGTTTCAGCTTCATGCTTCAGCCCTCCTCAGCCAAAGTCCCACGATACATGTTCTTTGTCGTTATGACCCTTCAGGATTTTCCTTTCTCGATGACCTAACCCGATTAGCAGCCGGGTGCGGGTCCTCCTTTGTAGAGGTAATTTACCAAGAAGGCCTCATCTCCCAGGGGCGTTAAAACACACGATCCCGAGGATTTTGGAAAAGCGCATATCTCTCTTCGTTTAAGAACGAAGTGCCAAACCTACTCATAATCTAACCCATTTTGCGTTTTTTGCAAGCACTCTTTGCTCCCTTAACACTACGAATGAACTGCGGCTATGGTTTCCACCTGGAGAGCCCATCGGCGCGGAGGGTCATCCGCACAGCACAGCGCCTCCGTTGACGTTTAGTATCTCTCCAGTTATAAACGTGGAAAGATCGGATGCCAGGAATAACACGCTTCCTGCCATCTCTTCTGCAGTAGCTGCTCTTCCCAGGGGGATTTTCTCTAATATGGTTTCTCCTTCGTCCCCCACCAGAGATTCGTGACTCATGTCTGTATCTGCCCAACCCGGCGCTACGCAGTTGACCCTTATGTTGTGGGGCGCCAATTCCACAGCCAGAGACTTAGTCAGGCTTATTACTGCTCCCTTGGAGGCGGCGTAATGCGAATGAAAAGGTTCGCCCCGCTGTCCGGCAGTGGATGAGATATTGATAATGTTACCCGATTTTTGCTTTATCATATGCGGCACCGCAGCGGTAGTGGCGTGGAAGACACCATTGAGGTTCAGATCCATGGTTTCTTTCAACCGCTCTTCCGTCATTTCCTCTATGGCGGCATATTTCCAGATACCGGCATTGTTCACCAGTATGTCAATCTTGCCGAATTGGTTTATCGCGCAATCCATCATCCCGTCGACCTCTTTCTTTTTCGAGACATCTGCCCGAAACGTTTTTGCAGTGACTCCAAATCTCTCAGCAGCAGATACGACCTGTTGAGCGGCTTTCTCGTTAGCGTGGTAGTTGACCAGCAGATCGCACCCGGCTTCAGCGAACAGAAGCGCTGTGGCCCTTCCGATCCCTCTTGATGCTCCGGTGATCACAGCAGCTTTATCTTTTAGGCTTATCATGGTTTCTCCTCTGCTATCAGATTGTCTATGTCGCGATATCCTTTTCTGTAATTTATCGATAAAGGAAGGTTTGTAAACAGGAAATAGCCTCGTTCCGGAGGTGATCCGGGAAGGTAGGGTGTCGTTGATCGGCGAGTAAAAAAAAGCGGGAAACGGGGCTCGAACCCGCGACATTCACCTTGGCAAGGTGATGCTCTACCAACTGAGCTATTCCCGCTTACTTATCTCTAAGCTAATATACGTTGGCTCGCGTACTTGTCAACATTTTTTTGGGTCAACTCCTTGAATTCCTGACA
>JBARPX010000201.1:0-1931 GCA_049643405.1 Candidatus Zixiibacteriota bacterium
AGATGTCGAAGGCCATGGTTCCCCTGTGTGAGCTTCTGAGCCAGACCGACAGGGTACGAATAGTCGGCCCCGGCACGGACCTATCATTCTCCATCAAGGGCATACCCAACAAGAAATGCGACGGGAAACTCAACATCCCCGACGGAGAAGTTTTTACCGCGCCGGTCAGAGACTCGGTGAACGGAGAAATAAGCTACAACACCCCTTCGCTTTATGAGGGGGTGATTTATGACGGGATCAAATTCCGGTTTCAGGACGGGAAAATAGTGGACGTAAAGGCGGCGGTGAATCAGGAGAAGATGGTCAAGATTCTGGATACCGATGAGGGGGCAAGATACATAGGGGAGTTTGCCTTCGGAATACACCCCGGCATCAAGAAGCCGATGAAAGACACCCTGTTTGACGAGAAGATCTTCGGCAGCATCCATCTCACCCCGGGGGCGGCATACGATGAGGCGGACAACGGAAACAAATCGGCCATTCACTGGGACCTGGTTCTGATTCAGACCGAAGAATACGGCGGCGGCGAGATATATTTCGACGACGTCCTTGTCCGCAAGGACGGTATATTCGTTCATCCGAAGCTAAAGGATCTGTTAAGCGAGGAAGCGCTGAAAGGTTAACCTGGAAGGCTCGATGGTATCACCTGAAGGACAGCGAAATGAATCACAAACACCAAGGCTTAAGTTCAAGTATAGATGTGAACGGCTATTTGATGGGGATATTTTCGTTGTAATTTGTCGGCAAATAGGAGGTGAAAATCATGAAGGTCAAGATTGATCCTGACCTCTGCACCGGCGACGAGATCTGCGTCCAGATGTGCCCGGAGGTGTTCGAAATGGAAGGCGACAAGGCGATTGTCATAAAGGAGGAGGTTCCGGAAGATCTGCAGGATTCGGTAAGAGAAGCGACTGACTCCTGCCCTTCGGAGGCAATTATCATCGAGGAATAGTTAAAGCTCCGACAAGAAAGGGAGGGAGGAGTCCCTCTAAGATTCGCAAAGCATGACAACAAAGCGGGTCCTTCTGTCAAAGAGTTCTGGACAGAAGGACCCGTTTCTTCAATTTCCATGGTTTACTGAACCTATTTGACCAACTGCTCCGTCATCTCCTGCGCCTCGGAGTTCACGAAGGTGGCCTTTTCAATCTGAATGCTGGTCAGATCGAACGAGGTCGGATCCGCGGGGACGAACCTCAGGTTAAGTATGGGACCATCTCCCGGACGGATGAAGTTGACACCCTCTAAGTCCAACAGCCCTACTACCAGTTTCCCTCTCTGCAGATTATAGAACAGTCCTAAGTCTTCGGTCCTGGAGGTAAGTGTTGGTGGAAGCAGCGAGACTTCGTCCGGGTCAAAGGTGATGGAGAGCTCCACCCCCTGCACCGGATCATCGAAGCCGGCAAAAACCGACATCCAGTTTACTCTTGAGGCGGGATCGTATCGCATTTCGGAGAAGCCGACCTCGGCCATGCCCGGAGCTAGTGGTTCTTCTGCGCCTGCCAGTGCGGGTGCAACGCAGCCGGGTTCGGGAGCTGCCCCACCTCTCAACAGGTACTTGATCTCATAAACAAGATCCACCACGTTAATGAAGCAATCGGAATTAACGTCCGTCGATCTCATGGAGACGGGAGCAGGCCCGCCATAAGCCATATAATCGACGAAATATGGGGGATCTAAGAGATTGACGTATCCATCATAGTTGAAATCACCGGGGAGGCATCTGATCTGAGGCGGCGGCCCGCCGCGATAAAGATAGTTGATCAGCCAGATTAAGTCGGAGAGGCCCACAAAGCAATCCCCGTTAATATCCATGGCCGCTGGAGGATTGGATGGAGGCCCTCCCTGGAACATGTAGTTCAAAATAAACACAATGTCGGATACCTCCACCATGCCGTCTCCATTGGCGTCGCCGGGCATCTGCGAGGGAGGCA
>JBARPX010000202.1:0-6460 GCA_049643405.1 Candidatus Zixiibacteriota bacterium
GGGGATCCCACCATGCAGATTTGGACCGAGCTGCCTGCACCGCTGGAAGTCTCGCATCCGGACAGCGTTCTAGCCGGCGCATATTCGGTTCCGGTGGTGGCCACCTCTGGCGGCTCTCCCGTGGAGAGCCTGCTGGTCTGTCTGATGAACGATGACGTGTATCAGACCGGCTACACAGACCTGTCCGGGGGGATCACCTTTGCCGGCTCCACCGTTGCGAACGGAAGCTTACACCTGACCGTTACCAAGCACAACTTCAGACCTTACCTGGGTTCGATTCTGCTTGTGGATGATACCTACGTCTCCGGAGACGCCAACGGAGATAGTTTGGTCAATCTTGCAGATGTGGTCTTTCTGATAAACTACTTATTCAGCAGCGGCCCCGAGCCTTTTCCTTATCAGGCCGGAGACGTCACCTGCGATGGGATGATCGACTTAGCTGATATAGTGTTCTTGATTAACTTCCTCTACAAGGGAGGTCCGCCCCCCAACTGTCAGTAAACAGCCGGGTTGGAGGAAGCGGGGGGGGGAGAGAAAATCCATTCACGGGCGTCAAGCTTGACGCCCGTTTTCATCTTATCCGGCCTTAAAGAGTTGAGCCTTTCTTCAAAGCCTCTACGTTGATGTCGATCATCTCCTTCTTGGCGCGTGGAAATACCGTGGGTAGGGTCTTTATGATGCTCTCCAGCGAGACCGCCTGGGTGTGATTTATCAGAGCACCCAGCATAACCATGTTGGCACACTTTACGGTTCCGATCTCCTCTGCGATCTTGTTGGCATCTATGATGGCTGTATTCACGTCGTCTCTCTTGGGTTGGCTGGAGACCAAAGATTTGTTGATCAGAAGCAGGCCCTCTGGCTTCAAGGTGGGCTCAAATTTCAGCAGAGAGGGCTCATTCATCACTATAACCGAATCCGGAGAGGAAACCACCGGTGAGGCCACCTCTTCGCTTGAAACCACCACGGAACAGTTGGCCGTCCCGCCGCGCATCTCGGCGCCGTAAGCAGGGAAGAAGGTGACGTGTTTGCCGTCCACCATCCCGGCATAGGCTAAAAGGATGCCGGCTGAGACTATTCCCTGTCCCCCAAATCCGGACATTATCACACCCTGGTACATTTAACCTCCATCTGTATTACTGTCCACGGACCGCCGTTGACAGTCCGCAGCAAACAATACCCATATCCTTACTTTTGCTGCTCCTTGACCCTCAGCCCGCCGGAACCTTTTTGTCTTCTTCTTTCTTGGCCTCTTCCGGAGACTGGAAAACCCGCAAGGGATAATAAGGGATCATCTCATCTTTTATCCGGTCGATGGACTGAAGCGGGGTCATGGCCCAATCGGTGGGGCATTGAGAGAGAATCTCCACCATGGAGAATCCCAGGCCGTCGATCTGCACCTGGAAAGCTTTCTTGACCGCCTTCCTCGCCTTCACCACGTGTGCGGCTGTGTCTACCGCCACCCTTTCCAGGTAGGCCGGACCCGTTAAGGCGGCGAGAAGCTCGCACACCCGGATCGGATTTCCTGCCACCTTGGGGTCTCTGCCAAAGGGACAGGTGGTGGATCTCATACCCGGCAGGGTGGTGGGCGCCATCTGTCCTCCGGTCATTCCATAAATGGCGTTGTTGACGAAGATAATGGTCACGTTCTCGGACCGGGCAGCAGAATGGATGGTTTCAGCCATTCCGATGGAGGCCAGATCCCCGTCTCCCTGGTAGCTGAAGACTATGCAGTCGGGCCTGACCCTCTTCATGCCGGTTGCCACCGCCGGTCCCCGTCCATGGGCAGGCTGGATCATGTCGCAGTTGAAGTATTCGTCCGCAAAGACCGAACATCCCACCGGAGCAATGCCGATGGTCCGCTCCCTGATGCCAAGCTCCACCAAAGCCTCGCCCACCAGCCGGTGAATCACCCCGTGTCCGCATCCGGGGCAGTAGCGCATGGGGATGTCAGTTAATCCCCTGGTTCTCTCAAAGACTTTCTTTTCCATAGGCATTTAAGTAAAAGGTTCAAAGGTTCAAAAGTTCGGGACTGCTCGTGTGGTTGAGGACTATTTTCCCTGAATCTTCTTTATGACGTCCAGCACCTCATGCTCGGTCGGTATGCCGCCGGCAGGTCTCCCATGGAAGAAGATTTCAGCTTTTCCCTCTATGGCCAGTTTGACGTCCTCTAACATCTGTCCGGTGCTCATCTCCACCACCAATATCTTTTTGATGCTCGATGCCAGATCATTAAGGGCCTTCATGGGAAAAGGCCAGACGGTGATCGGCCGCAAGAGCCCGATTTTCAGGTTCTCTTTGCGTGCCAAGGCAATGGCAGCTTTGGAGATTCGGGAACAACTGCCATAAGCCACAATCAGTAGGTCCGCGTCGTCCACCATGCTGGCTTCGTATCTGATCTCATTTTCTTCGACCTTTTTGTATTTCTCCACCAGTTTCCAGGTATGCTCCTCCATGAAGCCTGGTTTGAGATCGTACGATCTTACCACCCTGCGCCCTCTTCCGTCCTGTTTGCCCAAAGCCCAATCCGGTTGAGGAAGAGTGGCCGGATCTACCGGTTCGAAGTCATATTCGATCGGCTCCATCATCTGGCCCAAAAGTCCGTCCGTCAGCACCATGGTCACTATCCGGTATTTCTCGGCAATGTCGTAGCAGAGCTTGGGAAAGTTGCCCATCTCGGAGACCGAGTTGGGAGCCATGACGAACACCCGGTAGTCTCCATGTCCGCCACCCCGGGTGGACTGAAAGTAGTCTCCCTGGGCAGGTGCGATGTTGCCTAAGCCCGGCCCTCCCCTCACTACGTTGGCATAGAATATGGGGAGCTCGGCGCTGGAGGCATAAGAGATCCCCTCCTGTTTTAAGCTGATGCCGGGACCGGAGGAGGAGGTCATTACTCGTGCTCCGCAGGCTGAAGCGCCATAGAGCATGTTTATCGCCGCCACCTCGCTCTCCGCCTGGATGAAGGTTCCATCCACCTCGGCCATTCTCCAGGACATATATTCGGGAATCTCGTTCTGTGGGGTAATGGGGTAGCCGGAGAAGAAACGGCATCCAGCCCGTACCGCTCCCTCGGCCAAAGCTTCATTCCCTTTCATCAAAGTCTTTTCGCCCATAACATTCACTCCGTCTGTTCTTCTACTTGTAGGAAAGTTTCTTGTGCCATTTGTCATTACGAGCGATAGCGGAGCAATCTCTCAGTCGGTGTTACTCTGATGAGATTGCGTCGTCGTCCCCCGTACGGGGGACTCCTCGCAATGACACGGTAGAATATAATGGTAAGTACATTCCGTAGATCCTACTTGTATACCTCAATTGCCACGTCCGGACAGACAAAAGCACAAAGTTTACATCCGGTGCAAGCTTCCGGTTTGATCATGCATGCCGGATGGAATCCGCTGGAGCTGAAATGCTTCGCCAGCCCAATCACCTCTTTGGGGCACGCCACAATACATAATTCACAGGCTTTGCATCTTTTTTCATCTACGTCAATTCTTGGCATCTAATTACTCTCCCGGATGGTTCAAAAAACAGGAACAAATTCAGAGCCAAAAAGCAAACGATAAACAATGTCTTATAAGTTTACGGAATTTCATTTTTAAAAGCAAGCGAATTTGTAACTTTTTTCACAAGGTGGCGCGCGTGTCCGAAGAAAAAGCGGGGCTTCTCTGACCGCCGAGAAAGGGGGGGCAACGGTATGAACCGTACGGCACATACCAACGGATTGAGCGGATCGAAGTCGTGGGTGGTGTCGCGTCGGGATGGCCGCAGTTGAGAGAAACCTCGCCTCCCGTCCTCCTCTCCACTTGGTGGGAAGGGGATAAGTACAAGAGCGGTCAACGGATTAAACGGATGGAGCGAGTGGAGAAAAATCCTGGGTCGGCGTGCCTTCTCCGCTTGATTGGCAAGAGTATTGTCGTGGGGCGCCCTCTATGCAGCTCTTACCGTTCGGGGTAAGGTACCCCGAGCCAAGCTAAAAAGGAAAAAACCACCGAACCATGTCGGCGGTTTTTGCCATTCTTTATGACAACAAGGCAGCCCTCCTAAGGGAACCCTGTTTACTTATAGATCTCGTCATGGTTGCACTTGCAGACCCCAACGTGTTTTTTTCTGAACTTCCAGGAACCCTTGTCGGATTTGTACGAGGTGACCTGCAAGATATTCTCGATGGCTCCGCCGCACTTGGGGCAGTTAACCACATGCGTTTCGCTCTTTACCTTGTCTGCAAACGTGGTAATCTTTCTGGGCATAGATTATTCTCCTTTCCATTCGCGCTATCTCGGCCTACTCATGATCGTGCGCGACTTGTCTCCTGCTCAAATTTAATATAAAAACGTATTTTGGCAAGGCTTTCTTTGAGTTGAAAAGAGTCAGGACCTTCCGCCTAACGAGTGAGAATGGAAGCTCGTCATCTTCCGAGCAGGGATACTCCAACCAGTATCAGGACGATTCCTATCCACTTAAAGGTGGAGAAGGGTTCGGCGAAAATCTGCCAGGAGAACAGGACTATCATAACGTAGCCGAGTCCCATCATCAAAGGGTATGCATAGGATACGTCAACTCTGGATAAGACCACCATGTACATGGCGACGCTGGAAACGTAGGACAAAAGCCCCAGAATCACAAAAGGGGTGGTGAAGATTTTGGTGAAGCTCACCAGAAGCTGATCCACCGAGATGGCGCCTATTTTGTTCATCCCCGCTTTTAAAAAAAGATGGCCGCAGACATTCAAAATGATGGCGGAAAACATCATAATCATTACGGACATAGCAGCTTCTCCTTCGTATTCTCTGATCCTTCCTGTACAACTGAGATCAAACGTTGTGCTAATCTAAGATAATCTGTCGGCTTGTCAACAACTTTCTTGGAGGCAGCCACATACGCGGCGTTTGGAGCCCTTGCTGTCGCTGGGTCGGCAAGAAAACGATTGACAATAACGCCAATCTTCGTATTATACCAGTAGACGAAGAATTAAGCGGGCTGTTGGAGCAAGAACCGGAGTAAATCTGACGATATTGAATGGTGAGGTTCCTCTAAAGCCTTCGCTGCTTTTCGAAAGGAGAATCTTAGATGAGGTTTAAGTCAATGATTTTAGTCACCCTGGCGGCAGTTCTTGTCGTTCTATGTCAGAATCCTGCTGCCATGGCTTTTGAAGAGATTTATGCCCGGGTGTGGGTAAGCTCCTTGGAGGAGAAGGGAAGGGTGTTGGGAGAAAGAGGACTGGACATTGATGCTGCCGGGCCCGACTGGGTGGACGTGGTGATCGATTCGCAGCAGCTGGACGATCTGGTGGAGAAAGGATATAATGTGGAAGTCATCTATGGTTCAGCCCAAGAAAGAAACATCGCGCTTTTTGGAGCTGATTGGGACCGGCAATTTCACTCCTACAGTGACCAGGTGGCGGAGATGCAGCAGGCGGCTTCAGATCATGCAGACATAATGATTCTGGATACGCTGGGTTACTCGGTTCAGGGCAGAATGATTTTGGGAGCCAAGATCAGCGATAATCCGGCTCTGGAGGAGAATGAGCCGGAATTCCGGATCATCGGATGCCACCATGGCAATGAATACATGTCGGTGGAGATGGCGCTGCTTATGCTGGAGTATCTCACCGACAACTATGGATCAATTCCTCAGATAACGCACCTGGTTGATGATCTGGAGATATGGATCATCCCCATGATGAACCCGGATGGACGGACTGCCGGCACCAGAGGCAACGCCCTGGGGGTGGATCTCAACAGAGATTATGGTTACATGTGGAGAGGTTTAACTCCGGATTACTTCTCGCAGCCGGAGACGAAAGTCATAAGGGAACACGGCATGAAGAATAATTTCTCCATTTCCCTGTCTTTCCATACCTCCGGTGACATAGTGAATCATGTATGGAACTACAAGAATTTCCCGGTAGCGGACAGCGCCTTTGTGGTGGATATCTCTGAGGAATACGGGTCTTACAATGGTTACTGGGTGGTGGAAGGATATCAGTGGTACGTGACCAACGGAGACTGTAATGACTGGAGCTACGGTTCCAGGAGTTCAATAGATGCCACCATTGAGACCGCCAATTCCAACATTCCTGGTGTGTGGAACTTAAACCGGAACGCAATGCTGGCCATGATGGAGAGAACTGAGGATGGGGTCAGGGGCATTGTGACCGCTGCCGGCACCGGAGAGCCACTGGAGGCAATGGTTACGTGTACGGAATTCGGACTGCCGGTTTACGCCGATCCAATAGTGGGAGATTATCAGAAGAATCTCTTGCCTGGCACGTACACCTTGAAATTCTCGGCCAACGGGTATCAGGATTCCACCATCTCCGGAGTGGTAGTGAGCGGTGGCTCGCCCACCTTCCTGAACGTGGCGTTAAGGCCTGCCCCGGACCTTTTTGCTGTACACGTCATTTCCTGCTATTTTTATGATCCCTATTCTTATCCCAACCAGTACACCAATAATCCCACCAACG
>JBARPX010000203.1:0-33918 GCA_049643405.1 Candidatus Zixiibacteriota bacterium
TAGTCGAGGGAAAGCCATTGTACGAGATCGTCGCGGAGAAGGTCTTGGGCTGGAACGAAAAGGGCAACTGTGGTCTGGTGGTAGGGGCGACCTTTCCGGAGCAGTTGAAGAGAATCAGGGAGATCGCCTCATCACTGTCCATTCTGATTCCAGGCATTGGAGCACAGGTGGGTGACGTAGAATCAACGGTGAAATCCGGCACGGACGAAAATGGAGAACTGGCGATAATAAACTCCTCCCGTAGCATTCTTTATGCGTCGAACCAGGAGGATTTCGATCAGGCGGCCAGGAAAGAAACCTTGCGCTTGCGAGACGCGATCAATCTGCATCGCGGCAGGTAGGGGAAATCGTGAGGGACAAAGGGTCTCGTAGATCCGAAATGCCCCCCGTCCGGGGGACATATCCGACCTACAACTAATGAGAAAGGGTGGAGCTAAAGCTCCACCCCTACGCGTTTTTCATGGTCCTATGTCGGTCTGACATGTCCCGTTGCACGTGGGACTGGTCGGTTTTCTTCTTTACTCTTCTTCTTTGGGTTGGAAATCCTGGAAGGTCTTGGCTATTCTCTTGAAGTTAAACTCGTACAGGATGAAGACATTCCTGTCCTGATCAATTTTCACAAAATAACGTGAACCGTCCCCGCTCTCGTCGACGGCAAGCAGCTTTTCTTGTTGACCATCCGAAAAGGTCAGCATGAGCTCAAATTGGGGCTTTTTGAAGTTAACTCCATGCATTCGGGACCCTCTTACAAACTCGTCCGCTTTTATGCTGGATAGCGTTTCAAGATAGTCTTCTACAACCTCACCGTCCGCAGGAGAGCTTTCCTGATAGGGATGCGCGTTTGAGAGCCACAGGGTATCCTCCCTGGTCAACCTGAATTTCTTTTGATCCTGACTCAATTCAATCTCGGAGGCCTGTTTCGGGTCCAGGACAAAAATACTTCGGTCCTTCCACTGGTCCATCCTGCGATTGGCTATGCCGGAGAAAAGCCCTTTGGCTAGGTACACGTCGTCTGAGTCCGTTTTACGCAGGTATGCGTGCAGGAAATCTTCTTGCATTTTTCCGATCACCATCGACGCCAGCAGATTCTCCCCGTCGAAGAAATCCAGGCGATTGCCCATCACGGAATCCACCTGAAACACGAACTGCTTATCCGGGTTGGAGGAGATTACCTCTCCCACCTCCAGATGGCTGGCCATGCTCAGCATCTGCTCGATGGCGCGGTTATCGGCCCTGCATGAATCAGGCCTTCTCATGTACCACTGTTGGTCCACCTTCTCAAAGGCCAGCTTGGTGTCGAATAGGTTGAATTCGAACCTGTTCACTGCAGCGCTATCCAGCTGCAGGAAGTTCTCAACCTTTTCCAGGCGAAAGGTCTTTTTCTCCTTTTGAATCAGGAGGAAGTAGACTATCACGAAGACTGCCAGGATCCCCAACAGAATGTATAGAGGTTTTTTCATAGTTACAAAGAGTTATGAATTATGAAACGCTCGTTCCTTTGACCCGTCTTCTCACCTGCCATCTGATCACGCCGAACAGGATCACCAAAAAAGGAAGGCCGAAGGTGTTCCCATACTTAACCAGCTTTTTCGTCCCAGCCGAGATCTCCTTCAGGGGCCTGGGACTGACCTGCTTGGAGCGGATGGCTATCAGAGCCTCGTCCTGAGAAAGCCAGTCCACCACGTTCAAGAAGAACGCTAAGTTGTCCGTCCCTCGTACGTTCCGTTCGGCAATAAAATCGGCGTCCGCTGCCACCACCATCCGGGTTTCCGGGCTCTCAGTCAGAACCGAATCAACAAAGCCGACCTCCGCCTGAATCTCCGATATGTCCTTATCCGAATAGTTGCTCCTGAAGCTTCCCTGAAGTGTGGCAGCCAGGATCAGCCCACCCGGGGCGAAATCCTCCCGACCGAATTCTTTGAACGGATTGATGTCGAAAGGCGCAGCCTGCACGCCGCTCTTCTCCGATGACCAGACTATGGGATCAAACTGGATGCCCTTGCTCGAGGCCAAGCTGGAATCAAGTGAACTGGCAAAATTGAAACAGACCGTCCCTAAGTCCTTTACGATCAAACTGTTCTCGTCAAACTCGGTGGCTATGGGGAAGAAGGGGTAGTTTACGATGTTCTGCATAGTATAAGGGCCCTGCCTCTGGCTGACGCCGATCCGGTTGCACTGCAGGTCAATCACCAGGTCATCGTTTATCCTTATCCCATAATTCGCCAGAAAGTCTTCCAACTCTAGATTCTGTCTCTCGGCTGTGCCCTGCTGGATGTCCACCTGGATGTGATTGAGCAGGAATGCCAGCTTGCCTCCTCGCATCACGAACTGATCGATCCAGTACTTCTCATACCCGGACAGCTTAGTTTTCGGCCCCAGAACAACCAGCACTCTTACGTCTGCGCCGATTCTTTCTCCCTCATCTAAGTTTATCTTCTCTACCTTATACTGGCGCGCCAAGGCCTGGTTCAGGAAGGTGAGATCGGCATCCAGATCCGGTCCGTCCTTGCCCACCAGGAATCCAATCGAGGGCAGCATTCTGGCTGAGAGTCGCTTTATGGCGCTGGTAAGCTCGTATTCCAATCCCGAGACGGTCTGGACCACCGGAATGACCTCTTTCCTGTCCTCGAAAAGAAGCACCAGCCCCATGTAAACCTTCTTCATCTCGATCTTGTCGTCCTCCACTACGTTTACCTGAAGGGGTGGGATACCATATCTTTGCGCTTCCAGCTCCTTATCCTCCTGGCCCGGGTTGATCATCTCCAGCTTCAGCTTCCCGCCGGCGTAAGTTGAGTATTCTTCCAACTGATCCCTCAGATACCTGGCATGGCTGCTGTAGGGAGGAGGAAGGTCTCTGGTGAAATACATCCTGATGATGAGCCGGTCGTCTAAGCTGCGCACCACGTCCTTACTGGCCTTGGAGAGGCTGAAAACCTTTCCCTCGGTCAAGTCAAAGCGGGCAAACAGATTCACCGAGATTAAGTTCAGCACCAACAGTATGGCCACGATCAAAAGAAGCGTTGCCGCAGATCCAGCGCCATGTTTCAGCGTCTCTTTCATTCTTTTTAGACTACCTCCATTTCCTGTTCTCCAGAGCTCTTACCGCCAGGAACAGGAAGAAGAAGATCAGTGACAGATAATAAATCACGTCCCGTGAATCTATCACCCCCCGCGAGATGTTGGAGAAATGATAGCTCACGCTCAGGTACTCAAGAAATGAGGCCAGGATAGTGGGCATGAACATCAGTACCTTGTCCAGCATAAACAGAGCGAAGATGATAACGAAGCTGGTGATGAAGGCCACTATCTGGTTCTGGGTTAAGCTGGAGGTGAAGATTCCTATGGAAAGATAAGCTGCTCCCAGGAAGATCAAGCCGATGTATCCCGACACCACCGATCCCAAATCAAAATCAGCTATTCCGGAGAGGGTAATGACGTAAACTGAGGTCAAAAGAACCGCCACGGCGATGAGAACCAAGCTTGCGAGGAATTTGCCCAGAATGATCTCATAATCCCTCACCGGCAGGGTAACCAGGACCTCGATGGTGCCGCTTCTCTTCTCCTCGGAGATCAAACGCATGGTTATCGCCGGCACAAAGAACATGAAGATGAAGGGGATGATGTTGAACAGATTACGCAGGGAGGCCTGGTTGACCAGGAACAGATCGCTGAAGAAAAACCATCCGCAGATCAAAAGGAAGATGGTTATTACGATGTAAGCTATGTGGGAGTCAAAAAAGCTCCTCAGTTCCTTCCTGCAGAAGACGGCTGTGTGGTTAGACATATCGGTTCCTTTAAGAGGTGGTCAACTGGCGGAAGACGTCCTCTAAGCTTGCCTGTTCCTTTCTTATCTCCAGAAGAACCCAGTTGTTCTCCACGGCCAGACGGAAGAGCTTTTCGCGCAGATCCACTCCCTTGGAGCATTCTATGGTGAATTTCTTTAAGCCGTCCCCATCTGATGCGATCTGCCGTACATTTTCTACGTTCTCCAGATTCGCCAGTTTGCCTTCCACGTCCTCGAATGGGGCCTTCAACTCGAGATAAACCTGCTCTTTTCCCTGGAAGCTGGACTGCAGCTCCGCCGGCGACCCGTCCGCCACGATCCGGCCTTCGTTTATGATCAACACTCTTCCACAGGTGGCCTCCACCTCGGGGAGGATGTGGGTACAGAGGATCACGGTCTTTTCCTTCCCCAGCTCTTTGATCAAACTTCTGATCTCGGCTATCTGATTGGGGTCCAGCCCGCTGGTGGGCTCATCCAAGATCAGAACTTCAGGATCATGGACCATGGCCTGCGCCAGGCCCACCCTCTGCTTGAATCCCTTGGAGAGCTCGCCGATGTTTCTGTGGATGACCGGTCCTAAGCCGCAGACCTCGGTTATCTCTTTGAGCCGCCGGTTGCAGCGCTCCTTGGCGATTCCCCTGACGCTCATGACGAAACGAAGGTAGTCTGAGACGACCATCTCCGAGTAGAGAGGAGCACTTTCGGGAAGGTATCCGATCTTCTTTCGGACTTCCAGGGAGTGCTCGAACACGCTTAAGCCGTCTACCTGCACCCATCCCGAGGTGGGAAGCATGTAGCAGGTGATGATTCTGACCGTGGTGGTCTTTCCGGCACCGTTGGGTCCTAAGAACCCCAGGATCTCACCGGTGCGAACGTCAAAGCTGACGTTGTCCACCGCCTTCAACTCACCGAATCTTTTGGTCAAATTCTTTATCTGGATCATAGCGCATTCACCAAGACGTTGTTATTACATACGATATTTCACCTAATCTGCTGGCTATTGGTATATAGAAATTTCGGCGCAGTTGTCAATGCCAAAATGCGAGTAATTTGCAGGGTGGGGCTACAATCCGTCAAGTTCCAGATGTGCCCAAGCCAAAGAATAAACGGAGAAATGCATTTTTTTCTTGACTTGGTTGAGGCGGTATGCTAAATTTGAAAATCTCAGGGGGCGAGAGAGGGCGGTACGACGATATTGAAGTTATAGCTTTGGGAACAATATGACCCTTAGATCATCTCACGCTCGCCGAAGGGATGTTGAATTTGAGAAAGGACAGTTCAATCTAACCCTCTGATGAGTCCTTATAATTGAACCTTCTTGGATGAGGTATCTTTAGAAGGTTTTTTGTTGCCTGAAGAAGACATGAGAAAAGCGAATATCAAGCTTTCCCAATCAAGATCAGCACTTCCCTGGTTGATATTTCCTTTTGTTCTTCTCCTTTTGTTGGCGCCGCTTTCGTCCGAAGCACAGGAGCCGCCTGAAGCGGAGGGAGAATCGGTGCAGGAGACCGGCGCCACCGGTCCTCTTCCTCCCGCCAATGTTCAGGCAGAAGACAACCCCAACGACAAGGGGGGGATCATCAACATAAGCTGGGAGAGATCGGCTGACGACGGCGCGGGTGCAAATGACGTGAGCGGGTATGAGGTCCTCAGGTCGACAGAGATAGACGGAGTCTATGAACATATCGGGGGTGCCGCGCCCGGCGCCACCTCCTTCTCGGACAGCGACGTCAAAAACAAGGTCAGTTACTTCTATAGGGTGAGGGCGCTCTCGCCGCTGGGGGGTTCCGAGTCGCTGACTTCCATGGCAGCTTTTTCCAGTGTGCAGCTGTTTGACTTTTCCAGGCTGACGCTGTTCATACTTGCGGTGATAATAGGTCTGGCCATCTTCTACTTCATCAGTCAGGCCCGGGGCGGTAAGGAGCTTTATATCAGGAAAATCGCCGGACTGGAGGCGGTGGATGATGCAGTGGGCCGGGCAACCGAGATGGGTCGGAAGATATTCTTCATACCGGGCATCATGGACATGGACAGCATGCAGACCATCGCCGGCGTGACAATCCTGGGAAGGGTGGCCAAACTGGTGGCCGAATACGAGGCCAAGCTGGAGGTGCCGGTCGCAAGATCCCTGGTCATGGTCACCTGCCGGGAGATGGTCAAGGAGGCATACCTCAACGCCGGCAGGCCGGACGCCTATAACGACGACATGGTTTATTATCTCACCGACGATCAGTTTGGCTACGCCGCTGCACTGGACGGGCTTTTCTTAAGGGAGAAGCCGGCGGCCGTTTTCCTAATGGGTCAGTTCTACGCGGAGTCGTTGATATTGGCGGAGACAGCCAATTCGGTGGGAGCCATCCAGATCGCCGGAACGGCCATGCCCTCTCAGCTTCCCTTCTTCGTCGCCGCCTGCGACTACACCTTGATCGGAGAGGAGCTTTTTGCGGCCTCGGCTTATCTTTCCAAGGACCCCAAGCTGCTGGGGAGCCTCAAAGGCCAGGATGTTGGCAAGTTTATCTTCCTTCTGGTCATCCTGGTGGGGGTGGTTTTTCTTACCCTGAATTCGATTCTGAATATAAACCTGCCGAACCTGGCGACAATCTTCTAGCACGGGATGTAGGAAAGCGATATGAGAAGAGAAGTTCCCTTAGCCTTGACCGCCATAGTAGGGCTGACCATGATAGTCTCCCACTTCATCCCGCCCTTCAACATTTTAAAGGATCTGTTCGAGGATTGGTTCTTCATCATAGCCGCATTTGCCATCTATCTTGGGGTTTTAAACCTGCTCAGAGTCAATGCGGACAAGATATACAAGAAGCAGGCCGATGCACCCTTTGGCCTGGTGGTGATTTTGGGATTTCTGGTGATAACCGTACCCGGACTGTTTTTCTCCGGGGGCAGATCGTTTTCCGATCCGGGCACACCCTTCTACTATCTCTACATCCATGTGTATTACCCTCTTTCCGCCACCATGTTCGCGCTCCTGGCCTTCTTCGTGGCCTCCGCCTCCTACAGGGCTTTCCGGGCAAGAAACGTGGAAGCCACCATGCTTTTGGTGGCGGCCTTCATCTTAATGTTGGGTCGGGTTCCCATCGGAGACTGGATCACAGCCTGGCTTCCTGAAGGGTACAGATTGGGAGAGTGGGCGGACTGGATAATGGATTTCCCTCAGACTGCAGGGCAGAAGGCGATCATGATAGGAATAGCCTTAGGTGTGGTATCCTCGGCGCTGCGGGTGATACTGGGGCTGGAGAGAGCATACATGGGCGGGGAGTAGATAAGGATGAATCAAGAAAACAAACAGGAAGAGACAAGCTTCTGGGAAAAGCTGCTGGCCATCGATCGCAGGATCATATTCCTCTTCATAATCGTAGCCGTAGCCCTGCCTTTGTTTTTCAGAGTATCGATGCGCATTCCGGTGACCCCGGTGGCGCAGGGGACTTACGAGGCAGTCGAAAGCCTTCCGGCTGGATCGAAGGTTTTGGCCTCTTTTGACTATGATCCCGGGTCCATGCCCGAGCTTCAGCCCATGGCCGAGGCATTCTTCCGGCACGCTTTCAGAAACGACCTGAAGGTGATCATCATGGGCTTGTGGCCCCAGGGACCCCTTCAGGCCAATATAGCCTTAGAAGAGGTATTCCAGGACAAGGACATAGAGGCCAAGAATCTGCAGTACGGGGTGGACTATGTCAATCTGGGGTTCACCGCGGGCAACGAGGTAGTGATCGACCGGATGGGACATAGCTTTGAGGAGTCCTATCCCAAAGATGGCCAGGGGACACCTCTTTCCGAGATTCCGCTTATGAGAGGAGTCAGAAACTACGATAACGTCGATTTGATATTCAATCTTTCCGCCGGCTATCCGGGAACGCAGGAATGGGTGCAATACGGGGTGGATGTGTTTCACGTCAAGCTGGCGGCAGGCAACACCGCGGTTCAAGCTCCGGGCATGTATCCCTACGTTCAGACCGGGCAGCTCTCCGGAGTGCTGGGCGGAATGAAGGGCGGGGCTGAATACGAGACCCTCTTGGGGATACCGGGAAGAGCGGTGAGATACATGTTCTCTCAGGCCGTAGCCCATGCGGTGATCTGTTTGTTCATCATAATAGGAAACCTGGCTTTCTTCTCAATGAGGAAGAGAGAGAAATCCTAGCGGAGGTTAAGAGATGAGCGGAGAAGTTGTGGGAGTGTGGATCGGTGCGATCCTGACTTTGGGAATATTCAGCTTCCTGTATAAGGACAACCCCTTCTACAAGTTTTCCGAGGCTCTTTTCGTGGGTGTGTCGGCCGGCTACTGGTTCGTGGTCACTTTCTGGCAGTACTTTCTGCCGAAGCTGATCGACAACTTGGTCTTGGCTTACACGGTGTTGACGGTTGAGGGGAAGATAGATTACCACTGGGTGTACCTTGTGGGGGGCGGTCTGGGAGTTTTGATGCTGCTCAGGCTTTTCCCCAGCGTGGGATGGCTATCCAGATGGTCTTTGGCCTTCATCGTCGGAACCACAGCCGGACTGCAGTTCACCCGTTATCTGGAAAGCAACGGTATAATCCAAGTGAAAGGAACCATCCTGCCTTTGATTGTGGGGGGGGATCTTAATACTACCATCGGCAACATAGTCATCGTGGTGGGGACATTCTGCGGTTTGATATACTTCTTCTTCTCCAAGGAGCACAAAGGCGCCTTCGGAGGAGCCGCACGGGTGGGCGTCTGGTTTCTGATGATTACCTTTGGAGCGCTATTTGGATACACGGTGATGAGCCGTATGTCCCTTTTGATAGGAAGGATGGACTTTCTCTTCAGCGACTGGCTGCATTTGATTGGATGAGTTGTTTATGGGACTGTCAGCGGATGAAGCGGATTTGACGGATTTCCTCCGTTTAATCCTTCGGGCGACGCCCTCAGGACAAGTCCGCTGACAGCTTTGCCAAGGAGTCAAAATGAACATCAAAAGTCATTTTCGTCTCAAGGTTTTGTTGATCTTCCTCGTGTTAGGCGTCTTCCTCTTTCCACGGGCAGACATGTGTCCGGCTCAAGAAGAGGGAGAGGCTGAGGTCTTGGAAGAAACTTTAGCTCCACCTCCCGTGCCTCCCACCGAGGTGAAAGCCTCTGACACGCCGAACGACAACGGCCATTCTATCACCGTCACCTGGACGCTTTCCGCAGACGATGGGGCCGGGCGCAACAACGTGGTGTCCTATGAGGTGCTCAGATCTGATTCTCCTGATGGCGAGTTCGAGGTGCGAGGGCTGGCCCCGGCCGGTGAGAACGTATATGAGGACAAAGGGGCTAAAGAAAAACGGGACGCCAACTACCTCCCCCCGCACAAAGATTTTTACTATAAGATCAGGGCCAGAAGCGACGGGATTTACTCCGATTCGGAGGTCTCCGCCCCGGCTCATGCCTTTGGCCAGTGGTATCATACCGGCAAAACTCCCGTGGTCGTGGCGGTGCTGGCCTTCTCGACTTTTGCCCTTGTCTTTATCACTCTGGCCCGAAAGGGAAAAGAACTCTACATTCGTCCATTAGCCGGGATCGAGGCGGTGGATGAAGCCATTGGCAGAGCCACGGAGATGGGCAAACCAATTCTATATATTTTAGGGTTGGGCAGCGCGGATATGATAGCCACCATAGCCTCCTTTACGATTTTGAGCAGAGTAGCTAAAAAGGTGGCGGATTATCAGACTCCGATTTTGATTCCCTGTTGTGATCCCATAGTTATGGCGGTGGCGCAGGAGACGGTAAGATCGGCCTATTTGGAAGCAGGCAGGCCGGATCAGTATAAAGAGGAGAACATATATTATCTGACCTCCATGCAGTTCGCTTATGTGGCCGGAGTAAATGGGATAATGCTCAGGGAAAAGCCGGCCACCAATTTCTACCTGGGGAAGTTCTATGCCGAGTCGCTGCTTTTAGCTGAGACCGGTTCCCTGGCCGGCTCTATCCAGATTTCAGGCACGGATGAGATCGCTCAGATTCCCTTCTTCGTGGCAGCCACAGATTACACTCTAATTGGGGAAGAACTTTATGCGGCCTCAGCCTATCTGGGAAGGGAGCCGACACTTCTGGGAACCTTGAAGGGTCAGGACTGGGGCAAGGCAGTGGTGATGATCGCTTTAATCCTGGGTGCTCTGGCGGCCACTTTTAATTTCCAGTTTTTCTTGAACTTGTTTAGTATACAGCTGTAATCAGGAGAAGAAAATGCGCAGAACATTACCTATCGCTGTTGTCGCCGGTGTCGGCTTCTTCATGTTGATTCAGTACTTTATCCCCCTGGAAGAGTTTGAAACGTTGTATGAGTGGGCTTTAGATTGGACTATGGTGATCGGTTGTTTTGCCATGGCTTTGGGTTTGTACAGCCTGACCAACATGATGGTGACCAAAGTCAAAAGAAAAGCGGAAGGCTGGGGATACAGTCTGGTGGCTCTGGTTGGGCTGTTTTTCATGATATTCATCGGAGTCGTTCCGCATTATCAGGATAGTCTGAAATACGGGACCCTTTTTATGGACATTTTTGAGTACATCTACATTCCCATACAGGCGGCCATGTTCTCGCTTTTGGCCTTCTATATCGCCTCTGCGGCCTACCGGGCCTTCAGAGCCCGAACCATTTTAGCCACCATCCTGCTCGTCTCGGCAATAATAATCATGCTCAGACTGATCCCCTTGGGTCCCCTGTCTGCCATAAATCAATGGATGGTCAACTTTATCCTGACAGTGCCCAATATGGCGGCTAAGAGAGCCTTCTGGTTAGGTGTGGGTTTGGGAGCGACTGCGACTGCCCTGAAGATCATGTTAGGAATTGAGAGAGGCTATATGGGAAGAGATTGAGGAGGAGAAATGAGTTTTTATGAGAGGATGATGAATTTAGATAGACGCTGGGTCTATCTGGTGATAGGGGTAGTGGTGGTGGTGACTGCGATCTGGTCATTTGCGGTCCCACTCTACGTCACCCCGGAGGCAAGGAGCGTGTATGATTTCGTGGAGAGCCTGGTGCCGGGAGAGGTGTTGATGATCGGGGTAGACTATGCTCCAGAGGTCATGGCTGAGCTTCATCCCATGTCTTACGCCATAGCCCGGCAGTGCTTTGCCAAAGACGTAAAACTTTTGCTCTGCTGTTTGCATCAAAACGGGCCGGGTATGGTGGAGCAGGTAGTGGCCCAAGTGGCTGAAGAATACGGAAAAGTCAATGGGGTCGACTATGTCTATTTGGGATACAAACCCTATCCGGGAATCACCATATTAGCTATGGGACAGAACTTCAGGATTCCCTTTCCTGAGGACTACTACGGCACCCCGCTGGATTCTTTGCCCATGATGAGAAATATGACTAATTTTGACAATGTGAAAGCGATAATCAATATCTCAGGAGGCAGTGGAACGGAATATTGGATAAATTATGCTAACGGACGCTACAATGCCAAGCTGGCCATAGGGGTGACCGGAGTTATGACCGCGGACTATTATCCTTTTTTGCAGTCCGGTCAAATCTTTGGCCTGATCGGGGGAATGAAGGGGGCGGCGGAATATGAGTATCTGGCTGAGAGGGGAGGATACATCTCCCGAGAGAAAGGCCAACTGTGGGCCTCCAAGAGCATGCCCATTCAGACCACCACTCACATAGTGATAATACTATTCATAGTCATTGGTAATGTTGGATATTTCATGTCAAAAAGAAAAAAATAGGAAAAACCATGGGAACAGCAGAACTGATCTGGAATGGGGTGGCTGCCCTTTTGGTACTGTGTATTTACTCCTTTCTGTATAAAGATAACCCTTTCTATAAGTTCGCCGAGCACTTGGTGGTAGGGGTATCAGCCGGCTATTTTGCCATGATCCTCTATTATAACGCCTTTCTGCCCAAGCTTATCCACCCCTTACTAGCGGGACAGTATTGGTATATCATCCCCGGAATACTGGGGTTGTTGATGTGGGCCCGTTTCTCCAGGAAATGGCAGTGGCTCTCCCGACCAACCTTAGGTTTCGTTATCGGGAGTGGGGCCGGACTCGCCATCCCTTTATATTTGCAGAACTATGTGATCAGACAATTGAGCGCGACCATGCTTCCGGTCGGCTTTACCAGTTGGCCCCTGATTACCAACGCAATGATTATAATTATGGTGTTCTGTTCCTTGGCCTACTTCTATTTTTCCAAGCCACACAAGGGGGCCTTTGGCGTAGCAGCCACATTCGGCATCTGGACCCTGATGGTAGGTTTCGGCGCAGGATTCGGCATGACGGTTATGGGCAGAGTGGCCCTTTTGGCGGAGAGGGTCATCTTCCTGCGGGACTACTTTGTTGAGTTATGGAGTGCACTGTTTTAGCCTCCGTGGCTTGATCCATCCCAGGAACGGTGAACAGATTTATCGTTTGTTCAGCAGAAGTGGGAATCCAATGAAATAATGAAATTCTTCTCTTCCAATGCAGGTTTGAAATCTAATCTCTTTGTCAAAGTTCTGTTCCTCTTTCTTTGTTTTCTCTTAATCGACCCCCCTTTGTCTTTCGCCCAAGAGGATTTATCCGAAAGCTGGTTCAATCCTAACCGGGTGAACATGCTCATCTTTCTGACCTTCTTCTTCGCGGTAATACTCTACTTCATACAAAGGGCAAAGAAGGGAAAGAGCCTGTTTATCAGACGCATCGCCGGGTTGGATGCCATCGAGGAGGCGGTGGGGAGGGCCACCGAGATGGGCAGGCCGGTGCTCTTCGTACCCGGAATCGAGGACGTCAACCAAATCCAGACGATTGCGGCTATGATAATTTTAGGGAACGTGGCCAAGATGGTGGCGGCCTACGATATCCCGTTATTTGTCCCCATATGCAGGCCGTTTGTGGTGCCGGTGGCGGAGGAGAGGGTAAAGGAGGGATATGCGGCTGCCGGCAGACCGGATGCCTACAACCGGGACAACGTTCGCTACATCTCCGACGAGCAGTTTGCCTATGCCGCCGGGGTACAGGGGATAATGCTTCGCGATCGCCCCATGGCCAACTTGATGTTCGGCTCATTCTTCGCCGAATCTTTAATGTTGGCCGAGACCGGATTTTTGACCGGAGCCATCCAGGTGGCCGGGACGGCCAACATCCACCAGCTTCCTTTCTTTGTGGTAGCCTGTGACTACACCATTATCGGCGAGGAGCTTTTTGCCACCAGCGCCTATCTTTCCAAAGAGCCCAAGCTTTTGGGAAGCCTGAAGGGATCGGATTTAGCCAAGGCCATTATAATAGGCATTCTGGCTTTGGGTGCAATTTTGGAAACTTTGGGGATAACCCAATTCACCCGCTGGTTTTTCATAAAATGAATTGATTATGAGCAAAGCAGATCAACCTTTTTCGGTTCTTCTCCTCTTTAGTGGGTGGAATTCTTGATAAGAAAATGATTTGTAATGATTTAATGAATTGACAGTTTAAAAACCTCACCCCCTATCCCCCTCTCCATTTCATGGAGAGGGGTTCACCCTGAAGGGATTCACCCTGAAGGGGAACAAAGGGGGAGAGGTAAAAGAAAGCCTGTGGTTTTCTTTTTGGTGCAAATAACATGAGCTAATGCATTAGCAACTCTCTTGGAGACGACCCACTTTTGTAAATTGGTGTTCTATGCGACGTGAGATACCCATAGCCATCTGCTTTTTGGTCGGCATTTCCTTTGTACTGGAATATTTCATCCCCCACCAGGGCGTGCTCTCCATCTTCGAGACCATTCGGCAGTGGGCCATAATCGTTATTGCCTTTGCCTACGTGCTGGGGATTGCGAATCTGTTAAGAATCAACTCTCATGTCATACAGAGAAAAGGGAGAGACTGGCCCTACAAGATTATCCTGGTGGCAAGTCTGTTTTTCATGATCACCGTGGGGATCATCTTCGATATTCTGGGAATCGGCCTGGGTGGGATCGGAGAGGGAACCATCTTCGGTTGGGTTTACTTTCACGCTCAATATCCTTTGCAAGCCACCATGTTTGCGCTCCTGGCGTTTTTCATTGCCTCGGCGGCATTTCGCGCCTTCAGGATAAGAACCTTTCAGGCTTCGCTTCTGGCAGTGACGGCCCTCTTTGTGATGATCGGAAGAGTGCCGGTGGGCGAAAGCCTGTGGGCAGGTTTCCCCGACTTTACCGAGTGGATAATGAACGTGCCTCAGTTGGCAGGGAAGAGGGCCATCATGATCGGCGCCGCGCTGGGTGCTATCTCCACCGCCTTAAAGGTCTTAACCGGACTGGAGAGAACCTATCTGGGAGGGGAATAGGAGGCGAGCTTTTTTTTGAGAAGAGATTTTTCTAAAAGGACGGTTTATGAGGAAGATACTGGAAAAATTAGAGAGGCTGGATCGAAGGATCATATTCATCTTTATCTTTCTGGCGATTATTATCCCTCTGCTTTTGCCGATGAATTTGGACTTTTCTGTGACCGCACCGGTTCAGAGCTTTTATGATGCTATAGAAGATCTTCCCCCCGGATCGAAGGTATTGGTCTCCTGCGACTATGATCCCGGCTCCATGCCTGAACTCTATCCCATGAACATCGCCGTATTCCATCATCTTTTGTCCCGCGGTCACAAGGTCATTATGATGCAGTTGTGGGCTACCGGCACGCTTTTGGCCGGACGGGCCATGTCTGAGGTTCTGGAGGATTTCCCGGAAAAGAAACATGGTGAGGACTGGGTCAACTTAGGATTCAAGGAGGGGCGAGAGGTGGTGATGGTCTCCATGGGGACCAACATACCCAAAACCTTTCCCACCGACTCCCGCGGGACCAGGGTGGAGGACATTCCCATAATGCAAGGGGTGACCAATTTTGATGACGTCGCCCTTTTGCTGAACGTCTCCGGAGGTCTGCCCGGAACAAAAGAATGGGTGCTTCAGGTGCAATCCCGATACGGTGTGAAGCTTGGCTCCGGATGCACTGCGGTGAGCGCTCCCGAGTTTTACCCTTATATTCAGTCGGGTCAGTTGGTAGGGCTTTTGGGAGGCATGAAGGGAGCGGCCGAGTACGAGAAGTTATTGGGAAGACCTGGAACCGCACAAAGAGGAATGGATGCTCAATCCGTTTCGCATATAATAGTATTCCTCTTTATCTTGATTGGCAACATTGCATATTTTTCGGTTAAGGACAAGAAGAAGAGACTGAAGGTTTCACGATAGACGGTTCAAAAGAGAGAAAGCTAAGAGATAAGAGGTACGCCTGTGTGGGAAACAATCGGAATCTGGTTGGGTGCTTTTTTGACGTTGTGCATATTCTCCTTTCTGTATAAGGACAACCCCTTTTATAAGCTGGCCGAGCACCTCTTCGTGGGGATATCCGCGGGATACTGGGCCACGCTGGAATATCATAACGTCTTCAGGCCGAATCTGTGGGACCCGCTTACCCGCGAGGGAAAGCTGCTTCTTATCGTCCCTTTCATTTTTGGCCTGTTGCTTTTCAGCCGCTTTACCAAAAAATTCAGCTGGCTCTCCCGCTGGCCCATGGCGCTGATAATCGGAATCTACGCCGGAATAACCATCGTGGGCTACGGCTCCGGAGATCTGATTCTTCAGATTCAAGCCAATCTGCTTCCTCTCTGGACAGACAATTGGCTCACCTCCCTCAACAACATCCTCCTGACCGTCGGAGTGATCACCGGTCTGATATACTTCTTCTTCTCCAAGGAGCACAAAGGCGCTCTTGGTGTAGGGTCTAAGATCGGCGTCTGGTTTCTGATGATCTCCTTCGGGGCGTCGTTTGGATACACCGTCATGTCCCGTATGTCGCTTTTGATCGGGCGGGTCTACTTCCTTATGGGAAACTGGCTGCGCCTTCTGGAGTAATGGACAGTCATCATTCCCGCCACGATAAAGGGTTATTCATCTCTTCATAGGTCAGGGTTCATCCTGAGGGGCATTCACCCCCGGGGAATTCAAATCTATGCCGGGGCGAGGGCACAACGTAGGGACAGCCCTCGTGGCTGTCCGTTTCTACATGCGCGGACAGGGACCCCGCCATGGCGGGATTTCGCAAGCTCAACAAGCCCTGTCCCTACGCCCTTGGCGGCGGGATGAATTCCCGCCTCTATGGGGCTGTGTCGCAACCTTCAAAAACGTACAGTTGTCATTCTTGAGCGAAGCCCTGCACCATTTGGTGCAGGGCGAAGCGAAGAATCTAATAATTCCAATAAGTTGCAAAATCGAGATTCTTCGGCTGACGCCTCAGAATGACATTGTGACACACCCTCAATGAGGAAAGAAAAGTCTCCCTCCCTTGGCATGAACCGTATGGTTCATGGCTTCATGGGAGGGACTAAGGGAGGGTGAATAAGTCTGCTCGCTGGGGATGTCCCTGCGGATCTGTGGATTATCATACCCAGCCAAGGTCGCTCGCGGATGATAACATCCGCGAGGAGCGTTCAGAGCCGGCGGGATGAATTCCCGCCTCTATGATGGAAGGACTCCTTTTTCCTCATAGGTCAGGGTATTCAGCCCGGACCGTCAGCTGACCGGGACAAAAAGGAGCCCCGCCCTTTTTGGGGGGCGGGGCCTGTCGCAAAGGGATCATCCCGGAGGAATCATCCCAGAGGAGGTAATGAAGGAACTGAGGAAGGTTATTGGTTAGGTCATAGCGTCTCTCGTATAGCGGTGTGTCGATTATCTTTGTTAACGTTATCTTAGATTTTTATCCTCCGTTTTGCTTTCTCAAAAAGGTGGGAACCTCCCAGTCGTCGGTCTGAAAGGACTTCACCTTACGTCCCTCCAAGACCCTTTGAGGTTCCTCGAAGGTTTCCTTGGACTTCTGCGGACCTTTCTCGAGGACCACCTTACGGGTAGGGAACAGATCCGATGCCGATTCCGTCTCAATCCCATTGGCGCCGTTGCCGAATCCGGTGGCGATAACGGTCACCCTGATCTCATCCTGCAGCGTCTCATCTATCACCGCTCCGAAGATGATGTTGGCGTCCGTGCCGGCAGCCTCGGTTATCAGGGTGGCGGCCTCGTTCACGTCGATTAAGCTCATGTTGCTGTTTCCCGTGATGTTGATTAAGACCGCCTTGGCTCCGTTTATGGAGACGTTGTCTAAAAGGGGACTAGAGATGGCCTGGGTGGCGGCCTCCTTGGCCCGGCTTTCGCCCGACCCGTAACCCACCCCCATCAGGGCGTCCCCCATCTCCGACATCACCGTCTTGACGTCCGCGAAATCCAAATTGATCAGGCCGGGAACCGAGATCAAATCGGAGATGCCCTTGGTGGCCTGAAGCAGGACCTCGTCCGCCATCTTGAAGGAGTCGGTGAATTTGGTGTCCGGGGTGGCCAGGGCCAGAAGCTTCTGATTGGGAATGATGATCAACGTGTCCACCTTATCCTTCAATTCTGCGATTCCGGTCAGGGCGCGATTCATCCTCTTCTTTCCCTCGAACTCGAAAGGTTTGCTGACCACTCCGATGGTCAGGGCACCCTGTTCCTTGGCGATCTCAGCCACCACCGGACAGGCGCCGGTGCCGGTGCCTCCCCCCATTCCGGCGGTTACGAAGATCATGTCCGCCCCTAAAAGCGACTCCGCCACCACGTCCCGGTCCTCCTCGATGGCCTTCCTGCCGATCTCCGGGTTGGCTCCTGCTCCCAATCCCTTGGTGATGCGAGAGCCGATCTGCAGCCGGTGAGTGGCCTTGCAGTTCTCCAGATCCTGGAGGTCGGTATTTACGGAGATGAAATCCACCCCCGACAATCCGGCGTCGATCATCCGGTTGACCGCATTTCCGCCGGCTCCGCCCACGCCCGCCACCTTCATCTTGGCGAAGTTCTCGGCATTGGTATCCAGCTCAAAGAACATGGCTGTTCCCTCCCTCTGTTTGTGAATTATTATAGATATTGCGTTAACATATTCTTGACTTTTCTGAACAATCCTTTGGCCTTCAGGCGGCCGCCCGAGCTTCCCTCTTTGAACTGTTCCCATCCGTACAGGATGAGTCCAACGCCGGTGGAATAAATCGGATTTGAAACCTTCTCCTCCAGGCCACTTACTCCGGTCGGCTTTCCGGTTCTGACCGGGACGTCGAATATCCTCTCCGCCAGCTCAACCACTCCCTCCATCAGCGATCCGCCCCCGGTCAACACGATGCCGGTGGCCAGAAGATCGAAATGGCTGCTCTTCTTTAGCTCCTGCAGGGTCAGGCTTAAGATCTCCTCCATCCGGGGCTCGATTATGGAGGCCAGCACGTTGCGGGAGATCTGCTTGGGCTCACCTCCACCCACCGCGGGCACCTGGATCATCTCGTCCGAATCGACCAAGCTGGATAAGGCGGAGCCATAAGTCTTTTTTATCTCCTCCGCCTGGTCCACCGGGGTCCGCAGTCCTATGGCAATGTCGTTGGTGACGTTTTTTCCTCCCAGCCCCACCACGCCGGTGTGTCTGATGGATCCATCGAAAAAGATGGCGAAATCGGTGGTCCCGCCGCCTAAGTCTATCAAGGCCACTCCCAATTCCTCTTCGTCCGGAGAGAGAAGGGCGTAGCTGGAGGCGAGGGGCTGAAGCACCAGATCCTCCACCTCCAATCCGGCCTTTTTCACGCCCCGGTAAATGTTTTGGGCGGCGGTGACGGCGCCGGTGACGATGTGAACCTCGGTCTCCAGTCTTACCCCTACCATTCCGATGGGAGCCTTGATTCCGGACTGGTCGTCCACCGTGAACTCCTGGGGCAGAACGTGGATGATCTCCCGATCCATGGGCAGGGCAACGGTCTTGGCGGCCTCGATCACCTTCTCCACGTCGGTGGGGGTGATCTCATGATCGGAGCGGGAGACGGCGATCACCCCCCGGCTGTTGATGCTGCGGATGTGATCTCCGGCAATGCCGGCGTAGACTGAGTCGACCTTCACCCCCGCCATCATCTCCGCATCCTCCACCGCGGAGGCAATCGACTCCACGGTCTTCTCCAGATTGATCACCAGCCCTCTTTTTAAACCTTCCGACGGCCTGGTGCCGATTCCCACTATCTTGGGTTTCCCCGTCTCGTCGGTCTCGGAGATTATAGCCGCTATCTTGGTGGTTCCGATGTCTAAGCCCACGATTCTGTTTTCTTCCGCCATGTTTGCCTCTTGATTCGGAAAATTAGAGTCTCATTACCCGGTTGAGTGACTTCATCGCTCAGCGCCTCCCGGAGGGAGATCCTTTAGAAGATCCGACCAGCACCACCTGATCATCAAACCTCAGATCCAAACGTGCCAGTTCCCCGGCTCTCTCCTCGCCTGAAAGAACCGTTCTTGCCCTCCTCCATTTCTGCTCAAAATCACCGTAACCCATCATCACCCTGATTCCTGAAAGAAGATACAGGGTGACGTTAAGCGCGTCATCAACGTTGAGCTCTGCTAAGAGCTCCGGCGAGGCGGGGTCAATTCGGGTTACGCACCTGTAAAACTCCAATGCTCTTTCCACTTTGGGATTCGGCCACCTGTGGTAAGGTTCCGGCATGGGGTTTGATCCCGGCTCTCCTTTCTTTATCTCAACTCCGCTGACGATGGGGAGGTCGTTCGTCAGGTCCTTCTGGTTGAGAGGAATGATTTCCTGGTCAATGGAGAGGCCGTAGAATCCGCCATGGTCTGAGTCTGTGGGCCTAACGGGAAGGCTTACCCACAGCACAGGAGTCTTCTCTTCCACCTCCACCAGAATACAGCCGGGCAGCCGTCTCCCGGCCTTTAGGCCTTTGAGCCTTATGTCCTCTTTCAGTTTGTTCTCGACTTGGTCTAAGTCCAATCGGAAGATGTTTTCGTCTAAACACGCTTTGAGCTTCTCAGTTATTTCCTCTGTGGAGACTCTGTTGTTTCCTCTTATTTTAATCTCCGATACATGGAAGTGAGAGGAGTGGCAGGCGTATATGTACGCGCCGCTGAATATCAGCATAACTGCTGTCAAACCCAGAAAAGCCCTGCTCTTCTTCATGAATCTATCCTTCCAGCATCTTCAGAAGTTCTTCCCCGACCCTATGCACGTCTCCGGCCCCCAACGTGATCACCATATCGTCCTTTTTCACCATTTTTCTTAAGAAGGGGGCTGCATCCTCAGCCTGGGGAACGTAAAATGCATCCTTGTGTCCGAGTCTCTTTGCCGATTCGCAGACTAAGTCGCCGGTTATGCCGGGCATCGGTTTCTCCCGGGCGGGATATATGTCGGTCACCACCAGCACGTCAGACTCCAGCAGCACCTGGCCGAATTCCTCGTGGAAATCCCTGGTGCGGGAATAGAGGTGAGGCTGAAATACGGCGATGATTCTTCTCTTCCAGCCGGATCTGGCACCTTTGAGAGTCGCCTTGATCTCCGTGGGATGGTGGGCGTAATCATCCACTACCATCACACCCCTGGCTTCTCCTTTGATCTCGAATCGCCTGTGTACCCCCCTGAACTTCTCCAGTCCTTTTCGTATCTTGTGCCAGGGCACGTCCAACTCCAGGGCCACACCGATAGCCGCTAAGGAGTTCTTCACGTTGTGGCTTCCGGGAACCGACAGAACTATCTTCCCGGCAGCCTCTCCCTTGACCTGCACCTTGAAGCTGCTGTGATAGCCGTCGAACAAGAGGGAGGAAGCTTTCAGATCCGCACCGGCGGAGAGTCCGTAGGTGGTTATGGGTCTTTCTATCCGGGGAATCAACTCCCTCAAGTTCTTCTCGTCCCAGCAGAGGATCACCCTGCCGTAAAATGGCACCTTTTTGAGGAACTCCGAAAAGGCGGACTTTATCTCCTCGAAGTTCTTGTAGTAGTCTAAGTGCTCCGGTTCGAGCGTGGTCACCACCGCGATGGTCGGGGTGAGGCGCAGGAAGGACCGGTCATACTCGTCCGCCTCGGTCACCATCAATTCGCCGTTACCCAGACGGGCATGCGAACTCAAATTGACCACCTTTCCTCCCACCACGATGGTGGGGTCCAATCCCCCCTCAGACAGGATCTCACCCACCATCGAGGTGGTGGTCGTTTTACCGTGCGTTCCGGCGATACCGATCCCGTATTTCATCCGCATCAACTCGCCTAGCATCTCCGCACGCCTTATCACCGGAATTCGCCGGCTCTTTGCCGAGATCACCTCCGGGTTGTCCTCCTTCACCGCAGAGGAGATGACCACCACGTCGGTTTCCTTGACGTTCTCCCCGGCGTGCTGGTGTTGGATCTCTATCCCCAGGTCACCCAGTCTCCGGGTGGTCTCCGATGGTCTCGCATCCGAGCCGGTGACGTGATATCCCAGATTGAAAAGTATCTCGGCAATGCCGGACATCCCCGCTCCACCAATACCAACAAAATGAATATTCTTTATCTTACTGAATTTCATGCTTTACCTTCGTTCTCAAGGGGGCAGCTACCAAGGTTAAAATCAAACCTCCGATTGTTTTCCCGCAGCAAGCTGCGCACTAATTTTCTTCTTAGTCGCTTTCAAGAGTTTCTCCATCTCCTCCACCAGCATTGAGGCCGCTTGAGGTTTGCCCATCCTCCCGCTTCTCTCCGCCATCCTCTTCAGTTCGGTTTCGTCCGAGAGAAGGGAGCTGATCTCGGCAGCCAGCCTCTCTGGGGTCAGATTCTTCTCTAAGATCATCTTAGCGGCGCCTTTTCTCCGTAATGCCTCCGCATTGTGTCTCTGATGATCTGCAGTAGCGAAGGGGAAGGGGATAAGTATTGACGGTTTGCCGCAGGCGGTTATCTCGGCTAAGGTCAATGCTCCGGCCCGGGAGATCACCAGATCCGATGCAGCATAAGCTGATCCCATGTCCTGGATAAACGGATAGGCTGCGGCGGCAATCTTCTTCTCCTTCACCTTTGGGGAAATCTCCGGAAAATCTCTTTCTCCGGTTTGCCACAGTATCTGCCAATCCGGCTTTAATAGATCGAGGCACCGCAAGAATGTCTGATTCAGAACGTGAGAGCCCTGGCTTCCGCCGAAAACGAATATGGTCTTCCTGTCCTCCTCTAATCCGAATTCCCTCAAAGCCTGATTTCTCTCCTTCCGGATCAGAATCTCTCTTATCGGGTTGCCGATCAGGCTGAACTTCTTCCCGGCGGGGAAGTATCTCAGGGACTCTGCATAAGAGAGACACACCTTGTCCACGAAACGCGCCAGGATCCGGGTGGAGATGCCCGGATAGCTATTCTGCTCCTGTATCATGGTTGGTATGTTCTTCAAGCATGCCAGCATAACCGCCGGAAAGCTCACGTATCCGCCGGTGCCCACCACCAGGCTGGGCTTCTCCCGGTTCAAAATCTTCTGGGCCTGATAGAGGCCCTTGAGAAGATGGAACGCCAAAAGCAGGTTCGATAGATAGGATCTCCTGGAGAGTCCCTTGGTCTGGATGAGCGACAATCTGAATCCGTAATGCGGCACGATCCTCTCTTCCATTCCGCCTTTGGTTCCCACAAACACCAACTGGCTTTGTGGGTATCTCTTCTTGAATTCTAATGCCATGGCTATTGCCGGAAAAATGTGTCCTCCGGTTTTTCCTCCTGCAAACATCACCTTTATCATATCCCCATCTTTCTTAATATCCGCTGGGACGAAACGTACTTGGTCTGCCTGGAGACGTTTAGGAGTATTCCGATCCCCAGCGCAGAGAAAATCAGAGACGACCCTCCATAGCTTAAGAAGGGCATGGGAAGGCCGGTAGTGGGCAAAAGCCCCACCACCACTCCCGCATTGATCAAAAACCCCGCGAATATGCTGAAGGTTATCCCGAACGCGAGAAGGTAGCCGAAATCGTCCGGGGCCCGTCGGGCGATGGACATACCCCGGGCAGCCAGAAGGAAGAACAAAATCAGAATGGCGGCACTCCCCATGAATCCTAATTCCTCACCGGTGGTGGCGAAGATGAAATCGGTGTGCGGCTCCGGCAAGAAAAAGAGCTTTGCCTTTCCCTCGCCCAGCCCCACCCCCACCATCTCACCCGATCCCAAGGCCAGAACCGATTGTTTCATCTGATAGCTCCCTTTTAAGGGGTTTTCCAGGGAACTTAAGTAGTCATTCACCCGCGCCTTTTTGTAGCCCAAGAAGAACACCAGGATGAACACGCTTAAGATTACGGGGGCAACGATCAGAAGCAGGTGCCTGATCCTTGCTCCACCCACAAACAGCATGGCGAAGACCACCAGGGAGATCAAAAGGACGGCACCCAGATGAGGTTGTTTCATGATCAGGCCCAGGGCTATTATCAGAATTAGGAAATACGGCAGAAGGACAAACTTGAGTTCCTTAATCCGCTCCTTCCTTTTGCTCAAGGAGAACGCCATGAAAAAGATCAGCGCATATCTGAAAAGCTCAGACGGCTGGAAGGTCAGCGGCCCAAGTCTTATCCAGCGGCTGGCTCCCCTGGTGGCAGGGACAAACAGGACCGCCACCAGAAGGAGAAACGAGCCAAGCAGGAGAAAGGGAGAGATCTTCTCTAAGTGGTGGTAATCTACTCTGGTCAAAGCCAGGATCAGAAGCAGGGTGATGATTCCCCAGATGGCCTGCTTTTTGACGAAGAAGGTGGTGCTGCCGAATCTCTCCAGGGCAAGTATGGCTGAGGCCGAGTAGATCGTAACCACTCCGATGGCTACCAGGCCCAACGCTGTCAAGAACAAAATATAATCGGGTCGTGATCTGTCAATCATCTCATCTTTCTCCTGTAGCATTGGAGGTGGTGTCGTCCTTTTCTGCCAGATTTCTCACGCTCGATTTAAACACCTCACCCCGATGCTGGTAGTCTCTGAACATGTCAAAGCTGGCGCAGCCGGGAGAGAGCAAAACGGTATCTCCCCCAGAAGCCTGCTTTAGACTCAAGCCAACGGCCTCCTCCAGCGAATCTGAGTATTCGCTGGGAACCAGATCGCCCAGGGCTTTCTTGATCTTTTCCTTTGCCTCACCTATCAAGATCAGGGCCTTTACATTTTCTTGTGCCAATTCTCTGAGTTTGGAGAAATCTCCACCCTTATCCTTTCCGCCTGCAATCAGTATGATGGGGGGGCTTACGCTCTGCAGCGCGTACCATACCGACTCCACGTTGGTTGCCTTGGAATCATTCACAAAGCTCACGCCGGATATGGCTGTCACCCGCTCCAGCCTGTGCTCCACCCCTCTGAAGTCTCTCAGAGCTTTCCGCATGGATTCAGGCGCGACCTCCAGGATAGCACAGATGGCGCAGGCAGCGCACGAGTTGGAAAGATTGTGCGGTCCCTTGATCCCTATCTCGGTTAAGTCGATGATCTTCTGTTCTTTCCCCCTCCATCTTGAAAGTAGTTGTCCCTGGCGCAGGAAGGTTCCTTGCTCCAATTCCTTCCGGGTGCTGAAGAAAGCCTTCTCGCACTTCCCCTGTTGGGCAAGTTTAAAACTGTTCTCATCGTCGGCGTTCAGCACGGCAAAATCGTCCTTGGTTTGATTCTCCAGGATGCGCAGCTTTGCCTCCAGGTATGATTCCAAGTCCGGATGACGATCCAGGTGGTCCGGCGTGACGTTCAGAACCGAGGAGACGTAGGGGCTGAACTCCTCGATGCGCTCCAGTTGAAAGCTGGAAAGTTCCAGGACCAGAAGACCGTCAGGGGAGACCTCTTCTACGATGCTTGAGAAGGGGATGCCGATGTTTCCCCCCACCTGGCATTCCCTTTTGTCCTCTTTCAACATCTCTCCCACCAGGGTCACCGTGGTGGTCTTGCCGTTGGATCCGGTGATTCCGATGATCTTTGAGTCAGTCAGCCAGAATGCCACCTCGATCTCGGAGAAGGCCGGAATCCCGGTATCCTGGGCTCGCTTTAATATGGGAATATCCAAGGGGACGCCTGGACTCACCACGATGAAGTCCTTGCCGCGAACAACGTTTGAGGTGTGTCCACCAGTCTCGAAATCGATGCCCATCTCTCTGAGTTGACTTGTCCGTTCGGAGAGGAGTTTCTCCCCCTGGGAATCAGACACAAAAACCTGCGCTCCGATTTTCCTCAGGAGCTTAGCACAGGCCACACCGGATCTTGCCATCCCAAGAATGGAAACCTTTTTTCCTATGATTCTATCTTTCCTCATCGACTCTGCTCAAAATCGGTTGGAGCAGGCATGAGCCTGCGCTTCTAAGCTAACCTCACCTTATCTTCAAAGTGATCAAGGTCAGAAGGGCAAGGATTGCCCCCACTATCCAGAACCGCACCACCACCTGGGGCTCCTTCCATCCGGAGAGCTCAAAATGGTGATGCAGCGGGGCCATCTTAAAAACCCTCTTTCCCCAGGCCCGATAGCTGAACACCTGGAAGATCACCGAGAGGGCTTCGACCACAAAGACACCGCCGACGATTAAAAGCAGCATCTCCTTTTTTATCAATATGGATATGGCGCCGAATGCTCCCCCCATGGCTAAGGCTCCGGTATCGCCCATGAACACTTGCGCCGGATGGGCGTTGAACCACAAGAATCCCAAAGCCGCCCCCACTATAGCCCCGCAGAAGATGGTCAGTTCTCCTGAACCCTCCAGATATATTATGGAGAGGTAGTCGGTGAAATCGACCCGGCCGGACATATAACATAATCCGGCGAAGGCAAACGCACACAAACCGATCAACCCGATGGCCAGACCGTCCAGGCCGTCGGTTAAGTTCACCGCATTGGAGGCGCCGGTGATCACCAGTATCACCAGCGGGATATAGAACACTCCGAAATTCACCAGATAGTTCTTGAAGAAAAGGATGTCCGAGGCGGTGCCGAAATTCTCCGAAGGCGGGAACACCCTTAGAAGAACTCCCAGCAACAGGCCCAGAGCAACCTGACCGGCCAGCTTCTTTTTTCCCACCATCCCCTTGGGCTGGTGCCTGATGGCCTTGAGGTAATCGTCCATGAACCCGATCAGTCCCATCCACACGGTGACTAAGAGTATCAACTGGATATAGGGATTGGTCAGATTCGCCCACAGGAGGGTGGGAATAACCACCGAGAGCAAAACGATTATGCCCCCCATGGTGGGGGTTCCCTCTTTGACCTTGTGAGTGGCAGGACCGTCGTCCCTTATCTTCTCTGAGACCTGTTTCTCCTTGAGCTTCCTGATGACGATTGGCCCCAAGATCAGGCTGATCAGAAGAGCGGTCAGGGTGGCACCCGCCGTCCTAAATGTTATGTATCTGAAAAGATTAAAAAGAATGAAGGTGTCGCTTAAAGGCAAAAGCAGATGGTAAAGCATCCGATTCCTTACGCTTTTTTAGTGAGTGTCAACCCTGCAATTCACCACCGACGCTCAACAATCGACTCCTCGGTTCAGTTCTGCCGCGCGTAGTGGACTTTAAGACTCAAAACCACCTCTTCGGTCTTCATCTTTCTGGAACCCTTGACCAAAAGCAGGTCTCCATCTCGCAGGTTTTCCAATAGATAGAGGCTGACCTGCTCGTTGCCGTCAAGAGTGAGAACCTGATCAGAACTCATTCCCGCTTCTCTTGCGCCCTCTCCTATGAACCGAGCAAGTGCTCCCACGACCACCAGGCAGTCAACCCCTGATTGGGCCACTTTCCTTCCCACCTCCAGGTGATAATCCGGCGCTTTCTCGCCCAACTCCAGCATGTCGCCCAAGACGGCGATCTTTCTTCCCGTCGTCTGGATGCTCTTCTGAGTCTCCAGGGCCTTCTCCATCGAGATGGGATTGGCGTTGTAGCTGTCATTGATCACCCTTATGTTGCCGATTCGGACAAGCTCCATCCTCAGGTCCGAGGGGTTGTATTTCTCCAGGCTGCGCTTGATCTCTTGGGGGTCCACCTCTTTCAGCTCGCCCACCGCAAATGCGGCCAGGGCATTGTAAACATTGTGCCTTCCCAGAAGTCTCAAACCGATGGTCAAATCCTTGTTCACCCGGAAAGTGATATGTCCGTCTCCGTTAAGTCCAATCTTGTCTGCGGCAAAATCTGCTTGGCTTTCGATGCCGAAGCTTATTATTCGTTCGTCCTTTCTCTTTTGCTTTATTCTGTCCGCCAGAATGGGATCATCCGCATTCAGAATGAGGGTCCTTGGGGATGACATGTTGTCCGGAAGCTCGAACTTGGCCCGGGCGATTCTCTCCACGCTCCCCATCGACTCTAAATGAGCCGGTCCGATATTGGTGATCACTCCGACGTCCGGATGTGCTATTCGGGTCAGAATCGCGATCTCGTTGGGGCTGCTCATGCCCAACTCCAGTACCAGAGCCTCGGAATGGGAGTTGAGTTGGAATATAGTGAGCGGCACGCCGACAAGGTTATTGTAGCTATGGGGAGACTTATGCACCTGGTACCGTGAGGAGAGCACCTCTGCGATCATGTCCTTGGTGGTGGTCTTGCCGTTTGTTCCGGTCACCGCCACCGTGGGAATGTCAAACTTCCCCCTGTACCATGAGGCCGTATCCCTCAGCGCCTTCTTGGTGTCTTCCACCAACCAAACAGCTGCTTTTTTGAGCACATCCTGACCTGCTGCCTCCCTTTTGTCTTTGGACATGATCACAGCTCGGGCGCCTTTGTCCACGGCCTGTCTGATGAATTGATGACCGTCGAACCTCTCTCCGGGGATGGCAACGAAGAGGCTTCCCTTGTTTATGTTCCGGGAATCGATACTTATTCCTCTTATCACCTGATCCCCGGCAGAGGGACCCAGCAGAATCTGTCCGTCGACAACCTTCACCAATTCATTCAAAGTAATCTGAAACATAAGATCTTTATCTCAGGTCTTAGTCACAAGTTTGGCGAAACCCTTGCCATCTCTGTTCTGCGCACCCCAAAGGGTACGGCTACCGCTATGTCTCTCCTTCAGACGAATCAACGTTCGCGGAGGCGTTTTCGGTCGACTCGGAAGAGAGCAACTCCAAAACCGTCTCCTTATCCGAGAAGTGGATCTTCTTATCTCCAATTACCTGATAATCCTCGTGCCCCTTTCCCGCCAGCACCAGGGTGTCCCCGGGTTGGGCGATCTTGAGGGCATGCTCAATTCCTTCTCTTCTGTCTATTATTATCTCAACCTTGTTTTTCTCTTCTATCCCCTCCATAATGTGCTTCACGATTGCTTCCGGATCTTCACCGCGCGGGTTGTCTTCTGTCAGGATGATGCGATCCGTGTATTTGGCGGCTATCTTCCCCATCAAGGGCCTTTTCTCCTGATCCCGATCCCCGCCGCATCCGAAAAGGAAGAGCAATCTTCTCTTGGTTATCCGGCGCGCGGACTTGAGGAGTCTTTCAAAAGCGTGAGGGGTGTGGGCATAATCGATCCAGATGTTGAAATCCTGCCCGGCCTGGATTCGCTCCATGCGGCCGGCAACTCCGGTGATCGCCTCTAAGCCTGATTTTATTATCTGCGGATTTATCTTCAGGGCAAACCCGGCCGCCACGCTGGCTAAGGCGTTGTAGACATTTGACTCACCTATCAGTTTGAAATCTAATTTCATCTCTCCAACCGGAGTTGCCATGGTGATGAGCGTGTTCTCCGGGGTGCAGGTGAAACTGGTGGTGAAGAAATCCGCGCTGGGATCGTTTAAGGAATAGGTCAAGCACTCCCTGCCGGCCTGTTGACCGAAATATCTCCAGTTGGGATCATCCATGTTTATCACGCCGCTGCTCCCTTTAGCTTTCAGCTTCCGGAACAACAGTCCCTTGGCCTGCCGGTACGCATCCATGGTCTTGTGAAAATCGAGGTGCTCGTGATTCAAGTTGGTGAATATGGCCACGTCGAACTCGATCCCGTCGACGCGATGCATAACCAGAGCATGGGAGGAGACCTCCATCACCGCCGCAGAGACGCCTTGTTTTAGCATCTCGGAAAACATCCTCTGTAGTTCCAGCGACTCTGGAGTTGTGTTTATCGCCTTTGATTCCTCCTCCCCCAACCAGTAGGCGATGGTGCCGATCAAGCCGACCTTGCTCTTGTTATGTTCCAGGATGGACCTGATCAGGTAGGAAGTGGTCGTTTTTCCGTTAGTCCCGGTTATGCCGACCATCTTCAGCTTCCTGAAGGGGAAACCATAGAACTGCCCGGCCAAAAGCGCCAGAGCTTCTCTGGAGTCGGGGACTATCACCTTGGCTTTGGGCTTGTAGTTACCGTTTGTCTGGGCGACCACGGCCACAGCGCCGTTCTTGACCGCTGACTGGATATACTCGTGACCATCTTTTTGGTATCCCTCTATCGCTACAAACAGGTCTCCCGACTTCACCTGGCGGGAATCGCGCTCGATCTTTTTTATGGTCAGGTCAAGGTCCCCGGAGACTTTTTTGGAAGGAAGGACGTCCAAGAGTTTTTTCAGATTCCGTGCGTTTCTCTTGCTCATGAATTGCCTCACCCGATTATCTTAAAACGTCATCTGGGCTTGCATTCTATTACACATCTTCTGTCCTGGCTCACCGGAGCGTTTGGCCCGGGAACCTGATCGACCACTATGCCACTCCCTTTGAGCGTAACCTCCAAGTCTCTTGCAGCAAACACCCTCACTGCCTCTCTGGCGGTCAGCCCGCGCACGTCCGGAATCAGATTTCGGTCTGTTGCGGTTGTGTCCGGATCTGAGAAGATGTCGGTGGATTCGGGTTTGTATCGATACAGCTCATTCTCGACTAGGCCTGACTGCATCGTCTCCGTAGCCGTGCTCAAGACGGTCTTGGCCGTGGACATCAGCAGGGATTCTCTGGCCAAGGACACGATTCGATGGGCGGTGTTCTTGAACACCGGCGCGGCGGTCAATCCACCCAGGTGTTCCTCTTGCGGGCTGTCCAGCGTGATCAGACCCACCACCTCGGGATCCTCGGCGGGAAAGAAGCCTATGAAGGAGGCGATGAAGTTATGCTTATCATATCCTCCGCCGCCGGGCTTGGCCTTTTGAGCAGTGCCGGTTTTACCCCCGACGGTCATCCCCTCCATCTTCGCTCTCTGTCCGCTTCCGCAGGAGACCACTCCGGTCAGGAAATCGACCAGAAGCCGGGCGGTCTTTTCGCTGACCACCCTTCTGACCGTAGTCGGCCGGAAAGTTTCCAGCGTGTCCCCATTCTCATCTAAGATTGCTTTGACCACGAATGGCTTCATCATCACTCCGTCGTTGGCTACGGCGCAGTAGGCGCAGACCAGTTGCAGGGGGGTAAGCGAAACTCCCTGCCCGAAACTGAAACAGGAGAGAACAAAGTCGGACCATCTCTTAGGAGAAGAGACGAAACCGCTTGCTTCGCCGGGGAGATCGACTCCCGTCTTCTGACCCATTCCGAAAGCGAGAGCGTACTGGTGTATTTTATCCTTACCCACCGTCATGGCCGTTTTCGCAAGAGCGATATTCGAGGAGTACATCACCCCTTCTTTAAAGGTGAGCCATCCACGCTCCTTGATGTCGTGGATGGTTCTTCTGCCGATTCTAAAGCTACCCTCCTCTGCAAAGATGCTATCCTCGGGGCTCAAGACCTCTTCCTCTAAGGCGGCGGCGGCCGTGATGATTTTAAAAGTCGAGCCCGGCTCGAAGTTGTCGCTTATGGTCCTGTTCTTCACCGGCAGTCCATCATTTTTTCCGCAATAGGCCATTGCCAGAATCTCGCCGGTTCCGGGATTCATAAAGATGGCGCTTCCCCCCCTCGCTCCGGTCAGCTCTATCCCTTCCTCCAACTCTTGTTCCACGATGCCCTGCAGCTCGATGTCGATGGTGAGAAGAAGACCTTTGCCATCCTCCGGTTTCTGCAGCGGATATTCGGAGATCCGGTAGGAGTTCCTGTGTCCGTCCCGCTGAAAAATACCCTCCCCATCTTTGCCCCGCAGGTATTGATCATATCGAAACTCGACCCCAGCCAGCCCCCGGTTGTCAACGTCGGTGAATCCCAGCACCTCCTCAGCTAAGTCTCCATACAGATTATACCTTTTGGTTTCGTATTTGGCCCACACCCCATCCAGCTTCTTCTGTTTGACCCTCTGGCTTTCCTTTTTCTCAACCTTTCTCTGAAGCCACACGAAGTTCTTTTTTGTTCTCAGCTTCTCTTTTATCCGGCTGGAACGGGACCGGGAACAGCCAAATGTTTTCGCTACCTGATCTATGTTTGTCACGCTCTCCGGGATGGCAAAGAAGGATTCCACCGGCAGATTGATCACCAGAGCCCTTCCGTTTCGATCGTAGATGGTTCCCCTTTTTGCTTCCAACTTGATGTGCAACTGTTGCTGTCCTTGGGCGATCTTTTTGTATTCCTCCCCCTTTAGTACCTGGATGAAGAAGAGTCGGGACAGAATCAGAGCCCAGATGAGGCTTCCCAACGCAAAGATGGTGACTGACCTTCTTCTGGAAAGCTTGGTCCATCCTGACCGGACGCGCCTTCGACGGTTCGGGCGACGCCGCTTTCTTGCTTGTGCTTCACGGCTCATTTTCGATCTCTTTTGCCAGGGCTTCATCTCCGGGGAGGAGACTCTTTTGGAGCGCTCTCAACCCGGCCCAGACGTTTTTCGCAAAACCCTGAGTTTCCAGGTAGGTGGAGTCGGGCAGTTCACGAATGAGGCCTATCTGATCTAAGCCGGGATAGGCAAGTCCCATCTGCATACCCTTCTTTTCTATTCTGGGGATAGAACTGAGATTGGCCACTTCAATCTCCAGGTACTTGTGAATCTCCTGCATTCTCCTGGTTTCCAGCCTCAGTTCCTTGGCCTGGGCAGAGAGGGTGATGACCGTCACCCTTTGCCAGATATACACGCAGGATAGGAAAATCAACGTGAGAACAATGAAAAGGAGGCGGAGCCTGGAGCGCCTTTTCCTTTTCGCAGTTAAACGACCCCTTGTTGATTTTTTTCTCCTCACACTTCCTCTCCTTAGCTGCTGTTAGGTTGAGTTACTCTTGGCCTTGGTCCAATCGTTCCTCTCTTCGCCTTCGAACGGGTGGATATGAATCCCTGATATGCGCGCTTCTTCTTGTCCGATTCTCCTTATTCTTTACCCAACCCGGCACCCAGCTTCTCTGCCACCCACAGCTTTGCGCTTCTTGCGCTGGGGTTAGCTTCGATCTCCTCCGGTGTTGGCGCTATGGGCCTGCGGGTAATCACTCTCAGAGTGGCTTTGGCCCCGCAACCGCACACCGGTAGGTCCGGCGGACAGATGCAGCCCCTGCTCTCTTGTCTTATCCTCTCCCGGATGAGCCGATGTTCCAGGGAGTGATAGGAGATCAGGGCCAATCTTCCGCCGGGCGCCAGCAGACCTATTGCCTGGTTCAATCCCTCTTTCAACTGGTTCAACTCATCGTTGACCTCTATTCGTATGGCCTGGAATACACGGGCCAACGATTTGATCCGGTATCTCTTGTCTATTACCGATTCCACGATATCTCTCAACTGAAAGGTGGTCAGGATGGGAGACCTTCTTCTCCGGTTCACGATGGCTCTGGCGATCCTCCTGGAGAACTTCTCCTGGCCAAACTCCCAGAGAATCCTGGCCAGCTCGGAAAGAGAATAATTGTTGACTACCTCACCGGCATTCTTCGATTGTGATTGATCCATTCGCATATCCAACGGTCCATCCAATTGAAAACTGAAGCCTCTTTTAGCATTCTGCAGATGAAGCGCGCACACACCCAAATCAAAAAGGAATCCTGAAACCGACCTTAAGTTCAGATCCGAGAGGGGTTTCTCTATCTGACTGAAGCGAGCATGGGCAAAGCTGATTCTCTTTTCATATTTGGCTAACCGCCCTCTGGCAATCTCTAAGGCTTTTTCATCTCTGTCCGTACAGATCAATTTCGCTTTTCCTTTTAGCTTTGAGACAATCGCCTCTGCGTGTCCGCCGGTTCCCACCGTGGCGTCAACTATGACATCACTCCTCTCAGGTATAAGACCTTCCAAGACCTCCTTTACCAGAACCGGTTGGTGCATGGTTTTCTTATTCCCATAGATCCCTTAACTTGCCCTGTGATGCCGGGGCAGAATTCCCGGCAACTCTTGCTTTGCGCCTGTTGCTCCTATCAGGTTCGCGGAGCGCTTGATGCAGGTAGAGCATCCCTGCAATAACGGGATGGTCGGATTCAACTGGTTTCGTTTCAAAGCGGACCCCTCATCACCCTCAAGAGGGATTGCGTTACACGGGTCAAGCAATTAGAACCTTAGGCAGGTTCTGCCTCCATCAAGAATCCAAAATCCCATGGTAAAAGAAGCGAAGCGAATCTCAACCTCAAGGAAGTTTAAGATCTGTATATCTTTTCCGCCACTTCCTCAAAGCTCTGCTTGTACTGTTCTCTGTATTTCTTATAAACCTCAGGCGCCCACAGCTCGATCCGGGACAGGATTCCCAGGATCAAAACCTCCTTCTTGATCCCGGCACGATCCAAGAGGCGCGGGGAGATGGTCAGCCGGCCCACCCGGTCCAATCTCGCGTCCTCCGATTCCGGAACGAATACCCTCTCCAAAAACCTGTGTTCGCCCAAGTCCACCTTTAAGTTCCTGAGCTTCTCTTCCTGCTTGGTCCACTCCTCTGAGGGGTAGAGAAAAATGCAGCCGTCATACCCCGGTCCCATCACGAAGTTGTCGTTGGACGTGGGGGGAATGACCTCCCTGAGCTTCTTGGGCAGTTTGAGCCGCCGCTTGCCGTCTATGGCCGATGTGTAGGTGCCTTTGAAGGAGGTCATGGAGAAAACACCCTCTGCATCTCATTTGTGCTCGCAGACTGCAAGTCAGGTTATCTTCTGGAAAAGTCTTTGTAAGTCGTGGTATTACTTCAGGTGTTGAGTCATTCCTTTGCGACGATGATCACTCCCCAGAAAACGCTGCGAACCTGAGCGTCTGCCCACTTCCACCCATTTCAATCCTCATCCGCCCACTTCCTGCCTATGATAGAGCCAAACGTTACCCTTGTCAAGTAAAAAATTCTCTTTTTTCGAATATTCTTGGGCTCTTGTGGTGCTGTCGACTGCTTGCCACAATCTATGGGATAGTTCCCATACTCTGAATCCTGAAAAAAGAGAGAAGCATGGTCGGGCTGCGTGTCGCCATTGAAGTTTGTCAATCTAACCCGTTGACGAAAGTTAGATTGGAACAGAATCACTTGTTCCGCCAAAAACTTCTCCCACTGGCACGCCCGTTGCAAAGTCTCATGGCGTGGATTTGATTCCGTCCCGAAACTGGTCTTGCAGGGGGCAATTGTGAGCAGAAACTTAACAACTCTTTTGTTTTTGGCTATTCTCTTTTTTGGTTTTTCAGATAGGGGAGAGGCCCAGGTCACCTATCAGGTTGAGTTTTCAGAGAGCGACTTGCTCTT
>JBARPX010000204.1:0-7153 GCA_049643405.1 Candidatus Zixiibacteriota bacterium
AAAGTTGAGAGTTCAGAGTTGAGGGTAGAGAGTCAAGAAAAAACCGCAGGCAGTAAGCAGTAGGCAGACAGCAGGAAGCGGAGAGCAGTAGGCAGACGGTGGGTTTTCCTTGGAGTCTGGCTTCCACCAGTATTGAAGAATGTTTGGATACCAAGAGAGCTATAACCAAACAGGTAAAAGGACCGGTAGGCTATGAAATGCCAAAAATGTGATTTTGAAAATCCCGATGATACCCGTTTCTGCGGCAAGTGCGGGACGCAGCTTCCCTCGTCAGAGGAGATCTCTGTCTCTGGCACGAAGACCTTCCAGGCTTCCAGGAAAGAACTGACCGTTGGAGGCACCTTTGCCGGAAGATATCAGGTGATCGAAGAGTTGGGAAAAGGAGGCATGGGCAGGGTATACAAGGTCTTCGACAAGGAGATAAAGGACAAGGTGGCATTAAAGCTTCTAAATCCCGAGATCGCTTCCGACAAGCAGACCATTGAGCGCTTCCGAAACGAGCTGAAGCTTGCCCGCAAGATCTCCCACAGAAACGTCTGCCGGATGTTCGACTTAAGCAAGGAAGAGGGAACCCACTTTATCACCATGGAATATGTGTCCGGCGAGGATTTGAAGAGCTCGATTAGGAGGGTGGGGCCGTTAAGCGCAGGCAAAGCCATCTTCATAGCCGGGCAAATCTGCGAAGGCCTATCCGAGGCCCACCGGCTGGGAGTGGTGCATCGTGATTTAAAACCGCAGAACATCATGATAGATAGAGACGGGAATGCCAGGATTATGGATTTTGGCATAGCCCGCTCGCTTAAGGCAAAAGGGATAACCGACGCCGGAGTGATGATCGGGACGCCCGAGTACATGTCTGTTGAGCAGGTGGAAGGCAAAAAGGTAGACCAGCGCTCTGATATTTATTCATTGGGAGTGATTCTTTATGAGATGGTGACCGGCAGAGTGCCTTTCGAGGGTGATACCCCGTTAACCATAGCGGTGAAGCACAAAAGCGAGGCTCCTCCCGATCCGAGGAAGATCAACGCTCAGGTTCCCGAAGATCTCAGCCGTGTCATTCTCAGGTGCATGGAGAAGGACAGGGAGAACAGATATCAAGGAGTAGACGAGCTGCTCTCAGAACTGGGCAAGATAGAGAAAGGCATTCCCACCACAGAGAGAGTCCTGCCCAAGACAAGGCCTTCCACCTCCAGGGAGATCACCGTAACCTTCAGCTTGAGAAAGCTGTTGATCCCTGCCCTGATCGTTGTAGCCATCGTAGCCATAGCGGTGACTATGGTGTCTCTCGTTGGCGAAAAGGAAGTAATCTCGCCACCGCCAGGTAACCCCTCACTTGCCATCATGTACTTTGACAACCTGGCCGACCCGGAGGATACAGAAAAACTGGGAAAGATCGTCACCAATCTTCTGATAACCGATCTGTCAGAGTCGCAGTACCTGGAGGTGGTCTCGAGCCAGAGGCTCTATGATATTCTCAAACTTTTGGGCAGGGAAGGCGCCACAAAGGTGGACCAGGACGTTGCCAGCCAGGTTGCGGCGAAAACCGAAGCCAAATGGATGCTTTTGGGCAGCATTCTTCAGGTCAAGCCGCAAGTGATTCTTACAGCCCAGCTTGTTGACGTTGCCACCGGCAATGCCATAGCTTCACAGCGAATTACCGGCGACAGAGGCGAGAAGATATTCTCAATCGTGGACAAACTTACGGTGGAAGTAAAAAAAGACCTTTCCCTTCCTGCCCAAGCCCAGAAAGAAGAAGACCCTCAGGTTGCGGAAGTGACAACACATTCACCGGAAGCTTATCGTTACTATCTGGAAGGAGTTGATTACTTTTGGAAGCTTTATAACGTCGAGGCTGAGAAGAGCTTCATGAAGGCTTTGGAAATCGATTCCTCCTTTGCTATGGCATATTTCTGGTTGGCTGTGCTTAGAGGAGGTTCGGAGTTGAGCGAATTAACAGCCAAAGCAGTGGAATACTCGGATAAGGTTAGTCAGAAGGAAAAACATTATATAAAAGCACAGGAAGCACAGATATCAGGGAATCATGGGGAGGCGATTAAAGAACTAAAAAAGGTAGTAGAGCGCTATCCAGAAGATAAGTTTGCTCTTTTATGGTTAGGGGCAGTTTATTGGAATGCCCTTGGAGACCTCGAAGCTGCTGCTCGTCAGCTTACTAAAGCCATTGAGATAGACCCTCTTTATAAGTTCGCGTATAACATGCTTGCCTATATCTACAACGATATTGGGAATTTTGAGAAATCCATCTGGGCTATCAACAAATATATATCGTTGGCACCAGACGAACCCAATCCCTATGACAGCCGAGCTGATCTGTATGCCTACAACGGCAAAATAGACCAGGCGATTGAATCTTACAGAAAAGCTCTGGAGCTAAAACCGGACTTCTATACGTCCCTGGCAAAACTGGGGCATATGTATCTTTTCAAAAGGGAGTATGCAAAAGCTGAAAGCTGTTACAAGGCGCTTGCCTCCAGCAGCGATAAAGTTGCTCGCTCAAAGGGAAGAACCTGCCTGGCACTTATTCCTCTTTACCAGGGGAGGCTGGATGAGGCGTTGAGGATTCTGGGCGCCGGTATCACCGCGGATAGGATGGAGGAGGCCAAAGCGTGGCAGCTGGAAAAGCATTTCAGAAAGGCGACTATATACAGGGAAAAGAAGAATCTGGGTTTAGCCTTGGAGGAAACTCAAAAGGCGATGGAGATATCTCGAGAGGTTTATCCTCAAGAACCAGCCTCTCACTGGGAATACTATGTGCGACTTCTAACGGAGAATAATGAAATCGCCAAGGCCGAAGAGGCAGCTAATGCTTTTAGAAAGGATATTGAGGAGAAAGACCCGAGCCTGATGTATCTCCATTGGTATACCCTTGGGTTTATTGAGTGGTCAAGAGGCAGCACGGAAGCGGCACTCAGTGAATTCGAGAAATTGGGCAATGCCACCCCGGACTTCTGGGCTCACTTTACGCTGGCTGAGGCTTATCTTGAGTCAGACAGACTGGGCGAGGCGGTGGCCGAATTCGAGAAGGTGCTTTCACGATATGATAACAACCGAGCACTTTGCGCGTTTCGGGCAGTGAAAGCTCATTACCTCTTGGGCTTGGCCTACGAGAAATCAGGTTGGGACAAAAAAGCGATTGAGCAGTATGAGGAATTTCTGGAGATCTGGAAGGATGCCGACCTGGGGATACCGGAGGTGGAGGACGCGAAGGAGGGGTTGGCAAAGTTGAGAGCTAAGAGTTAAGAGTTGAGAGAAAAGAGCGTGTCGAAAAACAGAAGAGGATTCTGCGTAGGGACAGGGCTTGTCCCTGTCCGAGCCTCCGACCGGACAGCCACGAGGGTTCATCCTGAAGAGATTCACCCTGAAGGGCTGTCCCTACGGCTGGAAGGCTGCAGACCCGGGGATACCTGAGATAGAGGATGCCAAGGTCAGGTTGGCTGAATTGAAAGCCAGGACCTAGCTTGCTTCGCAATTCGGGCCTTGCTGAATATCTATGAGGAGGAGTTTTTATGACCTCTGAACCTGATGATAACGGTTTGGACAGAACTCAATCGTTCGCAATGCTTGCCCAGGGGACGGTAATATCCCATTACGAGATCATTGGGAAGATCGGCGAAGGCGGCATGGGTGTGGTCTACAAAGCCCAGGACACCAAACTGGGAAGAACCGTGGCTTTGAAGTTCTTGCCCCCGCAGCTTATCTGCGACGTCGAGGCCAAGGCTCGATTCGAACACGAGGCCAAAGCAGCCTCGGCTCTGAATCAGAATAACATAACCACTGTTCATGATATTGATGAGGTGAAGGGCCAGTGCTTCATATGCATGGAATACATCGAGGGCAAATCGGTCAAGGAGCTTATCAGAGACCAGACCCTTTCTGTTAAGGATGTCGTGGATATCGCCATTCAGATAGGAGAGGGCTTGAATGCTGCTCACAAGAAGGACATTGTTCATAGAGACGTAAAGTCGGACAACATTATGTTGACCGATGAGGGCGTGGTCAAGATAATGGATTTTGGCCTGGCGAAGCTGAAAGGGGTAACCAAGCTAACCAAGACAGGCACGACCATGGGGACCTTGCAGTATATGTCCCCGGAGCAAGCTCAGGGGATGGAGGTTGACCAGCGTTCGGACATTTTCTCCTTCGGAGTAATCTTATATGAGATGATCGGCGGTCAGCTCCCCTTTAAGGGTGAGCATGAAGCCGCCGTAATCCACTCCATTGTAAACGAGACTCCGGAACCCTTGGCCAGGTATAAAGCCAATGTTCCAGACGGATTACAGAGGATAGTTGACAAGGCTCTGCAAAAAGATGTCAGCACCAGGTATCAGAGTGCGGCTGAGGTTGTAGCCGACTTGAAGGGATTGCAGAAGGAGACCAGGGTGGTTGTTACAGCCAAGCCCAAAAGGAGACTTCTTCCCTTTATACTCCCCGCCTCCGTCGTTTTCATCATTGCTGTACTTTTCCTGATTCTCAAACCTTTCAAAGTTGAGGTAGTTCCCGAAAAGAGTGCCATAGCCAAAGAGAACTCTTTGGCCATTATGTATTTTGATAACATGGTGGACAGAGAGGATTCCGAAAGGCTGGGTGAGATCGTAACCAATCTCTTGATAACTGATCTTTCTGAATCTGAATATGTCAATGTGGTCTCCAGTCAGAGATTGTATGACATCCTCAAGCTTTTGGGCAGGGAAGGGGAGAAGAAGATCGACCGGGAAGTCGCCACTCAGATTGCGACAAAAGCCGGGGCCAGATGGATGCTTTTAGGGAATATCCTTCGGGTTGAGCCACAGACTGTTATCACCACCCAGCTGGTTGATGTAGAAACTGGCCAGGTGAAAGCTTCTCAACGCATTGATGGAGAGATGAAAGAAGATGTATTCTCTCTGGTAGACAAGCTGACGGTTGAAATCAAGAATGATCTGTCCCTGCCTGCGGCGGCGCAACAAGAACCCGACCCTTCCATTGCTGACGTCACCACTCATTCACCTGAAGCCTATCGTTACTATCTTGAGGGACTTGATTACGCCTCGAAGTACTACTCGACGGAAGCTGAGCGAAGTTTCAGAAAGGCTTTGGAGTTTGACTCCACATTTGCCATGGCGTACTTGCGGTTGAGTATGGAATGGCCGGATGATTGGGAAGAGCTGCTGGCCAGAGCCGCAGAATACTCGGATGACGTCACTCACAAGGAGAAATCCTATATAAAGGTTCAGGAAGCACGTGTATCAGACTATGAAACTCAGTATGTCAAAGAGCTGAAGAAGCTGGTGGAACGCTATCCCGATGAGAAAGATGCCTTTCTTATGTTAGGTACGTATTATCAGGGTTGGGGCGAGTTTGAGGAAGCTGTTCGCCACTTCAACAAAGCTATTGAGATAGACCCTCTTTACAAGTTGCCATATAACGGGCTTGCCTATGCCTACAATGAGTTGGGCGATTTTGACAAATCCATCTGGGCCATAAACAAATACATATCCTTGGCACCCGATGAAGCCAATCCTTACGATACAAGGGCTGATCTTTATGCTTACAATGGTAAGATAGACCAGGCGATCGAGTCTTACAAAAATGCCTTGGAGATAAAACCCGACTACGAGATGTCCCTGGAAAAACTGGGGCACATGTACCTCTTCAAAAGAGAGTATGCCAAAGCCGAAAGCTGTTATCAGGTAATAGCCTCACACAGTGACAAGTGGTATCGGTCAAGCGGAAGAACGATGCTGGCTTTGATCCCTGCTTATCAGGGGAAGTTCGAAACTGCGCTGAAGGTTTTGGACGACGGTCTTGCCGCAGATAGAATGGAGCAGACTGAAGAGAAGACTTCGGGAAAACATATCCTGAAGGCACGTGTCTTTGCGGGTACCAAGAAACTGAATTCGGCTTTGAGGGAAACAGAGACGGCGATGGAGATCATCGACAGGTTTAATCCTGAGTATTTTCTTATGCCACCTCCCATTTATGCTCGGCTATTGGCAGAGAATGGTGATTTTGAGAAGGCTGAGGAGGCGGCTGCGGCTCTGAGGAAAAGAATTGAAGAAATAGATCAAACCGAGATGGTCACTTACTGGCGACTTTTAGGTAGTATAGAACTGGCTAAGGGAGACGCAAAGACTGCCGTGACTCATCTGGAAAAGGCGACCAAAGATGTCAAATGGTGGTCTTTCGTTCACCGGTTTCTTTTGGGGCGAGCCTACCTTGAGTCAGGCAGGCTGGGTGAGTCGGTGACTCAGTTGGAGAAGGCAGTTCGGTGCCATGATGATGCGAGGTTAAGTGTTCCGATTTGGGCAGTTAAGGCTTATTATCTATTAGGCTTAGCTTACGAGAAATCAGGCTGGAACAAAAAGGCGATTGAGCAATATGAGGAATTCTTAGAAATCTGGAAGGACGCCGACCCGGGGATACCTGAGGTGGAGGATGCGAAGGAGAGGCTGAGAAAGTTGAGAGCTAAGAGTTGAGAACCAAGAGCGTATCGAGAGAATGAAGAGGATTTTGCGTAGGGACAGGGCTCGTCCCTGTCCGAAACTGTATGCGGACAGCCACAAGGGTTCATCCTGAAGAGATTCACCCTGAAGGGCTGTCCCTACGACAATCTTGTTCTCTACAGGTAAAGAGTAAGCAGGAGGCAGACATGATTGGCAAGACCGTTTCGCATTACAGGATTCTGGATAAGTTGGGTGAGGGAGGCATGGGCATTGTCTACAAGGCCGAGGACACCAAGCTTGACCGTGTGGTAGCCATCAAATTTCTGCCCCAGCATCTGACCACTGAATCTGTCGAAAAGGAAAGATTCGTGCACGAGGCCAAGGCGGCTTCGGCTTTGAACCATACCAACGTCACCACCATTTATGAGATCGACGAGTTCGAAGGACAGACGTTCATAGTCATGGAGTACTGCGAGGGCCAGACTCTGAGACAGCTAGTTGAAAAAGAGACGCTCTCGATAAGGAAGGTTCTGGACATTGCAGTTCAGATATGCGAAGGCTTGACCATAGCCCATGAGAAGGGGATCGTGCACCGGGATATCAAATCGGACAACATCATGTTCACTCCCCGGGGTCAGGTGAAGATAATGGACTTCGGCTTGGCCAAGCTAAAAGGAGCCACCAAGCTGACCCAGAGTCGCACCACCCTGGGA
>JBARPX010000205.1:0-2823 GCA_049643405.1 Candidatus Zixiibacteriota bacterium
CAGGTGCCGGCGGAGATTACGATGCGGGACCTCTGATCTGTCTTTCTCTCTTTGATTCTGGCCTCTACGATGCTCTTTAAATCTTCAACGGTTTTCATGTTTATGACCTTTCTTCGCGGCGCGAGACAGGCAGCCTAACTGCTCTTGAAAAAGAGGGAATACTTATTGTAGAATGCTCTGAGCTCCGATTCCAAGTTTTCAAATTCAATCAGGTGTTTTTTGCACCCTCGGCGTGAACATATCTCAACGGTCCCTCCCTCGATGAACTTCAGGGGAATCATGGGAGCATCGCATTTCTCGCATACGCGCCGGCCGGTCAACTCGGCATTACAATGGGGACAGAAGAATCTGGCCACCTCGCCCTCCGGCATGGACAACTGACACTCTATGGTGTAGCTTCCGTAAAGCGAACTTAAGCGGAGCCTGCCCCGTTCCCCACCCCACTGGATGTTCAATTTCACGCTGGGATGATCGTCGATTTTTATCTCCTCATCCATCAAGCTCTTCCCACAATGGGGACATTTGACATTAACTTCAATCATGATCTACTCTCCTGAGGCAACTTGATATTTCTCAAGAACGGAACTAACCTTTCTGGTGGTCATCTCGCCGTAATATTCTCCATCGACCACTACAATGGGCCCGATGGCGCAACACCCCAGGCAATTGACCGTCTCGAGTGTGAAATTCTGATCCGGGGTGGTTTCACCCGGGGCGAGATCGAGCATTCTCCCGATTTCGTCCACGATCCTCTGTCCTCCCCTCACGTGGCAGGCAGTTCCCACGCAGACGGTGATGATGTGCTTGCCCCGCGGCTTGAGGCTGAACGTCCGGTAGAAGCTGGCGGCCCCATAAACGTCCATCAGGGGAACGCCCAGTTTATCGGCAACGGCCCTCAGCACCTCCTCCGGCAGCCAGTTGAGATCGGACTGGAGATCCTGGAGAATGGGTATCAAAGCCTCCTTTTTTGCTCCGTATCTGTCAACCAGAGAATCGACGGTGTTGGTTTCAGCCCGCATCACTTTCCTCCGTTACAGTTGTTTTCGCATCGCTGCCAGATGCACAGCGAACAGTCTTTTATGATACGGTTTTTTGCACTTTTGTCAAGAGAAAACGGATAGAAATGCCCCGTTATGTTGTTTTCTGGGACACCCAACCGGGGCGAATTTCCCTATTCTGCCGGCTCCGAGCAAACCGGCCCCGGTTCGTGGATCGACTTATCCCCGAGGCAGGGAGGAAATTCCGCTTTTCAACTGAGTACGAATCGAGAAGTTAATCTTTGCTCGTAGAATTGTGGGAGGATTCCTGCGTTAATGAGATAATCCAAGAGAGGAATTTGAGGGAAAATCAGGACAGAGATGTCAGTCCTGAGCAGCGGCAGTGTCTCCTGCCTCAGCCTCCTGTTTTCCCGCTTGCTCCTGCTGTAACCTCTTCACCATCTCTTCCTGATGGGTCAAAATATCCTTTAAGTCGCTTCTTACAAATTGCAGTTCCCGTTTCATGACCAACAGATCGTTCTTTATCTCTCCAGCCAGATCTTCTTCGTCGGAATAGTCTTTCTGCAAGTCTGCCAACCTGGATTCAGTTCGGGACAATATGCTTTCTAACCCGTGAAGAAACCCTTCCATGCTCTTCACCTCTTCTTTGAGCTTTTGCATCTCCTGATTGAGGTCTTCCTCCCCCTTGTGGGTTTGAGTGGCAGACTGATAAAGCCCGGCCAGACCCTGCTTGATTTCCCCGAGCTCTTTCTCCAGCATTATCCCTAACGCCTCTATAGCCTCCCCCACCTCTTCAATATACCTTCTCTGCGACTCCACCTGATTCCCCCAAAGCTATTGTTTCCTAACTCCCCTTTGTGTTTTCACGAATTGACCATTTCACGATGGATCTGATCTCTCTGAACCTGGTCCGCTTGCTGGGAGCCCCCAGGACCACGGCCACCACCTCTTCCCCGTCGTCCCCTTCTACCAGTGTCCCCAGGCACCAACCGGATGCACCGTTGTACCCGGTCTTTCCTCCTTTCACGTTCAGGGAGCTGAACAACAGCTTGTTGGTGCTCCCGATCCGGTGTTTTCTTTTTCTCTTGTCCAGTGAATTAAACTCATACAGGGTTTTGCCGGCGATGGAGCGGATGACGGTATCCTGCAGGGCAAGGTAGAGGAGCCTGGCGCAATCCAGTGCACTGGACCTGTTGTGCTCGTCCAGACCCGTAGGCTCATGGAACAAGCTGTTTAGAAGCCCCAACTCTCTTGCCTTGAGGTTCATGCGAGCCGCGAATTCGGAGGGGGAAAGACCGGACGTGCGGGCCAGGGTTCTGGTGGCACGGTTACTGGAACTCATCAGGCTGGCATGTAGAAGATCACGCAGGGTGAAGATCTCCCCCACCCGTAGCTGGGACCTGCCCGAGCGCCAGGCATCAGCCACCGTGATGGTGGCGGTATCGTTCAAATCAGGATCGGGCTCCAGAAAGGTGAGCGCGCTCATCAGCTTGGTCAAACTGGCTACGGGAAACTCCTGCTCGATGTTTTTCTCAAACAGCACCTCTCCCCTTTTTGCATCCAGCACCACCGCAGCTTTCGATCTCAAACTGAACTCGTGGCTTTCCTTGGCCTTCTGACCTTTGTAGATGGTCTGGAGAGGAATCTCTTGTCGTGAAACGCAATCCCCCGATGGGGTTTTGCAAAAATCCCAGTGAGAGTTATTCCACTCGGCCTTTGAGATCAAAAGGGCTAACAAAACGTAAGCAAAGAAGTATCCCGGTCTTCTCACAGGGTGATGTTCCTTGGTTCAGACAATCTCTTCATAATTCCATCAACCACGCAA